>CAZXKD010000092.1:0-10960 GCA_964641215.1 uncultured Gemmatimonadaceae bacterium
CGCTTTGCAACCAGGGGGTCGTGGGTTCGAATCCCATCCGCTCCATTCCTCGAACCGCAGTTCCTGCAGTAAGTTCGCCTCTGTCGCTGACCATTGACAGAGCGGCACCCGCGCATTATCTGGAAGCACAATCGGCCCCGAGGCGACCCTTCGCGAGTTCCAGTTTGCAGCATTGAGAGGACGGGTATGAGACGATCACGGCATGTCATCGGTGCGCTCCTGGCGGTGCTCTGGAACGCGCCGCTCGGCGCGCAACAGCTCACCGGCACGATCCGCGGACACGTCACGGACGCCGGGACGCAGCAACCGCTGGTTGGAGCCACGGTCACCGTGGGCAGCCGCGGGGCGTTGACCCAGGCGGATGGTCGCTACGCCATCACCGGCGTTCCGGCGGGCACTGACAGCGTGCGGGCGAGGATGCTCGGGTACGGGCCGGCGGCTCGGCCCGTCACCGTCGCAGGGGGGGACACCGTCGTCGTCGATTTGGCCCTGACGGCCCAGGCGGTCGGCCTGTCGGAGCTGGTGGTAGTCGGCTACGGGCAGCAAACCGCAGGTAACATCACCGGTGCCGTGACGCAGCTCAGCTCCGCGGAGTTCAATCCGGGCCGCATCGTGAGCCCGCAGCAGCTCATCCAGAGCAAGGTCGCAGGCGTGCAGGTCGTGGACAACAACGAGCCGGGCGGCGGTCTCGCCATCCGGATCCGCGGCACGACCTCGGTGAACGCGAGCAGCGAGCCGTTGTACGTCGTCGATGGCGCGCCGGTAGGCAACGGCGGAGGAATCTCGGCGGGCCGCGACCCCCTCAACTTCCTGAACCCGGATGACATCGAGAGCATCACGGTGCTCCGGGACGCCTCCGCCGCGGCGATCTACGGCGCCAACGGGGCCAGTGGCGTGATCCTGGTCACGACGAAGCCCGGGCGGCGTGGGGGACCGCAGTTCGAGTACAGCAGCAGCTTCTCGGCCTCGTCGGTCACCAGGCTGCCTAACATGCTCAACTCGACGCAGTACCGGGCCGCCGTGGCTCAGTACGCGCCGCAGTACCTGAGCCAGCTGGGCAGCGCGAACACCAACTGGTTCGACCTCGTGTCCCGCACCGGCTACGGCCAGGATCACAACCTCTCCGTCTCGGGTACGGGCGAGAGCAACAGCTGGCGGCTGTCGTTCGGCTACCTCAACCAGGACGGCATCATCCAGGGCACCACAGCGAAGCGGCTCTCGTTGGGATTGAACTACTCGCAGCGCTTGTTCGACCGCCTGGACGTGCGCGCCAGCCTGAGGGGGTCACGCACCCAAGACCAGTTCACGCCCGGCGGGTATGGACTGGGCAGCGTGCTCGCCAACGCGGCGACGTTTGGGCCGACCCAGCCCGTCTATGACTCCACGGCGAAGACCCGCTACTACAACTGGCCGGGCAACAGCCTGACCTCCGGGGACAACCCGCTCGAGATCCTGGCGCTCGCTACCTCGCACGGCACGACGTACCGCTCCATCGGCAACCTGCAGGCCGCCTATAACCTGCCGTTCCTGAGCCAGGCACTGACGGCCCACCTCACCCTCGGCTACGACGTGACGCAGGTGGAGGGGGCGACCTTCGGCCCGAGCACTCTGCACGCCGAGCAGAAGACAGGCTACTTCGGTGAGCTCGCTCACGCCAACAACAACATGACGAACACGGTGCTCGAGACGTACCTGAGCTACGGGGCGCCGCTCAGCGCGCTGCACGGCAACCTCGATGTCACCGCGGGCTACTCGTATGCCCAGTCGCACGCCGAGTACACGTCGCTGTACGAGCGGGGCCTCAGCTCCGACCTGCTCGGCACCGACGGCATCCCGGCGGCCACGACCGTCTCGAACAGCTCCCCCGTCGAGGAGAGCCGGCTGATCTCGTTCTTCGGGCGCGCCAACTACAACTTCGGCGACCGCTACCTGCTGGCGCTCAGCCTTCGGCGCGACGGCTCCTCGCGGTTCGGGCCGAGCAACGCGTGGGGCACGTTCACCTCGGCGGCGTTCGCGTGGCGCATCTCCCAGGAGAGCTTCATGCAGAGCTTCCGGTCGCTGTCGGACCTCAAGCTCCGCCTCTCGTGGGCGAAGACAGGCAACCAGGCGTTCGGGAACTACCTCCAGTACGTGGCCTACACCTACGGCAACCCACAGGCCCAGGTGCAGTTCGGCAACCAGTTCGTCACCACGATCCGCCCAGCCGCAGTCGACCCGAACATCAAGTGGGAGTCCACCGGTTCGGCGGACGTCGGGCTTGACTTCGGCCTCAACAACCAGCGGATCAGCGGTACCTTCGACTGGTACGACAAGAAGACCGACGACATGATCTTCCTGGTGCCCGTGGCCGGCGGTAGCAACCTGTCGAACTACGTCACGACCAATATCGGCAGCATGCGGAACCGGGGCTTCGAGTTGAGCCTCGGCGCCCGCGTGATGGACGGCGGCCGGCGCGGCCTAACCTGGAACGCCAACTTCACCGCCTCCCACAACACCAACACCCTGCTCAGCATCAACCCAGCGGCCAGCGCCAGCTCGCAGATCCTGGTCGGCAACATCTCCGGCGGCGTGGGCAACACCGTCGAGGTCCTCACGCCGGGCAAGCCGGTCAATTCGTTTTTCTTGTGCCGGCAGGCGTACCAGAGCGGCAAGCCGGTCCAAGGGAGCTATTACAACGTGGCTGGCGACAGTGTCGTGGCGCGCTGCACGAACAACCTGCAACCGATGCACGACCCCGCACCGCACTGGATTCTGGGGCACACGTCGTACCTCAGCTATGGCTCGTTCGACTTGAGCTTCACGCTCCGGGCGTACCTGGGCAACTACGTCTACAACAACGTTGCGTCCGCCTCCGGCGACTACCGTGAGCTGTTCGCGGGCACCTCGCCGTACAACCTGCACGCCTCGGTCCTGAAGACCGGCTTCACGGTCGCGCAATACCTGTCGGACTACTACCTGGAGAAGGCGTCGTTCCTGCGCATGGACAACCTCACCGCGGGCTACGCGTTCAACCTGCGTGCCCAGCCGATGCGCATCTACGGGACCGTGCAGAACGTGTTCACCATCACCGGCTACAGCGGCGTGGACCCGACGGCGGGTCTGTTCGGCATCGACAACAACATCTATCCTCGGGCGCGCACGTTCACCAGCGGTCTCAGCATCCGGTTCTAACGCGGCCATCAACAGGACATCGAGAGGGAGGGTACCATGAGTTTCAGAACCTGCAAGGCGCTGGCCGTCGCCGCCGGCCTGGTGTGCCTGGCCGCGGCGGGTTGCACGGACACGACGGTGCAGCCCAAGAGTACGGTCACGGACGCCAACATCTTCACGGACCTGAACTCCTACACGTCGTTCATCGCCAAGGTATACGGGGGGCTGGCCCTCACCGGGCAGCAAGGCCCGACCAACAACAGTGACATTCAGAGGTTCGACGAGGGCTTCTCGGAATACGTACGCGTCTGGTGGCAGCTGAATCAGTTGCCCACCGACGAGACCGTGGTGGCGTGGGGCGACCCGGGACTCCCCGAGATCAACACACAGGGGTGGGTGTCCAGCAACGTCTGGGTGACCGCGATGTACGCGAGGATCTACTTCCAGACCGCGATGGCGAACGAGTTCCTGCGCCAGACGACGGATGCGAAGCTGACGGCGCGGGGCCAGAATGACGCCGCGTTCAGGGCCCTGATCGCGCAGTATCGCGCTGAGGCCCGGTTCCTGCGCGCGCTCAGCTACTGGCACGGGATCGATCTATTCGGAGACATCCCGCTGGTGACCGAGAACGACCCGCTCGGCGCCACCCCGCCGAAGCAGAGCACGCGCACGGACGTCTACAACTTCATCGTGAGCGAGCTGACCGCCATTCAAAACCAGCTCCCGCCGCCCGGCGCCGCCAGCTACGGCCGGGCCACGCCGGGGGCCGCGCAGATGCTCCTGGCGCATGTCTACCTGAACGCGGCCATCTACACCGGCACCCCAGCGTACGACAAGGCGCTGGCGGCCGCGCAGGCGGTCATCACCTCGGGCGCCTACAGCCTGGCTCCGCTCTATCGGAACAACTTCTTGGCGGACAACAACACGTCGCCCGAGATGATCTTCGCCGTCCCGTTCGACGGATTGCGCACCCAGACGTGGGGCGGCACGACATTCCTCGTGCACGCTGCCTGCGGCGGCCCGCTGATGAAGAACTCCGATTACGGCATCAATGGCTGCTGGTGGGGGCTGCGCCTGAAGCCGCAAGCCTATTATCGCTACCAGGCGGCCGCGGAACCCGCCGGGGACACTCGGGCCTCCTTCTTCTTCACGTCGGGCCAGGACACCGCGGTGAACAGCATCAGCACGTTCACCGAGGGGATCGCGGCACCCAAGTACTCGAACCTCACCTCGGGTGGCGCGGTCGGTTCGGACCAGACGTTCCCCGACACGGACTTCCCGATGTTCCGTCTCGCGGACGCCTACCTGATCTACGCCGAAGCCCAGTTGCGCGGCGGTGGCGGCACCGCGGCCCAGGCGCTGACCTACGTGAACTTGGTCCGCGAGCGTGCCTACGGGGGCACGTCTGGCGACATTACGGCCGGCCAGCTCACGCTGCCATACATCCTGGATGAACGGAGCCGTGAGTTGCTGTGGGAGGGCCACCGCCGGACCGACCTCATCCGGTACGGCCAGTACACCGGCGGGACCTACATCTGGTCGTGGAAGGGCGGCACGCAGGCCGGTGTGGCGACGGACTCGCACCTGAATCTGTACCCGATTCCGCTGAACGAACTCTCGGCCAACCCGAACCTGAAGCAGAATCCGGGTTACTGAGCGCGGCGCAGCCACTCGCTTTTGGCTATCCGCAGCTCCACCGTCTCCGCGGTGGAGCTGCGGTTGTTTCGTGAGACACCGGGGTCGAGCCGTGCGTGCAAATCTTCGAGCCGCCGTCGCGGGGCTGCTGGCGCTCGCCGCCGCTGCTTGCCACGACACTCCCCTCTCCGCTCCCGCCACGAATCCATCCACCGGGGATCGCCCGGTGCTCCCGGTGACCTACCGCCCCAGCGGCCACATGGCGGCGGGCGACGTCTTCGTGCACCTCTTCGAGTGGAAGTGGACCGACATCGCGACCGAGTGCGAGCAGGTACTCGGGCCGGCGGGATTCGCGGCGGTGCAGATCTCGCCGCCGGAGGAGCACAGTATCACGCCGACGCACGACTGGAGCGAGCGCTATCAGCCGGTGAGCTACAGCATCGCCCGCAGCCGCTCGGGAACCGGCACCGAGTTCGTGGACATGGTGCAGCGCTGCCATACGGCCGGGGTCGGCATCTACGTGGATGCAGTCATCAACCACATGACCAACTATCCGAGTCCCGGCGTCGGCAGCAACGGTACGGCCTACACGAAGTACAACTATCCAGGACTGTACGGTCCCGGTGATTTCCACCCGCCCTGCACGGTCAACAACTACCAGAGCGCCGCCAATGTGCAGGACTGCGAGCTGTTCTCGCTACCGGATCTCAATACGGGTCTGCCGTCGGTCCGGCAGAAGATCGCCGGCTACCTGATCATGCTGGCTCGTCTCGGCGTGGCGGGCTTCCGCATCGACGCGGCCAAGCACATCCAGCAGGTGGAGCTGGACGCTATTCTCGCGATCGTGGATTCCACGATGACCGCGGAGGGGCGCCCGCTGCCGTACTACTTTCTCGAGGTGAGCAGCGGGGCAGGCGAGGCGCTGTCGCCGCGCGACTACTTCGGCGAAGCCTACGGCTCCGGCGGCGCCGCGGACATCACCGAGTTCACCTTCGTGGGAGTGGGCGACAAGTTCCTCGGTACCGGGGGACAGCATCTCTCACAGCTCAACCCCAATGGGCCGCCCGGAGGCCAGTTCTCGCCGGCGGCGTGGGGGCTGATGCCTACCGACAAAGCCGTCGTGTTCCTGCAGAACCATGACACGCAGCACCAGTGCGGCATCAGCTATCGCGACGGCAGCGTCTTCCGCGTCGCGAACGTGTGGATGCTGGCCCAGCCCTACGGGTATCCGTCAGTCCTCTCGAGTTACGCGTTCGACTGTCCGGCGGGAAACAGCATGGGTCCGCCGTCCGATGCCAACGGGAATACCAATGCGGTGTCGTGTGCCTCCAGCCTCGAAACAGCGACGGTGGGTCTGTGGGTGTGCGAGCACCGTGACCCGTCCATTCTGCGCATGATCGCGTTCCGCCGGGTCGTCGCGGGCAGCGACGTGAACCACTGGTGGGACGACGGCGCCAACGCCATCGCCTTCTCACGCGGCGACAGGGGGTTCGTGGCCATCAACCGCGAGAGCGCCGCCGTGGCGGCCACCGTGCCCACGGGCCTACCGGCCGGCACCTACTGCGACGTCCTGACGGGCGGGCGTTCCGGCGCGGCGTGCGCCGGCACGTCGGTCGTCGTGGACGCCCTCGGCGCGATCCAGCTCAGCCTCGGGTCCAACTCGGCCCTCGCGATCGACGCACCCAACCGGCTGCAACCGTGAGGCGACCAGCCTCGGTCGCGGTCTGCCTAGCCCTCGCGGCCGGACCCGCGGGCGCGCAGGGGACCCTCCACGTGGCCGTGCCGACGCCCCCGCCGGCGGGTGCTTCGATATTCGTGGCCGGCACGTTCAACCAATGGAACCCGCGTGCACTTGCGTATCGGCTGACAGCGCAAGCCGCGGGGGAGTACGCGATCACGCTCCCGGAGTCCGTGCGCGGCCGAATCGACTTCAAGTTCACCCTGGGTTCGTGGGAGACGGTCGAGCAGGATAGCGCTGGTCGCGACGTGCCGAACCGCAGCTTCACGGTGCCCGACTCGGGCGCCGCCACCTACACGGGGACGGTCGTAGGATGGCGGGACGGGAGCACGCGGCCGCGCGCGCCGTCCACCGCCACGGCCTCGGTCTCGATCCTCAGCCCCGATTTCGCCATGCCGCAGCTCGGACGCACGCGCCGGGTCTGGCTCTACCTCCCGCCCGGCTATGACACGTCGCAGCAGCGCTACCCCGTGCTCTACCTGCACGACGGGCAGAACGTGTTCGACGCCGCGACGAGCTTCGCAGGGGAGTGGGGTGTGGATGAGACGCTGGACAGCCTTCACGCCCTCGGCGACGAGGGCGTGATCGTCGTCGCCGTCGACAACGGTCAGCAGCAGCGGTTCGACGAGTACTCCCCCTGGCGCAACCAGAAGTACGGCGGCGGCGAGGGGGACGCCTACGTCGACTTCCTCGCCAGGACGCTGAAGCCCTACATCGATCAGCGCTATCGCACCCTACCCGATCGCCTCCACACCGGCGTCGCTGGCTCCAGCATGGGTGGGCTGATTTCGCTGTACGCCGCGCTCAAGTACCCCGACGTGTTCGGGCGGGTCGCCGTGTTCTCCCCGGCCTTCTGGGTCGCCCCCTCCATCTATGCCGTCGCGCGCCGCGCGCACCCGCGTCCTGGGACGCGCATCTACATGGTGACGGGGGCACAGGAAGGGGACACCCCGGAGGTGTACGTCCGCGATCATCAGCGGATGCTCGACACCCTGGCGGCGGCGGGGTTCACGATCGGCGGCGACGTGCGAGGCGCCGTCCGGTCCGACGGGAAGCATGCCGAGTGGTTCTGGCGGCGCGAGTTTCCGGCCGCGTATGAGTGGCTCTTCCAGGAGGCGCCGGCGTGGACGCGCGGCGCCGTATGCTACGAGGTCTTCGTCCGCTCGTTCTTCGACTCGAACGGCGACGGCATCGGGGACTTGAACGGTCTGATCGCGAGGCTCGACTACATCGACAAGCTCGGCGCGTCGTGCATCTGGCTCATGCCGGTGGCCGCGTCGCCCAGCTATCACGGCTACGACGTCAGCGACTACTACCGCGTCGAGCCCGCCTACGGCAGCAACGACGATTTCAAGCGGTTGGTGGCGGCCGCGCACCGTCGCGGCATCAGAGTGCTCGTCGACATGGTGCTGAATCACACCTCGAGCGAGTACCCACATTTCCAGGCGGCGCTCCGGGACACGAGCTCGCCGTTTCGCGCCTGGTACCGCTTCTCCCCGACGCCGCTGGGCAAGGGGCCCTGGGGCGAGGTAGCCTGGCGCCGTTCCCCCGCACGGGACGAGTACTACTGGGGAGTCTTTTCGAGCGAGATGCCGGACTTGAACTACGGCACATCCGCCGTGCGGGAAGAGATGGAGAAGGTCGCCACGTTCTGGCTGCGCGAGCTGGGGGTGGACGGCTTCCGCCTGGACGCGGTGCCCTACCTCGTGGAGGAAGGCAGCTGCCTCATGGGGTGCCCCGGCACCCACGCCTTCCTGCGCGAGTACGCCGCGCATGTCCGCAGCGTGAAGCCCGACGCATACACGGTCGGCGAGGCGTGGGGCAACATCGACGCGATGCTGCCGTACTACCCGGACCAGCTCACCTCGTACTTCGGCTTCGAGCTGGCCGATTCGTTGCTCTCGGCGGTGCGCACCGGCGCGGCGGCAGGACTGCTCGGCGGATACCTGCGGCTCCAGGAGGCGCTGCCCTCGTACCGATGGTCGCCGTTCCTCAGCAACCACGACCAGACCCGCGTGCTCACCGCGCTCGGCGGCGACGTCATCGGCGCGAAGCTCGCGGCGACCCTGCTGCTGACGCTGCCGGGCCTGCCCTTCGTCTACTATGGCGAGGAGATCGGGATGACGGGTGCCAAGCCGGATCCGCGCATCCGCACGCCGATGCAGTGGGGTCCCGGCTCCGGCGTGGGCTTCACCACGGGCACCCCGTGGGAGGCGCCGCAGCCGGACGCGGCGACGACGAACGTCGCCGTAGAGGATGCCGACCCCGGCTCGCTCCTGAACCTCTACCGCCGGCTGATCCACCTGCGCAAACAGAACGAGGCACTGGCGACGGGAAAGCTGGTGCCGCTCTCGTCTGGTAGCTCCAAGGTCGCCGCCTACCTCCGCCGCGCGGGCGACCACGCCGTGCTAGTGGTGGCGAACCTGGGAAGTACGTCTGCCGCGGACGTCACGATCGGCTCGGGGCAGAGGGCTGTGCCGGCGGGCCGCTACACGCCACGTACCCTGCTCGGTGGTCGGCATGGCCCCCTCCCCGAGTTACAGGTGGGCGGGGATGGGCAGATCCGGGATTACCGTCCGGGCACGATCGGACCGCGGGAAACCCTCGTGCTCGACCTCACTCGCCGCTAGGCGAGCAGGCCGGCTTCACCACGACCGCGCCGTAGGCTGGGAGCGAGAGCGTGTCGCCGTGCAGCGTCGCGTCCGACAGCAGGTCGCGCGCGCGATCCAGGTGGCAGCCGGTCACGGCGGCACGTACCGGGTGGGATCGCGCGTTGACGAGCACGAGCGCCGCGCCGCGCCGGTAGGCGATCACGTCCTCGGGTGCGGAGGTGCGTGCCTCGCGGAGATCCCCGGCGGTGAACGCTGGATCGCGCGCCAGCTGCAGGACTCTCCGGTAGAAGGCGCGAGCCGCGGCCGCGTCCGGCTGATCCCACGCCACCGGCTCGCGCACGAACAGGCCGAGTTTCTGGGGGCTCTCGACCTCCTGCCCGTCGTAGATCAGCGGCCGACCCGGCAACAGGGCCATGGCGACGTACGCCGCGCGCGCGCCGCTCGAGCCGCCGAACAGCGTGACGGGCGGACTGTCCCAGGCCGTCTCGTCGTGGTTGGTGGTGAAGCGCAGCCGCACGCCGCCCGGGGGGGGGGGCATGTCCCGGAGGTCCGCCAGCTCGTGCTGGACGAACGTGCTGGCGGGCTCGCCGCGCCACACCGTCTTTAGGCGGCCGTACGAGTCCCACGGGTAGGAGAGGTCGAAGCCGAGCCGATGCATCTTGAGATCGCCCCACTCCGCGAGCAGCAGAATCGGCCGCCGGACGCCGGCGCGCAGCGCCGGCACGGCCTCGCGCCAGAAGTCGTCCGTGACGAACCCGGTGGCGTCGACGCGGAAGCCGTCAATGTCGAACTGGTCCAGCCAGTAGCGCATCGCGGCGATCATCGCGCGCCGCAGAGCGGGGTTGCGGTAATCGAGCTGCACGACGTCCGCCCAGTCGGTCGGCTTGCCCTGAGGGTCACGCGGCACGGTCAGCGCGCCGTGCTCGTCGCGGATGAAAAAGTCGGGGTGCTCGAAAACCCAGACGTTGTCCCACGCGGTGTGATCCGGCACCCAGTCGAGGATGAGCTTCATGCCGCGGGCGTGGACGGCCCGCACCAGCGCACGCAAGTCCGCCGCGGTGCCGAAGGCGGAATCGATCGCAATGTAGTCGCGCACCGCGTAGGGCGACCCGAGCGGTCCCTTGCGGTTCAGGACGCCGACGGGATAGATCGGCATCAGCCACAGAACGTTCGCCCCGAGCGTCGCGATGCGGTCGAGGCCGTCCGTCACCCCGCGCAGGGTGCCGGTGGGCGCGAAGTCGCGGACGTTGACTTCGTAGATCGCGCTGCGGGCGATCCAGGACGTGTCGGGCGCGGCTGCGGGCGCCGGAGCCTGCGCCGGGGCAGGCCGGGCAACCGCGAGGCACGCTGCCGTCACGACAACCATGCACCACCGTGTCACGGCGCACCTCCTTCGCGCTGTGAATGTAGCGGCCCCCGGCATACCGCGGGAGGACGCGCCGCGGCTCGCCGAAGGGCCCGCCGTGCCCTACTATCCGGTCTTCATTCCGAGAGGTGAACGTGCCGGAGCTGGAGGCGCTCCACGGCCTCGCCGCGGCGATGGGGGTCCACACCCGCTACACCGACGGTTTGGGCCGGCAGGTCGTCGTGGCTCCGGAGACGCTGGTGCGCGTGTGCGCCGCGCTCGGCGCGCCTCTCGAGCGGCCCGCCGACGCCGCCGCGGCGTTGCGCGCGCACCGCGCGACCGACAGGCGACACGTGCCGCCAGTCGTCCTCGCCTGGGCCCGCCGCCTTGCCCCCCCCGCGAACCCCGCCAACCGGCCCGGCCCGCCCGCACCCCGACTCAAGGACGGGCTCACTCACCCCCTCGCGGGCCCCCTACCGC
>CAZXKD010000093.1:0-10935 GCA_964641215.1 uncultured Gemmatimonadaceae bacterium
GGCGATCACGGGCACGAGGGTCTCCCGCACCACGGCCTTGAACAGCGCTTCCTTGTTCTTGAAGTAGAGGTACACCGTGCCCTTGGTGACGCCGGCGCGGCGGGCCACGTCCTCCAGCCGCGCGGCGGCGAACCCGTGCTCGACGAACACGTCGAGGGCGGCCGCGACGATCTCCTCGGGCCGAGCCTCCTTGCGGCGCTGCCAGCGCGGTTTGGGTTTGCGGGGACGGCGGGCGACTACCGGCATGCGAATCCTCCGATTTAATTACTGAACGGTCAGTAAATAAATCGGGTTCCCGGCTCAGTCAAGTGGCAGGTAACTGCTTCCCATTAGCGGCGTTATGACGTCGAGCTCGGACGGGCCCGATAGAATACGATCAGCCCGGTGCTGGGCGGAACCGCGCCCACCTGCCGCAGCATCGTGACCACCTGGCCCCGGTGGTAGCTCGAATGATCCACCACGTGGCGGAACATCTCCCGGAAGCTGTGCCGATACTCCCCGCCGGTGGATGGCCGAACGGCCCACGTTTCGGAGAGCCGCGGGTCCGGGAAGTCCCCCAGAAATCCGGCGCGCCGCGCCTCGACCTCCTCCCATCGTGCCCGCACGGCGGCCAGCGTGCCCAGGTCCCGGCCTTGCGGCACCGCCGGCATCGGCGTGCCCAGCCAGCGGCACAGCCACAGCTGCTCGGCCCAGACAATGTGGGCCAGCGTCCCGTGAATCCCGCCATGGCTGCTTCGCAAGTCCCGGAAGTAGTACTCTTCCGGCAACGCCGCCGCGGCGTCGAACAGCTTGCGGTTGGCCCAGGCGTTGTACGCGAACAGCTCGCGCACTTCGTAACCGGTCATCCCGCCCTCCCTCCCCCGAGCTTCCCTAGCGCGCCGGAGCGAGCTCCCCTGCGTCGACCACGCTCCGCGCCACCGTCTTCCCTTCGATGACTTGGTCGTCCCCGATGAGCGAGCCGGTCACCGTCGCGGCACTGAGGCGCACGCGACGACCCAGAATGCTGTCCGCTACGCTGCTCCCCGTGACCGCGCTCCCCGCGCCGAGCGAGACATTGGGACCGATGACCGCGTCGCGCAGCGCCACGCCATCTTCGATGTAGACCGGCTCGTGGAAGGTGACGCCCCGAAACGCGCCGGCCGGGCGCCGCGCCCGCCCGTGCTCGAGCAGGTGGCGATTGGTCTCGAGCAGCGTGTCCACCTTGCCGCAGTCGTACCACCCGGTGGCCGGCGCCACCCGGAGGCGCTTGCCATGGTCCGCCATGTACTGAAACGCGTCCGTGAGATAGAACTCTCCACCTTTGCCTGGTGGCTGCCCCAGCACCGCGGCGATCCCCTCGAACAGGGTGCGCCAGTCGCGGACATATTGGAGCCCGATGTTGGCGAGCTTGGAGATCGGCGTGTCCGGTTTCTCGACGATGCGGGTCATATAGCCCCTGGCATCGGTCACGATGACCCCGAACCGCTGGTAATCTTCGACTTCCTTGGTCCACAGGATGCCGTCGGCATCGCTCGTGCGGATCAGCGACAGGTCGGCCTCGAACAGCGTGTCCACGAAGATGATGAGGACGGGGCCGTCCACCCAGGGGCGTGCCAGGTTGACGGCACCGGCGGTCCCGTCGAGCGTCCGCTGCTCCACGAACCGCGCCCGGACAGGATAGTGTGTGGTGATGTAGCGCTCGACCTGCTCCTTCAGGTAGCCCGTGATGACGATCAGCTCTTCCACGTCGAGCCCCGCCAGCGTGTCCATCACATAGTCCATCACGGGCCGCCCCGCGACCTCTACGAGCGGCTTGGGCACGCGCTTGGTGAGAGGGAGCAGGCGGGTGCCCTTCCCCGCGAGCGGCACGATCACTTTCACCTAGACCCTCCCGTACCGGTCTGTGAGCCGCACCACGTCCTCGAGCTCCGGGGTCGAGGCCTCGAGCAGGTCGGTCGCCTTCACGGCCTCGAACTGGTGGACGAGCGTGGGATGGATGTGGAAGGCCTGCCCTTCGCCCACGTGCCGCTCGCTCAGCGCCGCCCTTCCCTCCTGTCGCAGCCGTAGGATGATCTCGCCCTTCAGGACATAGATCGACTCGTCCTTCTTGTTGTGATACTGGAGGCTGAGCACATGGCCCGCCTCGATATGGAGGATCTTGCCGACGTAGCGGTCGGTGCGCGCCCAGACCAGCTCGTAGCCCCAGGGCTTCTCGACACGATAGGGAAGGTCGCTCATGCGAGGCTCAATTTGAGCGATGAAGGCATTGTCACGCACGCCGTGACGCACACGCCGCAGCCCACGCATCCCTCGGGCTTCAGGACCGGGTGCCCGGCGGCGTCCAGTGCCAGCGCCCGCTCGCCCACGGGACAGGCGCGGGCGCAGACCCCGCAGGAGGCACCCTGAAACGTGATGCAGCGGCCGGGATCGAGCTCGAGCCGCCCCATCGCGATGGACCCCCACCCGTCTGCGGGTGGCACCAGCGCCCCCGTCGGGCAGGCGCGCGCGCACGGCATGTCCGGGCAGACGACGCACGCCTGGATCGCCGGCTCGAGGTGGGGCGTCCCCGCCGCGAGTCCCGCGGAGGGCGGTGCCTTGATGATCGCGTGCACCGGGCACACGTCGATGCAGGCCCCGCAGCGCGTGCAGGCCGCGAGGAAGCCGAGCTCCGGCAGCGCGCCCGGCGGCCGGAAGTAGCGTCCCGGCGCCACGCGCTGCTCGGTGCGGGCCGCCACTTCCCGCGCCAACCGTCCGATCGTCTGGCGGAAGAATCCGCGCCGGTCGCTCGGCGTGTCGATCAAAAGCTCGGCTCCAGACTCACCTGCCAGCGGAACGTCACGCGCTGACCGCGACCGTGTGTGTCTGCCGAGAAGTCCCAGCGGTTCACGACGAGGGGCACCTCGAAGCGCATCGTCCAGGATCGGTCACCCAGACGTTGCCGGGTGGAGAGCCCGACGCCGGCGTCATAGAGCGTGGTGGCGGCCCCGCGGCCGTTGTAGGAGGGAATGGCGAGCGAATCCACGAGCCCGCCGTCGAAGAATCCGTACACCGCCGCCGCGCGCAGCAGTCCGGTCCGACGGGTCCAGACCGGTTTCGTCTCCTCGACGTTCAGCGCCATCGCCCAGCGTCCCCCGGCCGTGGCGGTGAAGCCTCGCAGGTTGGCGTCGCCCGGGGCGTGATAGAAGAAGTCGGGCCGCACGAACAGGGCACCGCGACTGCGCAGCAACGGGTTAGTGAACGTCTCGTAGGGGTCGGCCCCCGCCACGCCGATGCGCCGCTGGCGGAGCGGCAGGGACCGCGCGCCGTAGCCGCCCGCGAACGCCCGCACCCCCACCGTCGTCCCCAGCCAGAACGGCGCCCGCCAGCTCAATTCCCCGGTCGCGCGCACGAACCCCTCCACGTCGTAGCGATGTTTGGCCACGATCCCGGGGCCGGGCTTCCAGTACGCCAGCCCCACCCTCGTGTCGAGGCGAGCTCGAAGCATGCCTCCGCCCTGTGGGACGGTCGTCGCGATCCAGGGGCCTGCCTCTATCGTCCCACCGTCATCCCACAGGCGCCGATCGAGGTAGCTCAGGTCCGTGGTGGCCATCCACATCGCGTCGAATCCGCCGTGGGGCTCGGCCCGATCCACGAACCGCCGTTGCAGCGATCGGTCCACATGCAGCGCGGCGCCCGCCCGCCCCTCGACCGACCACGCCGCGAAGCTGGTGGTGGTGCGCGGCTCGGGTCGCGAAACGGGGTTCTCGATCCGCGCGTACAGGCTGAAGCGGTTGGTAGCCTCGCCGCGCAGGCCTGCCGACCACAGGAACAGGTCGCGCTCGAAGCGGCCGAGGTAGTTCTCGCGGGATCGAACCCCGAGGGTGAGGCCGCCCGCGTCGTTCGCCCAGGCGACGGGGAGCCACGCCGAGACGAGCTTGTCCCGGCGGACGACGTCGCGGGTCGGATCGTCCAAGCGCCACTCCACCGCCCCTCGCCCCCAAAACCCTCGCTCCCGGTTGTTCAGCATGTTCCAGTCGTGCGTGCGCAGGCGCGGGTCGAGCATCAGGCGGCCCGGCTTGCCGGCGGTCGCGAACTCGACGCGCTCCACTTCCGGTTGCCCGGTGGCGCGGGCGTAGATCGTATCGCCCTTGCGGTTGCCGATCTCCACCGGCATCCAGCCGTCGCCCAGGCGCTCGATGGTGACTGCGGTGCGCCAGGAGCCGTCGGGCTGGCGGCGCCGGTCCACCTGCTTCAGGCGATAGTCGATCAAGGGCGTGCCGTGCAGCCATTGACCGAACAGCCATCCCAGATCCTGCCTCGAGATCTCCTGGCACACCGCCCGGAAGGCTTCCTCGTCCACGTGCTTCAACTTCCAGCGGGAGTAATAGGTCCGGAGGATGCGCCTCACGACGTCGTCGCCGACGACGTAGCGCAGCTGCTCATAGAACAGCTGTCCCTTGGTGTAGATCATCGCGTTGTACGTCGGGAAGTCGCGGTAGCGCTCGCTGACCATCGAGACGGGCTCGCTCCAGCGGTCGAGATCCAGCTCCAGGATGTAAGGCTCGATCCCCGGGTAGGCCGGCGCCCCGCCGTGAGTCTCGAAGAACCACGCCGTCTGGAAGCTGGTGAAGCCTTCGTCGAGAAAGCCCTCACGCCACTCATTGTTGGCGAGGATGCCCATGGTGTAGTTGTGCCCCACTTCGTGCAAGATCAAGCCCAGGCCGGCCCCGCCGTCCATCACCATCATCGGAAACTCGGTCCCGCCGCCCTCGATGCGGTGCACGTTCGTCAGCTGCGGCCACGCGAACGTGCCGTACAGCGAGTCGAGCCAGGCGAGCGCCGTCACGGTCCGCCCGACCGCGATGCCGTTCCCCCAGGTTTGGCGATCCTCCGGCAAGTACAGCACCCGCACCACGACCGCGCCGAAGCGTCCCTCTTCATAGACGTACTGCGGGTTGAGCGAGAAGGCGAAGTGGTGGACGTCTTCGGCGTAGAACCGGACGCACTTGCGGCCCGTTCCGAGCGCTCGACACCCGAGCCCCGAGCCCCGACCCCCGTACCAATCCCGCTGGTAATCGATCCGCAGCGCTGGGTCGGCCTTTGCATGCTCCCACCCCGGGTCCCCCTCGACGGGCACGCCGGTCGCGCCGATCACCTGGTCGACCGGTAGGTCGAGCGTCACGTCGTACGTCGCGAATTCGCCATAGAACTCGCCCGCTGGGTACAGCGGGTGCGCCTCCCAACCATAGCGGTCGTACACGACGACCTTGGGATACCACTGCGCGAAATCGAAGCGCCGCCCTTGCCGGCCCTGGCGCCGCGGCAGGGTCGACGGCCGCGCCTGCCAATCGACCTCCGCGACCAGGGAGTCCCCCGGGGCGAGCGGCCGCGGCAGCGTCCAGTGCGCCACCGTCGAGTCCGGGGCGAACGGATAGTCGGGCTTCAGGGCCGTGCCCTGCACGCTCGCCCCGGTGATCCGCTCGAACGCGTAATCGGGGTCCTTGAGGTGCTGGAAGCGGTCGCGGTTCTCCGCGCTGTCGGTCGCCGCCCAGCGCGACCCGGGCCGGAAGGCGTTGAGGTACTGGTGCACGTAGAAGTCGCGCAAGATGTCGGGGGAGCGGTTGACATAGCTGATGCGCACGTGGCCGGTCAGCACGCCCGCCGCTTCGTCGAGCGAGGCATTGATGCGGTAGGCGACCTGGTGCTGCCAATAGCCAGCGGTGTCGGCCATCGCGAGCACCAGAAGCAGAGGGAACATGGGACGTGGAAACTACACCGGACGGCCTAGCCGGGGGAGGCGCGCGTGGAACTGGCTCCCGGCGCGTGATTCGGATGCCGCTCCCCGCGACGGAAGTCTCAAGTTGAGCATCCCGGCGACTCCTGTCGTCGGCTCACCCTGATAAGGAGCAGTCCCATGAAATCCTTGTTCTTACTCCTCTGCGCGGTCGCCCTGGTCGCCGCCTGCGACCGCCGGGCCGGTCCCGGCGACGTCTCCGCTCGCGCCGTTACCGGCGTCCTCGAGGTCCGACTCGGCGGGATGGCCCCGCCTCAGCGGTTCGACCTGCGCGTGGACCACACGGCCACCGGATTCCTGCCGGCGCTGCACCCGTTGAGTGGCAGCGGCAGTCTCGGGCCGCTCGGTGCGGGATTGGTCGCGGTCCCGTTCGTCCGGGAAAGCGACGCTGAGGTAGCGGACGGACCCATTGCCGTCGAGACCCCCGCCGGGACCGTCACTGCCCGGCTCACTTACCGGACCCTCGGGCCCTGGAAGGTGCTGGACCAGGCGTTCCTGACGGTGGATGGCCACCCCGAATCCGATCTACGGGTCGCCGTGCTGGACCCGCGGCTCGAGCGCTGAGAGGAGGGGCCATGAACGCCAAGATCCTGCAGGTCCGCTGGGCGGGGCTCGCCGTCGCCGGCGCGCTGTTTATCGGTGCGCTGGGAGGCACGCCCCGGCTCGCGGCCGCGACCCCTACGGCCCCCGTCGCGGCCGTCACCGCGGTGCACGTCGAAATCGCCTGCGCCAGGGAGGCGCTCGCGTATATCCTCGCGTGGAAGAAGTACCTCGACGCGTGGAACCACTACCAGCTCGCTTTGCCGGGTGGCACGTACGACGAGATCATGGACGCGGCCGTGCTGTTGGACGAGGCCGCGGTCACGGTGGGCACGGCTGGAATGCGGCTGATCGCCTGCCTGGGCGGCTTGCTGGGCGGGGCGCCCGGAGGTGGGGCAGTGTGATGCCGGCGGCCCGGGGGAACCCGGGCCGCTGTCGTTCTCGCGCGGACGGGCGGCCGGCGCTCGCTGAGTTGCCGTTCACCCTGAAACGGGCTACGTTCAGGCCCCGCCGACTGACGGGTTACAGTCCCCATCTCATCAGGAGTCTCCCATGCGCCCCATCCATCTCCTTTCGGCCGTCGCCTTTGCCGCCGGTGCCACGGTCGCAGGCGCCCAGAATCCCCCCGCAGCCCCGGCGCCGGCCGCCCAGCCGCAACGCAGCGGCATCAAGCTCGCCGACGTCGCCGGTATGTGGGAAGGCAAGACCATGGTCGGCCCGAAGGACAGCGTGGTCGTGACGTACATGATGACCGCCACGGCCGACCCCAAAGGCTGGACCATCACCTTCCCCGGCCGCGATCCCATCCCGACACGCATCCTTACCGTGGGTGGCGACAGCATCGTCACGGAGTCAGGGCCGTATGCCAGCGTGTTGCGGCCCGGACAGATGGTGACCACGCGTACCTCTAGTCATTACAAGGGGGATACGGCGATCGGCACGTTCGAGGCACACTACGCCTCAGGGGACGTTCTCAAGGGCAAAGTCTCAGCAACGCGCAAGAAATAGGAGGGGTTCGTGGGGCGGCCGGAGGGGGGCGGGGGCGACGTCACGCGCTTTCACAGCGTGAAGTAAAACGTAGCCCCCCGCTCGACGGCGCCCTCGCCCCACACCCGGCCCCCGTGCCGGCCGACGATCCGCCGTACCGTCGCCAACCCGATTCCGGTGCCCTCGAAGTCCCCCGGGGTATGGAGGCGCTGAAACGCCCCGAACAGCTTGCCGGCGTAGGCCATGTCGAATCCGGCTCCGTCGTCGCGCACATAGTACGCCGGCGTCACATCCTGCCCTCCCCCGGTGATCCCGAACTCGATGCGCGCCCGCGGGTGCTTCGCAGTGTACTTCCAGGCGTTGCCGAGCAGGTTCTCGAGCGCCACGCGCAGTAATCGGGGGTCACCACTGGTCTCGAGTCCTGAGGCGATGACGAACTCCACCTGGCGCTGCGGGTCACTGCGCCGCAGGTCTGCGGCGATGTCTTGGGCGAGGCGGCTCAGGTCCACGGGCTCTCGGCGCATCTCGGCACGCGTCACCCGCGACAGCTTCAGCAGGTCGTCGATCAGCAAGGCCATCTGTTGACTGCCGGCGCGTACGCGCTGCAGATACTGCCGGCCGGCGTCGTCCAACCGCCCGGCGTAGTCCTCGAGCAACGCCTGGCTGAAGCCGTCGATGCTCCGCAGCGGGGCCCGCAGGTCGTGCGACACGGAGTAGGCGAACGCGTCCAGCTCCCGGTTGGCGGCTTCGAGGTCCTCCGCGTAGCGCTTCAGCCTGTCTTCGGCTTGCTTCCGCTGAGTGATGTCCCGCACGAACGCCGTGAAGACGTACTTCCCGCCGACCTTCAACGGGGAGATGGTCAGCTCCACCGGGAACTCCGTCCCGTCACGTCGGACGGCCGTGATGCCGACCACCCGATTCAGCACCGGCCCTTCTCCCGTGGCCAGGAAATGCTTCAGACCACGGCGGTGCGCATCGCGATACTGCTTGGGGATGATGGTCTCCGCCAGCGGCCGCCCGACGGCCTCCTCGCGCGGCCACCCGAAAGTCTCCTCGGCACGGCGGCTCCAGCCGGTGATGACCCCATTCTGATCCATCGCCACAAAGGCGTCATACGCCGCGTCCACGATCCGGCGCGCGTATTCCTCTCCGGCCCGCAGCGCCTCCTCCGCCTGCCGCCGTTCGGTCAGATCGCGCGTGATTTTCGCGAACCCCACCAGGGTCCCTGCTCCGTCCCGCAGGGCCGTGATGACGACGTTCGCCCAGAATCGGGAGCCATCCTTGCGGACGCGCCAACCGTCGTCTTCAACCCTCCCCTGCGCCGCGGCCGTCGCCAACTCCCGGCCTGGTTTGCCAGCCTGCACGTCCTCCTGAGGAAAGAAGGAGGAGAAGTGCCGACCGAGAATCTCCTCGGGGCGGTACCCCTTGATCCGTTCGGCGCCGGCATTCCAGCTCGCGACGTTCCCCTCGGGGTCGAGCATGAAGATCGCGTAGTCCTTGACATTCTCGACGAGGAGACGGAATCGCTCCTCGTACCCCGGGAGCGCAGGTCTCGCTTGAGTCGGCTCGGCGTGGGAAGACCGGCTGCCAGACCGCGAGTGAGCGGAGGAGGAGGGGGGGGGAGGAACGCGCTTGCGAGGGGTCATGGCGCGTTTTATGACTCGCCGGTCAACATCCTTCGCTTCAGGGCCGCCACCCGTCGCCGCACCGTGCCGTCGTAGATCCGGTCACCCACGCGCACCATGATCCCACCGAGGATGCGCGGGTCGGCGTGGAAGCGGGCGCGCACCTCCTTGCCGATCGCCCTCGCCAACCGCTCCACGATCTGCGCCTCGAGCCCGCCGTCCGCCTCGTCGGCGAGGGTCACCCCTGCGTGGACCCGGTTCAGCTTCGCGTCGAGCAGCGCCAGATACTGTTGGGACATATCGGCGAGCAGCCCCTGCCGGCCGCGGCGCACCACCGCCTGTAGAAACCGCACGAACTCGCGCGGCGCGCTTCCCGCCAGCGCCTCCTCCAGCAACCTCGTCTTGACTCCCTTGGCGACGCGCGGCGACTCCAACACCACCGCGATCCGCTCGTCAGCCTGCACCGCTCCGGCCACCGCGTCGATCAGGAGGCCGAAGCGCTCCACCTCCTGATCCCCGCTCGCCACGGCCGCGGCGAGCAGCGCCTCGGCGTAGTTGCGCGCGACCGTGGGGTTCTTCACCGCTGGTTCTCGAGGCTGGCCAGGTACTCCAGAACCAGTTTGCGATTCGCCGCCGAATCGAGGTTTGCTTCGATGAGCTTGGAAGCCGCGGCGATGGAGAGGTCCACCGCCTCGCGCCGCAGCGCCAGCAGCGCCTTCTCCTTCTCCGCCCCGATCTCCTTGCGCGCCCGCTCCAGCAGCTGTTCCTGTTCCACTCGGGCCCGCTCGAGGATCCCCTGCCGCTCCTTTTCGGCTAGGGCCTGCGCGCGGGCGACGATCTCCTGCGCCTCCCCCCGCGCGTTCCCCAGCGTCCGCTTGTGCTCCTCGAGCAGCCGCGCCGCCTCTGCCCGGGCGCGCTCAGCCTCGTCCAGCTGCTGCTGGATCCGCTTCTCCCGGTCCTCTACGGACTTGAGAATCGCCGGCCAGCCGAGCCTCCACAGGACCGCCAGCAACAGCCCGAAGACGACGATCGTCCAGAGGATCAGCCCCGGATTGATCGAGAAAGGCGAGAAGCCGCCCTCGGGTTCCTGCAGCAGCAGCAGCGTCGGCATTACTTGATGAGCTTGAAGAGCAGCGCGAACACCAGCGCGGCCAGCCCCACGCCTTCGATCAGCGCGGCGGTCAGGATCATCGCCCCGCGGATGTCGCCCGACGCCTGCGGCTGGCGCGCGATCGCTTCCACCGCCTGCCCGCCGATGCGGCCGATGCCGAGCCCCACGCCGATCACCGCCAGGCCGATCCCGAGGCCCGCACCCAGCAACGAGTTGACGTTCTTGGCGACCGCCTGCGCGGAGTGCAGCGAAGCGGTGTCGGCTTGAACTAGCAGCGTCACCATGTCAACCATGTCGTGTCCTCGAGGTAGGTCGTTAAACTTGCCGTCCGACTAATGCTCGTGCTGCATCAGCCCGATGAACACCGACGTCAGGAGCGCAAAGATATACGCTTGCAGAAACGCCACCAGCAGCTCGAGCACCATCATGAACAGCACGAACGCCACCGAGCCGATGGCCACGCCCCAGCTTGCGAAGATGAAGATCAACCCGAGCAGCGCCAGGATCACGAAGTGCCCGGCGGTCATGTTGGCGAAGAGCCGCAGGCACAGCGCGAACGGCTTCACCAGCTTCCCGATCAGCTCGATCGGGGTCATGATCAGCAGCATGAGCACCGCTCCGACACCCGTCATCCCCGGCGGTACGAAGAAGATCGTCTTGAGGTAGCCTTTCGGACCCAACGCGAGCAGCCCCGAGATCTCGATCGTCAGGAACGCGGTGAGGGCGAGCGCGCCGGTCACCGCCAGGTTGCCGGTGGGCGTGGCGCCCCAGGGGAAGAGCCCGAGCAGGTTGCAGTAGAGAATGAAGAAGAAGAGGGTGAGGATGTAGGGCGCGAACTTCTCACCACCGTGACCGATGTTGGCGATGGCGACGTCGTTGCGGACGAACAGCACGATCGCCTCGATCGCGGCGCCGAAGCC
>CAZXKD010000094.1:0-10652 GCA_964641215.1 uncultured Gemmatimonadaceae bacterium
CGCCGTGGCGCTGGGCCGCCCCGGCGAGCGCGCGTGCCAGCGCGCCGACGCCGCCGCGCACCAAGGCCCGCGAGCGAAATGCGGTGTGGCCCACGAGATGATGCAGCAGTCCGAACGCCGTCCCGCCCGAGCGTGGTCCTTGATGGAGTCCCGTCACGGCTCCCGCGGCGAGGGTGCCTTTCAGTGAGTCCGCCTGAAACCACTCGTCGAGGTGCTCGGCGACAGACATGGGCAGGACGCGGAGCAGGTCGATCATGCCGGCCTTGCCGAGCCCGCGGAATCGGCGACCGAGGCCGAGGAGCGTGAGCAGGTCCCCGGGCGTGGTGCGCAGCGGCCGGGGCGGGGGTGCCAGGTACAGCGCCTGGAGAAACTCCGCCAGCCGCGTCATCCGGTCGCAGAACTCCGCCCACTGGGCCGCGTCGGCTGGGGAGAGTGCTCGGATGGAAGCGGCGCTTTTGGCGCGGTCGGGAGAGAGCTGGAGCGAGCGGCCGCCGTCGAGTGGTGTCACGACGGCGGGATCGCCGTGGACCAGCTGCACACCGTTCACGCCGAGGTCGGAGAGGATGCGTGGGGGCAGCCAGCCGATGTCGTGCTGCACGGTGTCGCACCGGAAGCCGGGCGCGATCTCCTCGGTGACCGCCGTGCCGCCGACCGTATCGCGTCGCTCCAACACCAGGACGCGCCGGCCGGCCTTGGCGAGATAGGCGGCGGTGACGAGGCCGTTCAGGCCGGCGCCGACGACGACGACGTCCTGCATTCAGCGCCGATCCCTCAGCACTTGGAGCGCCGCCAACCGGCCCGAGGCGCCCATGATGCCGCCGCCCGGATGGGTGCCTGCACCGCATTGGTAGAGTCCCCGGACCGGCGTGCGGTATTGGGCCCACGCGGGGGCGGGGCGGAGGAAGAACAGCTGGTGCAGGGCCAGCTCGCCCTGGAAGATGTTGCCTTCGGTGAGGCCGAGGGTCCGCTCGATGTCGGCCGGCGTGAGCACCTGCCGGCCGATGATCGCCGAGCGAATGTTGGGCGCGTACTGGGCCACCGTGTCCACGACGGCGTCGCCGAACGTTTCGCGCTTCGCGTCGTCCCAGCCGCCGTTCACGTGGTACGGAGCGTACTGGACGAAGATGGACATCACGTGCCGACCCGGTGGAGCCATCCCGGGGTCGATCATCGAGGGAATGACGATGTCGAGGTACGGCCGCCGCGAGAAGTCCCCGTACTTGGCGTCGTCATAGGCACGCTCGACGTACTCGAGGCTGGGGCTGATCGAGATGGCGCCCCGCAGGTGCGGCCCGACCCCCGGCAAGCAGGTGAAGTCCGGCAAGGCGGCGAGCGCGAGGTTCACCTTGCCGGAGGAGCCCCGGAATTTGTAGCGGCGGATATCGGCGACGAAGTCGGCGGGGAGCTCCTGCGCCTCGACCAGCTGCAGGAACGTGCGCCGCGGGTCGAGCCCCGAGACCACGACGGACGCGTGCAGCTCGTCGCCGTTTTCCAGGGCGACGCCCGTCGCGCGGCCGCTCTGGACGAGCACCCGCGCGACCGGCGCGTCGGTGCGGATCTCGGCGCCGAGGGCGCGTGCCGCCGCGGCGATGGCCTCGCTGATCGCCCCGGTGCCGCCCTTGGCGAAGCCCCAGGCGCGGAACGCGCCGTCGATCTCGCCCATGTAATGGTGCAGCAGCACGTAGGCGGTGCCGGGAGAACGGGGGCCGAGAAACGTCCCGATGATGCCGCTCGCCGCCTTGGTCGCCTTGAGCCCGTCGAACTCGAACCACTCGTCCAGGAAGTCCGCGGAGCTCATCGTCATGAGCTTGCAGAGCGCGTGGAAGTGCCGCTCCCCCAGCCCTCGGAAGTGTCTCGCGAGCCGCGCGAGACCCAACAGCTCTCTGGGGTTGAGCGACGTGGGGTCGGGCGGCACCATGCCGAGGATCGGCTTCACCGCCATCGCCATGTGGTGCATCAGCTGCCCGAACTCGTCGTAGGCCTCGGCATCGCGCGCCGAGTGCCGGCACAGCTCGCGGCGAGTCTGATCGTGATCGCTCCACATCGCGAGGTGATCCCCGTTCGGCAGGGGCGTGAGTGTACTCTCAAGCGGCAGGATCTCGAGGCCGTGGCTCGGTAGCTCGAGATCGCGGATGATCTCCGGCCGCAGCAGACTCACCACGTAGGAGAACACGGAGAACTTGAACCCGGGAAAGACTTCCTCCGTGACGGCCGCGCCCCCCACCCGCGGCCGGCGCTCCAGGACGAGCACCCGCTTCCCCGCGCGCGCGAGATAGGCCGCGTGGACGAGCCCGTTGTGCCCCGCGCCGATCACGATCGCGTCGTAGCGCGGCGGCATCAGGCACGCTTCCGATCGGGATTGAAGAATGGCGTCTGGACGACGCGGGCCGCCGCCTGCCGGCGGTGGTGCTCGACGGTGATCTCCATGCGCAGCGGTGTGCCCGGCCGGGCGAAGGCCGACTCGAGGTGCGCGAGGGCGATGGCCTTCTTCAGCAACGGGGACCAGCCGCCGCTCGTCGCGTAGCCGACCTGGCGGCCGTCCGCGTAGACCGGGACGCTGGTGCGCCACGCGACCGTCGACAGCCGCGGGGGCAGCCCGACGTCCGCGTACAGCCGCTCCAGCGAATCCCACTCCACCTCGATGCCCATGAACTGCCAGGCAGAGCCGCGGCGCAGCTCGCCGCGCAGCGCCCGCTGGCCGTTGAAGCGCTCCTTGTCGAGCGCCACGGTCCACCCTAGCCCGAGCTCGAAGGGCGAGGATTTCTGCGCTTCGATGAGAGCGCGGTGCGAGGAGATGTAGTCCACCTCGATGAGCAGCAGTCCGGCCTCGATGCGCGCCACGTCGAGTGCCAGCATGCCCGCCGGCGTGAGACCGTACGCTGTGCCGGTCTCGATCAGGGCATCCCACAGCGGCACCGCCTGTGCGGCGTCCACCCAGATCTCGTAGCCGACGTCGCCGGTGTAACCGGTGCGCGAGATCGTCACCGGAATGCCGCGGATTCCGGCGCTGGTGAGGTGAAAGTATCTGAGGCCGCTGAGGTCGAGGTCCGCCGCGACCTGGAGGATGGCGCGGGCATTCGGCCCCTGGAGGGACAGGGCCGCGGTGTGCTCGGATACATCTTCGATGGTCACGTCGAGCCCCGCCGCGTTCCGGTGCAGCCAGCGCAGATTCGGGTCCGCCGCGGTCATGCGAAACGTCCGTTCGGCGAGCCGGGAGATCGTGCCGTCGTCGATCTGTTTCCCGTCGGCGTCGCACCAGGGGGTGTAGAGCACCTGGCCGACCTTGCACTTCGCGACGTTGCGGGTCACGACCCGGTCGAGCAGCCGAACCGCGTCCCGCCCGCCGATCAGGTACTTGTACAGCGGCGAGACGTCGAACAGCGCCGCCGCGCTGCGGATGGCGTGGTATTCGCGGTCGTGCAGCAGCTCGTAGGAGCTCGCGACCACGTAGCCCGCCCAGCGGCGCCACGCCTGACCCTCCGAGAGCGGCGCGGTCCGCTGGTGGAAGGGCGTGACCTTCAACATCGCCTCACCGATCCCGGCCGCCGCGGGCCGGGTCGAGGACGTCGCGCAGCGCGTCTCCCAACAGGGTGCAGGCGACGACGACGAGGACGAGCGCGAGCCCCGGTGCCGTCGCGACCCAGGGCGCGTTGACGAGCGTGTCGCGGCCGGAGGCGATCATGTTCCCCCAGGACGGCGTCGGCGGTTGGACACCGAGGCCGAGGTAGGAGAGGCCCGCCTCGAGCAGGATCGCGTTGCCGACGCCCAGAGCCGCCGCGACGACGACCGGCGTGATCGCATTGGGCAGGAGGTGACGCCACAGCACGCGGCCGCGTCCGGCCCCGAGCGCCACGGCGCCCGCGACGAACGGCCGGGCGGCGAGGGCGCGGACTTCGCCGTGCACCAGGCGGGCCACCGGCATCCATCCGGTCGCGCCCAGCACGATGATGACGAGCGCGGCACTGGGGCGCCACAGCGCCGCGAGCAGCAGGAGCACCACGACGCGGGGCAGGGCGAGGGCGAAGTCGGTCACGCCCAGCAGCAGGGCACCGACCGCTCCACGCCAGTAGGCCGCGACGGCGCCGACCGTCGTGCCGATGGTGATCGAGAGCAGGACCGCGAGGAACCCGACGCCCAGCGAGACGCGGGCGCCGTAGACCAGCCGGGTCCAGACGTCGCGGCCGAACCGGTCGGTGCCCAGCGGATGGAAGGCGCCATCCCGGTCGCCGCTGAGCGGTGGCAGGAACCGCGTGGCGACGATGTCCCGCTGCGCGTCGGGGTCGCCCGCGGACACGAGGGGGGCGGCGAGCGCGCTGAGCACGATCGCGGCGAGGACGACCAGCCCGAAGAGGCCACGGCGGTCGTGCAACAGACGGTTCACGTCTCCCGTTTCCCGATTCTGGGGTCGACGACTCCCTGGAGGAGGTCTGCCGCCAGGTTACCGGCGACGACGAGCGCCGCACTGATCGTCGTCGCGGCCATGACGACCGGGTAATCGCGCGCCTGCACGGCCTCGACCAGCAGCCGGCCCACGCCCGGCCAGGCGAACACCGCCTCGACGAACACCGCGCCGGAGAACAGTGCCGGGAGGGAGAGCCCGAGCAGCGCGACGACGGGGATCAGCGCGTTCCTGAGGACGTGGCGCCGGATGACGCGCGATGGCGTCAGCCCTTTGGCGCGTGCCGTCGTGACGAAGGGCGCTGCGAGCACGTCCAGCATGGACCCGCGCACGAAGCGCGCCGTGCCACCCACACCGATGAGCGTCAGCGTGAGCAGCGGCAGCGCCAGATGGCGCAACCGATCGGCGAGCCGGGGCCACCCGGTGAGGAAGTCGCTGTCGAATCCGGCGGCGCCGAACGCCGGCAACACCCGCAGCCAGTACGTGAACACCATCACCAGCATCAACCCGAGCCAATACCCGGGGAGGGCGAACAGCGAGACGCTGGTGATCGACAGCGCCGTGTCGAGTCGCGAGCCGGTGCGGGTTGCCTGCACGGCGCCGACGGCGAGGCCCAGCCCGTACGAGAGGCAGAGCGACAGGAGCACGAGTCGCACGGTGGCCGGCCAGGCGCTGCCGAACATCCCGATGACCGGCCTCCCGGTGGCGATGCTGATCCCCCAGTCGCCCCGGGCGACGCGACCCAACCAGGTCGCGTATTGGGTCGGCAGGGAGCGATCGAGCCCGAGCGCGCGACGCTGGGCGACGAGTTGCTCGGCCGTCGCGGTGGGGCCGAGCAGGCGCTCAGCGGGATCTCCCGGAGCGGCGTGGAGCAGGATGAACGTCAGCGTGACCACGCCGGCGACGACCGCGATCCCGGCGACCGCGCGCCGCGTCACTGGAGCTAGCATCGCCCGAATCTCGCGCGCCCCCGGCGGCCCCGCTAGAATCCACGCGTGACCAGGCGGCTCGTGGGAGCACGGAGGGGGGTGCTGGTGGCGGCGACCGTGCTTGCGGCGGCGGCGTGCGGGGCCGCGGGCGGGGCGGAGCGCCGCGGCCGCTCCGTGCTGTATGCGTCTGGAGCGGACCTCCAGAGCGTGAACCCGCTGCTCACCGTCCACCCCCTGGCGAAACAAGTCCAGCGGTACGTCTTGCTCACGACGCTCGCCCGCTACGATTCCGCCCTGGTGCCCCAGCCCTACCTGGCCCGCCGCTGGCACTGGTCGGGTGATCGGCGAGCCCTCAGCTTCTCCCTGCAGCCCGGCGTTCGTTGGCACGACGGCACGCCGACAACCGCGCGCGACGTCGTCTGGACGTTGGATGCGGCGCGCGACCCTGCGACCGGGTACCCGCGGCTCGCCGACCTGCGGGACGTCGCATCCGTGGCGGCGCCGGACGATTCAACGGTGGTCGTGCGGTTCAGTCGCTCCCCGCCCCCCCCCTCCCTCCCTTCATCGTCGCAAGCCCTTCCGGACGTCTTCACCGACCTCGCGATTCTCCCGGCCCACCTGCTGGACACGGTGACGCACGCGCTGCTGCGTCAGGCCGCCTGGAACGAAGAGCCGGTCGGGAACGGCCCGTTCCGCTTCGTCGCCCACGAGCCGCACCGGCGTTGGGTATTCGCCGCGAACCCCGACTTCCCCCCCGCCCTCGGCGGGCCGCCGCGTCTGGAGCGCCTGATCGTGGTCGTGGTGGACGAGCCGACGGCCAAGCTCGCGGCGCTCAGCGCCGGCGAGCTCGACTTCGCGGGCATCAGCGCCCCGCACGCGGCCTTCGTGCGCCGCGATCCGCGGCTCGCCGTGCTGGACTATCCTTTGATCTTTCCGTACGGCATTGTCTTTAACACGCGACGCGCGCCGTTCGACGACCGCGGCGTGCGGCTCGCCGTGGCGCTGGCGCTCGACCGCCAGGAGATCGTGGACGGATACACCTTCGGCTTCTCTACCATCGCGGACGGGCCCGTCCCGCCGATCCTCCCGCAGTATCTTCCCGTGCCACGACTCCCGGTCGCGCCCGACTCGGCCCGCGCGCTCCTGGCCGGCCGGCGGGTCGCCTTCGAGCTGCTCACGGTCGGCAGCGGGGAGGCGCCGCTGGAGCAGATGATCCAGGCACGCCTCGCGACGGTGGGATTCGCGGTCTCGATCCGCCAGCTCGAGTTGTCGGCGTTGCTGGACCGCGTGTACGGCCCGCGGCACGAATTCACCGCTGCCGTGATGGGCATCGCAGGCGACCCCGGTCTCGGCTATCTGTGGCCCCTCGGCGACCTCACCGGGTTGCCGGTGCCGCGCGATCCGGCGGCGGCGCAGCGGCAGTTCGCCGACTCGCTCCCGGTCGCCTGGCTGTATCACGCCCGCGGGGTGAGCGGCATGAACCGCAGGGTGCGGGGTGTAACGATGGACGTGCGCGGGGAGCTGCCGAGCGTGGCCCGCTGGTGGACCGCGCCGTGAGACGCCGCGACCTGCCGACCCGGTTTCGCGCTACCGCACCCGTCCGGCTCGACCTGGCGGGCGCCTGGACCGACGTGCCGCCGTTCTCGGCGCGCGAGGGCGGCGTCGTGGTTAATGCCGCCATCACGCTGCACGTCACGGCGGAGCTGGAGCTCGGCGGCCCCCGGATTCGCCTCGTCTCCGAGGACCTGGGCCAGCAGGTCGAGTGCGTGAACTCGGGAGGCCTGGTGTTGGACGGTCGCATGAACATCCACAAGGCCGCGCTGCGGATGTTCCCGATCCTCGGGGCATTCACCCTGACCACCCGCTCGGAGGCGCCGCCGGGCGCGGGACTCGGCGGCTCCGGGGCGCTCGATGTGGCGCTGGTGTCGGTCCTCACCAAGGCCCGGCAGGAGCAGCTCGAGGCACGCGAGCTCGCCGAGTACGCCTGGCGCCTGGAGGTCGTGGAAGCCGGGATCCCGGGGGGCCGGCAGGATCAGCTCGCGGCCGCGCTGGGGGGCTTCCAGCGACTCACGTTCCGGGATCCCGATGTCGGCATCGAGCCCCTCACCCTCGATCCCGCGTTCGCCGCGGCGTTGGAGCGCCGTCTGGTGGTCTGCTACACCGGCCGCTCGCGTGTGTCGGGCGACACCATCGCGCGGGTGATGGGTGCCTACGAGCGTGGCGATCCGCGGGTGTCCGGCGCCCTGCGTGCGATGAAGGACCTCGCCGCGCGGATGGCCGACGCTCTCCGGGCCGCTGACCTCGGGCAGGTCGGCGCTGTGCTGGCGGAAAACTGGCGTCACCAGCAGGATCTCGATGCCGGGATGCGGACGGAGGAGATGGCGCGGCTCGAGGCGGCGATGGCCGAGGCGAAGGTGCTGGGCGGCAAGGCGGCAGGTGCCGGGGCGGGAGGTGTCATGTTCTTTCTGGCCGCGGACGAGGCGGGGCAGGCCGCGAGGCGGGCGAAGGCCGCGGGCGCCACCGTGCTGCCGGTCACCTTCGCGACGGTCGGCGCCCGCGCATGGTGACGGCCGAGCAGCTGGCGGCGCGCCGCCGGGAGATCGCGGCGTCGCCCGACTTGCAGCGGCTGCGTGACCACCTCGCGGTGCGTGCTGCACCGCTCCTCGAGCGCATGCCGGTCCTGCCAGCCGCGAAGGCGCTGTTGTCCGTGGATGGCTGGGTCTGCCCGCAG
This sequence comes from uncultured Gemmatimonadaceae bacterium, assembly GCA_964641215.1. Lineage (GTDB taxonomy): Bacteria > Gemmatimonadota > Gemmatimonadetes > Gemmatimonadales > GWC2-71-9 > 13-1-40CM-70-15. The sequence continues at coordinate 8,060 of CAZXKD010000094.1, forward strand.
GATGGGTCGGCGCTCACGTTCGATCCGTGGAGTCCGACTGCGCACCGCTGCGCGCAGTGCGGCGGCACGGTCCGCGGCGAGCGGCATGACCGCGCCTGGGCGAAGTATCAGCACCTCTGGCTCGCGGAGCGGGCCGCGCATCTGGCCGCGCTCCACGCCCTGGACGGCAACGAGGCGGCGGGACGGCGGGCGCGGGAGATCCTGGTGGCCTACGCGCAGCGGTATTGGTCCTACCCCAACCGCGATAACGTGCTGGGGCCGAGCCGGCTCTTTTTCTCGACGTACCTCGAATCGATTTGGATCCTCAACTATCTCGCGGCGGCGGTGTTGCTGCGCGAGGCCGGAGGTGGGGTGCTCGAAGAGCCCGTCCGCGCGGGCATCAGCCGGGTCGCCGACGAGGCCGCCAACCTGATCGGCGATTACAACGAGCGGTTTTCCAACCGCCAGACCTGGAACAACGCCGCGCTCACGGCCATCGCCGTGTGGTTCGAGGACGAGGAGCTCGCCCAAGGGGCGATCGGAGGACCGACGGGCCTGATCGCTCACCTGCGCGGCTACGGGGCGGATGGCATGTGGTACGAGGGGGAGAACTACCACCTGTTCGCGTTGCGCGGCCTGCTGACCGGCGCGGCCTGGGCGCTGCAGGCCGGGGTCGACTTTTGCGGGGACGCGGCCCTCGCTTCCCGCGTCGCCCTGGCGCTGCGGGCGCCCACCCTGAGTGCGCTGCCCGACTTCACGTTTCCTGCGCGCAAGGACGCGCGGTTCGGAGTCTCGCTCGCTCAACCGATGTACCTCGAGCTGTGGGAGGTGGGGCTCGGGAGGCTCGGGAAACGGGACACGGGAAACGAGAATCGGGAAATCCAGAGCTGGCTGGCCGCCCTGTACAAGGCTCCACAGCCGAAGCGCGAGCTCTTCGAGTCGTATCTGCACGACGCGCCCCTCGATCGTGTCTCATTTCCCGTTTCTCCTTTCACGTTGTCGTGGTGGTCGTTGCTCGAGATGCCTCCGGTGCGGCCGGCGGGCACGGAACCCTGGAGCGCACCGAGCACCTTGCTGGCGAGCCAAGGCTTGGCGATTCTGCGCGCCGGCGATCGCTACACGAGCCTGGAGTGCGGCGGCACCGGCAGCGGCCATGGCCACCCTGATCGTCTGAACCTGACGCTGCACGCTCATGGGGTTTACTGGCTGCCGGATTTCGGCACGGGCTCGTACGTGGCGCGCGACTTGTTCTGGTATCGCTCCACCCTGGCGCACAACGCCCCACGGCTCGATGGTGTCTCGCAGCCGACGCGCGATGCGAGCTGCGCAGCCTTCGACGTCCAGGGCGACTGGGCGTGGACGCGAGGCATGTGGAGAGGCGTGACGCGCACCCTCGTCGCGGGACCCCAATACTTGGTCGACGTCGTGGACCTCGCCGGGAGCGAGGACCACGTTCTCGAGCTCCCGTGGCATCTCGGCGGGCGTGGGGACGTAACCACCCAGGGGCGGTGGGAGGAGGGCGAGCTGACGGACGAATTCGTGACCCGCGTGCAGCGATTCGTGCCCGAGCAGCCGGGCCCGATCACGATCGAGCATCGCGCGGACGGCGGGTGGCTCTCCGCGCACTTGGTCATCGATGGCGAGGTGCTGCGCGCCGAAGGCCCGGGACGGCCGGGGAGTGGGAGCCCGGAGCCACTGTACGTGGTTCGGGCGCGGGGGCGGAATCTGCGGCTCATCACCCTGCTCGAGCCGTGGCGCGAGAATCCCACGGTCCGCGGCGTTCGCGCGGCGGGCGACGTCGTGGAAGTAGTGACCGCGCGCCGCGTGGAACGGCACCGCGATTATGTCGACAGTTGGGAAGTAGAGACGGATGCCGGTGGCGTGAGGCTCGCCGGCAGGCGCGAGCCGGCGCAGCCGTTCGAGCCGATCTTGGAGCTGGACCGCCCTCTCGCCGCGACCGCGCCCGCGCTGCGGCTCGACGCACCGCCGGCGCTCGACGGCACGCTCGACGGGTTCGACACCGGTGAGCCCTTGCGGCTCGACGTGGAGGACCAGTACCGTCGCAGCGAAGAGGCCTACTCCCCGGAGGACTTGTCGGCGGTGGCGTACGCCAACTGGGACGAGGACGCCCTCTACCTCGCCGTGGAGGTGGCCAAACCGGATCGCGTCTTCCGTGCTCCCGGTGCGCCGCCGCTGCGGCTCGACAACGAGCCCGATGACATCCATTCCGACGGACTGCAGGTGTACGTCAGCGGGGAAAGAGGAATGGAGAATGGGGAAGGGTACCTCGGATACCTTATCGTTCCGGAGGAGAGTAAAGGGCTGCGGGTGCACCGGGTGAGCGATGCCTCCGGCGATCCCACCGCGGTGCGCGGCGCTTGGCGCCGGACGGATCAGGGGTACCGCGTCACGTTGGCCGTGGCCTGGCCGGAGGAGATCCTCACGCACGTCGGCGGACGGGTCGGCTTCGACCTGCTGGTCAATGAGATGCTGCCCGGCCGCGAGCGGCGGGCGGGACAGCTGGTGTGGAGTGGCGGCGACGGCTGGGTGTGGCTGCGCGGCGACCGGCAGGATCCGGAGCGGCTGGGCGTGTTGGAGCTTCTGGGATGAATCG
>CAZXKD010000095.1:0-10548 GCA_964641215.1 uncultured Gemmatimonadaceae bacterium
CGCGCCACGAGGCGCTGCGCCGCCCAGGCCAGAGCCGGCGCGGTGGAGGCGGCGCGCGGCTCGGCCAGGATTTGCGCCGCCGGTACCTCCGGTGCCGCCGCCGCGATCTTGTCGATCAGGTAGGGTCCCGTGAGGATCATGACGCGCTCCGGCGGCACGAGGCCGTGCAGCCGCTGCACTGCCTGGGCGAGCAGCGGCCGGTCGCCGACGAGCGGCAGCAACTGCTTGGGTCGCTCGGGCGTGGAGAGCGGCCAGAACCGCGTCCCGGATCCGCCGGCGAGAATGACCGCCCACACGCTCACGGGCCGCTCCCGGCGTCGGGCGGCGCGTCGCCGAGCATGGCCGCGACCTGGGCGGTGAGCTTCTTCGGGCTGAAGGGCTTGGTGAGGAGGGCGGCGCCCAGGCGCTCGACTTCGGCCAGGACCTTCTCCTCCCCTTCGGCCGTCAGCACGACCACGGGCAGTCGGCGGGTGCGCCGCTGGGCCCGCAAATCGCGGAGCAGCTCGAGCCCGGACCCGTCAGGGAGGTGGAGGTCGAGCAGCAGGCCGGTGGGCGCGGCGCCGCGATCGGCCAGGGCGGCGCGGGCCTCGGCGAGCGTCCGGGCCACCCCCATGTCGTACCCCATCGCCTCGAAGTAGGGGCGCAACAGGAGGCCGATATGCGGCTCGTCGTCGACGATCAACAGGCGCCGGGGGCGCCCAGGAGGAGGGGACGAAGAGGCCGGACTCACCCGCCGCGCTCGCTTAGAGCAGGCCGGCGATGGCCGAGCGATGGCGGCGGAGGTCGAAGAGGAGCCCGCCCACGTTGGTGGCGGGTTGGACGAGCACGACCAGCAGAGCGTCGGCGGAGAGGACAGCCACCACGGCGAGCCCCCGCCCGAACTCCAGGACCGCGCTGCCGAAGTCGCCGCGCGCGCCCGCTTCGCCGAGTTGTGTCAGCGCGTTGATGGCGGATGGCAGCAGCGCCGCGACGCTTTCGGAATCGACGCCGTCACTCGTGCGAGCGGCGATCGGCAGGCCGTCGCGCCCGACGACCACGACGGCGTCGACGCCGCTGCGACGGCTGAGCGCGTCCACGACGTCTCGAATGCTCGCCATACGGCGGCCAAGCTAGGACGCGACACGGTCGAAGTCAAGCAGTGACCGAGGGTTGACCCACTTCGCCGCGCGCCAGTATCTTCCCGGGCACTCATGCGATTCCCGCGCTCGCCGCTCGCCGCGCTCGGCGCCCTCGCGGCACTGGCCGCGCTCGCCGCGTGCGGCAGCTCCACCGGTCTCCCTCCCGCGCGGATCGACAACGTCGTGGACACGGTGTCGCTGTACGCCCTCGACGGCACGCCGCTCACGGCGCCCTCGGCCTACGACATCGAGAACCTGCGCACCGTGCGGACGGACGTCACGACCGCCTACGACTTCATCTTCAACATCGACGCCGGGGCTCAGGCGCTGCTGCTCCCCACGGGCGCGGTGGGGCTGGGCAGGCAATCCGGCATCCGTGTGGAATCGACATCGTTCGACGCGATCACCGACGCGCCGACGTCGGGCTACGCGGACTCCACCGCCGTCGCCGTCGACAGCGGCACCGTGGCGGTCATCCGCTCCCGGCCGACCCAGTGCAGCTTCGGAGTGATCGTGTTCCTGTACGCGAAAATCGAGGTGTTGAAAATAGACCGCGTGGCCCGCCGCCTGGACTTCCGGATTCTGGCGGATCTGAACTGCGGCTACCGCCAGCTGCTGCCGGGCCTCCCCACGCGGTAGCTCCGTGATCGACCTGAAGCTCCTGCGGACCTCGCCCGACCACGTGCGGGCGGCGCTGGCGCGTCGCGGGGACCCGGCGGTCCTCGCGCTCCTGAACGAGCTCGAGCGGCTGGATGTCCAGCGGCGCGACCTCGCGACGACCCTGGACGACTTGAACAAGCAGCGCAACGCCTGGGCGCAGAGCGACGCCGCCTACGTCAAGCGGCACGGCGCGCTCACGCCCGACGTGCTCGCCCAGCGCAAGGAGCACGGGCTGTTGATCAGCCGGCGGGAGCAGGACCTGCGCAACGTCGAGAGCGTGCTGACCGCGAAGGCGTTGTTCGTCCCCAACCTGCCGCTCCCCGACGTCCCGGACGGCGACGCGTCGTCGATCGCCTACCTGCGCACCTGGGGTCGCCCCGCGCCGCAGGGCGGCACGCCGCACTGGCAGATCGCCGAGGAGCTGGGGATCCTCGACTTGAAGCGTGGCACCAAGCTGTCGGGGTCGGGCTTTCCGGTGTTCATCGGCGCCGGGGCGCGCCTGGTGCGCGCGCTCCTCAACTTCATGCTCGACCTGCACACGCGCGAGCACGGCTACGTCGAGGTGGAGCCGCCGTTCCTGGTGCGCCGCGAGATGATGCAGGGGACGGGCCAGGTGCCCAAGTTCGAGGACGACGCCTACCGCACTGAGCCGGACGACCTGTTCCTCGTCCCCACCGCGGAGGTCCCGGTCACCAACCTCCTGCGCGACGAGCTGCTGGATGGGGCCACGCTGCCGCGGGCGTACGTGGCCTACACCCCGTGCTTCCGCCGGGAGGCGGGCGCCGCCGGCAAGGACACGCGCGGGCTGCTGCGGGTGCACCAGTTCGACAAGGTGGAGCTCGTGCGCTTCTGCCGCCCGGAGGACTCCGCCGCGCAGCACGAGCAGCTCCTGGGCCACGCCGAAGAGGTGCTCAAGCGGCTCGAGCTGCCCTACCGGGTCGCGCTGATGTCGACCCGCGAGCTCGGCTTCGCCAACGCCAAGCAGTACGACCTCGAGGCCTGGGCCCCGGCCGTCGGCGCGTGGCTCGAGGTCTCGAGCGCGAGCGTGTACAGCGACTTCCAGGCGCGCCGCGCCAACATCCGCTTCCGTCCGCGGCCCGGGGAGAAGCCGGAGTTCGTGCATACCCTCAACGCTTCGGGCGTGGCGCTGCCACGCACCATCGCCGCGCTGCTCGAGACCCGGCGGCAGCCCGACGGCTCCGTCACGCTGCCGCCCGCACTCGTTCCCTATATGGGTGGCGACCGCCTGTCGCCCGCTGGTGTCGCGTAAGGACTCCCTGCGCCGCGCGGGTCCGCCGGCTGTGGTGGGGCTCGCCGTCCTCCTCGGGGCCTTCTCGCTCGGGGATGCCTGGGTAGTGGCGCAGCACCTGCGCGAGGACGCGCAGCAGACCAGCCGCCTGTTCGGTCGGGTCTTCGCCGGCCTGAGCGACCCCCGCAGCGACGCCGCGGTCGAGGCCCTCTTCGACCTGGCGGCGCAGGTCCGCACCTTCAAGATCCCCCTCGCCCTCACCGACGCCGCTGGCCACGTCACCGCCGTGGACAACATGCCGCCGGGGGCCGGGGTCGACACGGCACAGTGGATCGCCCGGCTGGACGCCGTCAACCGGCCCATCGTGCAGCCCGGGGTGGGCACGCTCCACTACGGCGCACTCCCCATCGCGCGGCGTCTCGCGCTGCTCGCGCTGCTGCAGGGCGCGGTGCTGCTCGGCCTGGCGGTGCTCGCCCTGGGAGCCTTCCGCTGGCGGCTCGCGGCCGCCCGCGATCGCCTGTGGGTGGCGATGGCCCGCGAGTCGGCGCACCAGCTCGGCACGCCGCTGATGAGTCTGACCGGCTGGATCGCCTATCTGCGCGAAAATCCCGGGGCCTCCGCGGCGGAGCTCGCCGACCATTTGCAGGCCGACGCCGAGCGACTCGAGCGCGTGGCCAAACGCTTCGAGCGCATCGGTCGCCCGGCCCGGCAGGAATCGGTCGGCCTGGGCACCGTGGCCGAGCGGGTGGTCGCCTACTTCCAGCCGCGGCTGCCGACCCTGGCCAGCCCGATCACCCTCACCCTGCGCGCGGCCGGGCCGGGACCGGCCGTGCAGGGCGACCCGGTGCTGCTCGAGTGGGCACTGGAGGCGCTGGTCAAGAACGCCGTGGACGCCCTGAGCGGGCGTGGCGGCCGGGTGGAAGTGCGGGTTGAGGGGGCCGGCCGCAACGGCCGCATCACCGTGCAGGACGACGGCCCCGGGATCCCGGCGGGCATCCGGACGCAGCTGTTCGAGCCGGGCGTCACCAGCAAGCCCGGCGGCTGGGGAATAGGCCTCGCCCTCGCCCGTCGTATCGTGGAGCAGCAGCACGGGGGGCGGCTGGTGTACCATCCGTCCGCCGCGGGCACCACCTTCAGCATCGAGCTGCCGCTGGCATGAGCCTCGCGTTGAACGAGGCCCAGCGGGCCGCCGTAGAGCATGGCGCCGGGCCGCTGCTGGTGCTGGCCGGGGCCGGATCGGGGAAAACCCGGGTGCTCACGGCGCGGATCGCCGCGCTCATCCGCGGGCAGGCCGTAGGGCCGGGACGGATCTTCGCCGTCACCTTCACCAACAAGGCCGCCGGCGAGATGCGCGCCCGCGTGGCCGCGCTGCTCGGCGCCGACCCCAAGGGGCTGTGGATCGGAACGTTCCACTCCCTCGCCGCCCGGCTGCTGCGGCGCGAGGGGGCACTCTTGGGCTTCGGCCCGAACTACACGATCTACGATGAGGACGATTCCCAGGCGCTGCTCAAGCGCATGCTCGAGCAGCGCCAATTGTCGCCCAAGGCGTATCCGCCGCGCGCGTTGCACGCCCTGATCTCCGGCGCCAAGAACCGGATGGTCGCTCCCGAGAGCTTCGCCGGCGAGGCCGACAGCCCGCTCGCCCGTGTGGCCGCCGACTGCTACCGCGAGCTGGGCCCCGCGCTGCTCAAGGCGAACGCGATGGATTTCGACGACCTGCTGCTGCACCCGCTCACCCTGTTCCAGAGGCACCCCGAGCGGCTGGCGTACTGGCAGCGGCGCTTCGACCACGTGCTGGTGGACGAGTTCCAGGACACCAACTCGGCCCAGTACCGCCTGGTGCGGCTGCTGGCCGATGGGCACCGCAACCTGTGCGTCGTGGGCGACGATGATCAGGCGATCTACGGGTGGCGGGGCGCGGACGTGCGCCACATGCTGGCCTTCCAGGAGGACTTTCCCGACGCGACACTGATCAAGCTGGAGCAGAACTACCGCTCGACCCAGGTGATCCTCGACGCGGCCAACGGAGTCATCGCTGAGAACCGCGCCCGCCTGGGGAAGACGCTGTACACGACCCGCCAGGGCGGGGACCCGGTCGTCGTGCTCACGGCGGCCGACGAGCGGGACGAGTCCGAGTGGCTTGCCGGCGAGCTGGCCACACTCGCGGCGCAGACCGATGTCCCGTATGAAGGGATGGCGGTGCTGTACCGGACCAACGCCCAATCCCGCCCGCTGGAAGAGGCGTTCCGCTTCCGCGGCATCCCGTATCGGCTGGTCGGGGCGGTGAGCTTCTACGAGCGGCGCGAGGTGAAGGACCTGCTGGCCTACCTGCGGCTGATCGCCAACCCCGCGGACGACGGGGCGTTCGCGCGCGTGGTCAACGTGCCGCGGCGCGGCCTGGGAGACGCATCGCTCGCGATCGTAGGGGCGGCGGCGACGCGCTGGGGGAAGCCGCTGCTCGAAGTGGCCCGCGCGGCCGACCGGGTGGAGGGCCTGCGGCCCAACCTGCGGGAGGGGTTTCGCCAGTTCGCCGCGGTGGTCGACCGGCTGCGGGAGGCCTTCGGCGTGCGGGACCCGGCCACCGCCCTGGAAGGGGTGCTGGCGGCGACCGGATACGAGCAGTACTTGGCCGAGGAGGGGGTAGAGGGAGCCGAGCGGCTGGACAACGTGCGCGAGCTTGTCGCGGGCGCGGCCGAATGGGCGGAGGTGGCCGCCGCGGCGCAGGAAGGCGAAGGGACGTTGCTGGAGCGCTATCTCACCCAGGCGGCGCTGATCACTCCGACCGACGAGGCCGCGAAGACACGGGGTGGGAGGGCCGGGGGGACTGAGGGGCCCGGGGGCGTCACGCTGACGACGGCGCACATGGCCAAGGGGCTCGAGTGGCCGGTCGTTGCGTTGGCGGGTCTGGAAGAAGGACTCTTCCCGCTCGGCCGCACGGCGGGAGAGCCGGGCGGTCTGGAGGAGGAGCGCCGGTTGTGTTACGTGGGTCTCACGCGCGCGCGCGAAAAACTGTATCTCTCATGGGCGCGGACCCGGTACCGCCACGGCCGGCTCGAGCTCTCGGAGCCGTCGCGCTTTCTCGAGGCACTGCCCCCACAGGTGGTCCTCGAGCGCAGCACGACGCCGCTGTGGGACCGAGGCAGGGAGAGTGGCCGTCTGGCGCGCCGCGCTCCGCGCGTCGTAGTGCCGGAGGAGTTCGCCGAGGAAGCATCGCAGGACGCGCCGCGCTACGCGTCCGGCGAGCGCGTGCGGCACCGCAAGTTCGGGAGCGGGGTCGTCCGGGCGGTCTCGGGGATGGGGCGGGACCTCAAGGTCACGGTCGAATTCGACGACACCGAGATCGGAACCAAGCAGCTGCTCGTGGCCTACGCGGGGCTCGAGCGAGACTGGGAGAGTGCATGAGCGTATCGCGGGAGGAGGTGCTGCGCATCGCGCAGCTCGCGGAGCTGGACGTCGATGAGGACGCCCTCCCCGCGCTGACGGAGCAGATGTCGCGCATCCTCGATTACGTCGCGCAGCTGGCGCAGGTCCCCCCCCCCGGGGGCGACTCGGCCCGCCCGTTCCTAGCCGGCCCCGACGCCCTGCGGCCGCGGCCCGACGAGGTGAAGCCCTGGCCTCTTGCCTTCGGTCCCGAGGAGCTGGCGCCGGCATTCAAGGATGGCTTCTTCGTCGTGCCGCGCCTCGGCGCGTTCGACGACGGGGAGGCGGGGAAGTGAGTGATGCGGCGGAAGCGCTGACCAGCGCGAAGGCCGCCGCGGACCGCCTCACTAAGGCGAAGCGGCTCAACGCGTTGCTCACCCCTCTCAAAGAGGTCCGCAAGTCGTTGCTGCAGCAGGCGGCCGCCGCCCACCCCGGCGGCGTGCTGTACGGCATGCCCGTCGCCGTCAAGGACAACATCTGCACCCTCGAATTCACCACCAGTTGCGGCTCCAAGATCCTCGAGGGCTATCGCTCGCCTTACGACGCCACCGCCGTCACCAAGCTCAAGGCCGCGGGCGCGCTGATCGCGGGGAAAACCAACTGCGACGAGTTCGCCATGGGCTCCTCGACGGAGCACTCCGCATACGGGCGCACCCTGCACCCGCTCGACAAGACGCGCGTGCCGGGTGGCTCCTCCGGGGGCTCAGCGGCGCTCGTGGCGGCCGGGGTCGTCCCCGCCGCGCTCGGGTCCGAGACGGGCGGCTCGGTGCGCCAGCCGGCCTCGTTCTGCGGCGTCGTGGGCATCAAACCGACCTATGCCCGGGTGAGCCGCTACGGGCTCGTCGCATTCGGCTCCTCGCTGGACCAGATAGGGGTGCTCGGGCGCAGCGTGCACGACGCGGGACGGGTCTTGTCGGCGATCAGCGGCCGCGACCCCAAAGATGCGACCTGCGAAGACCGCGACCCGCTGCGGCTGCCGACCGTGCCGGAGAGCCTCCAGGGGTTCGTCATCGGCGTCCCGCGGGAATACTTCCCGGCGGACTTGGACCCCGGCGTGCGCCGCGCCTGCGATCGCGCCATCAAGATTCTCCGGGAGCTGGGCGCCGTGGTGCGGGAGGTGTCGCTGCCGCACACCGCCTCCGCCGTCCCGTGCTACTACGTGATCGCGCCGGCCGAGGCGTCGTCCAACCTGGCGCGCTACGACGGTGTGCGCTACGGCCCGCGGCTGGACGGGACAGGAGGGGCGGCGGACGTGCGCGCCTTGTACCGCGCGACGCGGGGCGCGGGATTCGGCGCGGAGGTGCGGCGCCGCATTCTGGTCGGCACCTACGTGCTGTCCTCCGGCTACTACGACGCCTACTACCGCAAGGCGCAGCAGGTCCGGGCGCTGCTGGTGCAGGACTTCCGCAACGTGTTCGACCGCGGCGTGGATCTGCTGTTCACACCGACCACGCCGACCCCCGCGTTCAAGGCGGGCGAGAAGCTCGCGGACCCGGTGCAGATGTACCTGTCGGACGTGTTCGTGTGCACGGCGAACCTGACCGGACTGCCGGCGATGTCCCTGCCGATCGGCCGGGTGAAGGGATTGCCCGTGGGCGGCCAGCTGATCGGGAAGGCGTTTCTGGAAGACGAGATGCTCGAAGCGGCCTACGCCTTGGAGCGCGCGGTGCCGGCGGTGGCAGAGGTCTGACGGTGGTGGGGGGGGCAGGGGGGACGAACACCTGGGAGACCGTCATCGGGCTCGAGACGCACGTGCAGCTGCGCACGGCGTCGAAAATGTTCTGCGGCTGCTCGAGCGCCTTCGGGGCTCCCCCCAACACGAACGTCTGTCCGGTGTGCCTCGGCCTGCCGGGCGCGCTCCCCGCGCCCAACGAGCAGGCGCTCAAGCTCGCGGTGCGCACCGCCCTCGCGCTCGGGTGCACGGTGCACCCGCGCAGCGTCTTCGCCCGCAAGAACTACTTCTATCCCGATCTGCCCAAGGGCTACCAGATCACCCAGTACGAGCAGCCCCTCGCGACCAACGGCCAGCTCTCCTACCTCTCACCCGAGCGCGGGGTCGCCACCGCGACGATCGTGCGGCTGCACGTGGAGGAGGACGCCGGGAAGTCGCTCCACGACCGGTTTCCCCGGGCGACCGCCGTCGACCTGAACCGCGCCGGCGTGCCGCTCATCGAGATCGTGACGGGGGCGGACTTCCGCACGCCCGCGGAAGCGCGGGCCTACCTGCAGACGTTGAAGCAGGTGCTCGAGTACAGCGGCGTCTCCGACTGCGACATGGAAAAAGGCAGCCTGCGCGTCGACGCCAACGTCTCCGTCCGGCGCGCCGGGGACACCGCCCTCGGCACGAAGACCGAAGTGAAGAACATCAATTCCTTCGCCTACGTCGAAAAAGCTCTCGCGGTGGAGCGGGATCGCCAGATCGCCGTGCTCGCGGCGGGCGGAACCGTCAGGCAGCAGACGATGCTGTACGACGCCAAGGAGAACGCCGTCCGGCCGCAGCGCACCAAGGAAGAAAGCCACGACTACCGCTACTTCCCGGAGCCCGACCTCCCCCCGCTGGTGACGCCGCCGGAGTGGATCCCGGAGCAGCAGGCCCTGCTTCCGGAGCTGCCGGCGACGAAGCGCGAGCGCTTCGTCGCCCAATATGCGCTGAGCATGCAGGATGCGGCGGTGCTCACGGCCAACCGCGGCCTTGCCGAGTACTACGAGGGCGTGGTGCACGCCGGGGCGGAGCCCAAGCCGGCCGCGAACTGGGTGATGGGCGAAGTGCTGGCCGACGCCAAGGACCATCAGGAGCAGCTGCGCGTGCCGGCGGGCACGCTCGCCCAGCTGATCGCGCTGGTCCAGGGAGGCACCCTGTCGCACCAGGCGGCGAAGCGGGTGTTCGCGGAGCTGGCGGTCCGCGGTGGCGGCGACCCGCGCACCGTCGCCGAGGCGCTCGGCGTCATCCAGGTGGCCGACACCAACGTGATGGGGCAGTGGGTGGACGAGGTGCTGCGGGCGCATCCGGGGGAAGTGGCGCGCTACAAGGGCGGTGAGACCAAGCTCATGGCGTTCTTCGTCGGACAAGTGATGAAAGCGTCCAGGGGCAAGGCCGATCCCAAGCTGGCGCCCCGGCTGCTGGAGGAACGGCTGCGGGTCTAGACGGGTTCGGCGTCGGTCCGACCGAAGCCGCGCCCGTCAGCCAGGTCCTGCCAGGGCCGCTGCGCCCGCGAGGCGCGCCAGAACTCGAGCGCTGGCGACGGCAGCCCGAAGTGGTGCTCGGCCGTCTCCGCGACCCGCTCGGGCTCCTGCCGCCCGCCCTCCTGCAGCGCCTGGCGCCGCATCCGCTTGGCGAGCATCAGCGCCTGCTCGCCGGCGGGGTCGAGGCGCCGGGCCGCCGCCTCCCGCTGGCCGAGCAGCTGCATGACGTACTCGAACGCCACGGCCATGTGGCGCTCCACGTCCACGTCGGGCAGGTCCCAGCGGCTGTTCTCGGCGATCACCTGGAACACCCACTGCCAGCTCTGGCTCTCTGTGAGGTGCACCATGCCGCGGAACAGGCGGCGACTGGTGCGCACGCTGAACAGCGTCGGCGACAGGATGGCATCGAGGTGGGCGTCGCTCTCGCCGTGGTCCTGCTCGATCACCTCCTTGGCCGTGCGGGCGTACACGTCGCCCAGGTGCGTCTCGAAGCGACTCTCCCAATAGGAGTGCCCCAGCGCGGCCGTGGTCGACGTCAGCACCAGCTGGCGCGGGACGAAGAAGTTGTGGGCCACGGTGTCGGCGGCGAGGTGCGCGAGGTAGCCGAGGCCGAAAGCGCGCAGCGGGTCGGAGGCGGCGAAATCGAAGATCTCCTGACCCACGTGCCAGGCGTGGCAGTGCCGGCCCACCGGGGCGTACTTCTTGGCGATCGAGGTGTCCGCGGCGATGTTGCCGTACAGGAAGTCGTGAGGAAAGGCGCGCAGCACGTCGGCGATGAGCGCCGGCAGCTGATGCAGGTTGGCCAGCACCGACTCGCCCAGGTAGATGTGCGTGCCGGACGTCCACGCGTGCGCCACGCTCGGGAACAAGACCAGCGCGCCGAGGGCGACGACGGCGCAGCACAGCCCGCGCCTCAGC
>CAZXKD010000096.1:0-10509 GCA_964641215.1 uncultured Gemmatimonadaceae bacterium
TAAGGAAGGGAGAGCGTGGCCGTGCGCCGCTCCACCGCGCGGCCCCGCGGCGGGCGCCACCTCGCGGGGCGGTGGCCCGGTGCTGAGGCGGATCGTGTCACCGCCGGGCAGGGTGATCAGCTCGAAGCGGTCGCTGAAATCGAGGTCGCGGTTCAGGATGGTGCGCACCGAGTCGAGCAGCGCGCCGCGCCCGGGCAGCACCACCATCCCCGGCCGCACGCCGGGCCGATAAATGATCCCGATACGCACCCCGCGATCGATCGCGGAGGTGTCTTGGGCGGACAGGCGGTCAGGCGGGCGGACGCTCAAAAGCAGCGCCACGACACCGACCGCCAGACCGCCCGACCGCCCGACCGCCGTCACTGCTGCTTCCCCGTGAAGTAGAACCGCACGAACAAGACGTCCGCCCGCCACCCGTCCGGCAGCGGGCCGAACGCCTTGAACCGTCCGGCCTCTTCGACCGCGCCCTGGGCCTCGAGATCGAACGCGAAGTTCCCCGAGCGTCTGATGAACTGCAGGTCCGTCACGGCACCATCGCGATGCACGAAGAAGGAAACCTCCGCCTCGAGGGGGTTGCTCTGCAGCGGCCGCTGCCACCGCCGCAGGATCTGCGACACGATGTTCTGCAGGTACTCGGGGAAGGGAAACTCCACCCCTTCGGTACTCACGGTCGCGACGTCGCTGCCGGTGGACGGCCGCTCTCCCGGCAGCGGCCGTGCTTTGGGCGTGGTCCGCGGCGCCGCCTCCCGTTGGCGCGTGTCCGAGACCGGCGGCGGCGCCGCCTTGGAGACGGTGCTGCGCGGTGTCCGGGGGGCGGGCGTCGGCGCCGGCGGTGCCTTCGGCTCCGCCTCCCGTTGGACCGCTTCGGGCGCCTTGCGCTGCTCCTGCCCCAGTTCGGGGGCCGCGATCAGCCGCACCCGATACGTGGGCGGCGCCGTGCGGGCCCCGCCGGCCGACGCCAACAGGAGGAACAGCGCCACGCCGTGTACCGCGACGGTGCCGGCGAGGCCGAGCCCGACGTTGGTCGGCAGCCGCGGCCGGCCTCTCACGGCTGAACGGTCTCCGGCTCCGCGACGAGCCCGACGTCGTTCACCCCCGCTCCCCGAATCACCGCCAGGACCTGCACGACGGTCGCGTACGCGACCCGCCCGTCGGCCCGCAGATACACCCCCGAGGGCCGTTTGCTCCGCACAAACGCGCCGAAGGTCGCGCGGAAGTCCTCGTAGGAGAGGGCGGCCTGGTCGAGGAAGATGCGGCCGTCCCGGTCGACGGTGACCACGAGGCCCGACTTGGGCTCGAGCGGCCGTGCCTGGGCCCGGGGCAGCCGCACGTCCACACCGCCCTGCATGATCGGCGCGGTAATCATGAAAATGATCAGTAGTACGAACGCGACGTCCACGAGCGAGGTCACGTTGATGTCGGCGTTGAGGGGCAGCTCGCCGTGACCGCGCAACCCGCCGCCGCCTAGCAGTCCTCCGCCCGCCATCAGAGCCTCCCTTCCCGGGCCATCGTCCCGATGATCTCCTGGGCGAAGCCCTCCAGCTCGCCCGCGAACAAGCCGAGCCGATTGACGAAGATGTTGTAGGCCATCACGGACGGCACGGCCACCGACAGCCCCGCCACGGTGGTGACCAGCGCTTCAGCCACGCCGGGGGCGACGGCGCCGATATTCCCCGAGCCGCCGACGGCGATCCCGATGAACGCGTCCATCACGCCAAGCACCGTCCCCAGCAGGCCGAGCAACGGGCTCACCGAGCCGAAGGTCGCGAGCCAGGGGATGAACCGCGCCGCGGCGTCGCGCTCGGCCGCGACCTCTTTGGCCAGGACCATGCGCAGCGCCTCGAGCTGCGTCGTGGTGAGCGTGGCCGGCGCCGGAGCGGCGGGCGCGCCGACGACCGGCCCGTCTTTGAGCCGACCGGGCTTGAGCTCGGAAAAAAAGTGGATCCCCTCGCGCAGCAACCGGTTGTAGGGCGACGAGGGCAGCCGCATCGCCGCGTGGTAGGCGTCTTCGAGCCGCTGCGCCCGCTCGATCTCGGCCATGAAGCGGTCGGCCTGCCGCCGCATACGGCGGAACTGCCACCATTTCAGGACGATGAGATACCAGGAGACGATCGAGAACAGGACGAGGATCACGAGCACGAACTGGGTCTCGCGGCTCGAGGCGAGCACCAGTTCCCAGGGCGAGGTGGGTACCGCCCGACCGACCTGCAGCAGCACGTGTCAGTCCTCCCGGAGCCAGCGGATGGTGGCGGCGAGCCCCTCGGGCAGGCTGGTGCGCGGGGTCCAGCCGAGCTCGGCCTTGGCCTTGGCGGGATCGAGCGCGTTGCGTCGCAATTCGCCGGCGCGCGCCGGCGCCCGCCGCAGGTCGGGGCGCCGCCCCCGCCCTCCCGCTCCCCCGGCCGCCTCCGCCATCAACCCCGCCAGGCGGTTGACCGACGTCTCGATCGCCGTCCCGATATTGTATGCGCGCGCGTCGAGGTCGCGCAGTGGTGGCAGCGGGCAGTCCGCCGCCGCGAGATTCGCGGCCGCCGCGTCCTTCACGAAGACCATATCCCGGGTCTGCTCCCCGTCGCCGAACACCGTCAGCGCCTCCCCCCGCAGCAGGCCGTTCCCGAAAATGGCTACGACCCCGGCTTCACCGTGCGGGTTCTGTCGCGGGCCATACACGTTGCTGTACCGCAATGACACCGCCTCGACCCCGTACAGCTGGCCGTATGTCGCCAGATAATACTCGGAGGTGAGCTTAGCGGCCCCGTACGGCGAGGCGGGGAGCTTGGCGGCCGACTCGGGGATCGGGAGGCGCGCCCCTTCGCCGTACACCGTGCCGCCCGAGGAGGCGAACACCACCCGGCGCACGCCACCCGCCCGCGCCCCCTCCAGCAGATTCAGAAGTCCCAGCACGTTGACCTCCGCATCGTACACCGGATCCGCCACGGAGCGCCGCACGTCCATCTGGGCAGCGTGGTGGTTCAAGATGGTAAAGGCGCCCTCCGCCAGGAGCACCCGTGCCTCCGCCGAGCGCACGTCGGCCCGAACCAGCCGCACGCCTTCGGGCACATTGGCGGCTCGCCCCGAGGACAGGTCATCGAGGACGGTCACTTCGTCGCCGGCGGCCCGGTGGGCGTCGACCACATGCGATCCGATGAATCCAGCGCCGCCGGTGACCAGCACCCGGCGGCTCACGCGTCCGTCCCTCCGCCCCCTCCACCGCCCCCGAGGCCGAACAACCGGCGGAGCGCGTCGAGGAGGGCGTACCCGCGGCCGCTCTCGGCCGCCGCCTTCAACGCCCGCGTGGGCTCGTGGAGGAACTTGTTGAGGAGGCTGTGGCTGAAGCGCTCGATCTGGGCGCGGTCCTCGGGGGCCAAGTGGCCGAGGTGCTTGAGCGCGCGCTCCAGCTCGGCGGCCCGGACGGCATCGAGGCGGCCGCGGAACTCCTTGATCACCGGCACCACGGCGAGCCCATCGTGCCAGGTCCAGAAGACAGCGACCTCCTGCTCCACGATGTCCTCCGCTTTGGGAATCTCTGAGCGCCGCTGCGCGGCCCCGTGGGCGGCCACAGTCTGCAGGTCGTCGATATCGTACAAGAACACGTTCTCCAGCTGGCCGACGGCGGCGTCCACGTCCCGAGGCACCGCGAGGTCGAGGATGCACAGCTGCCGTCCGCCGCGCCGGCCGATCGGGCCGGCGACGTGATTCCAGGTCACGACGGTGTGCGGCGCGGCCGTCGAGCACAGGACGATGTCCACGGCGGCGAACTGCTCCCAGGCTTCCTCCAGCGCCAGGGCGGCCGCGCCGTGCCGCTCGGCGACCGCCCGTGCGCGGTCCAGGGAGCGGTTCGCGACGACGGTGACCTGCACGCCTTCGCCCTGCAGGCAGGTGGCGGCGAGTTCAGCCGTGTCGCCCGCCCCGAGGATGAGGGCGGCTTTGCCGTTCAGGTTGCCGAAGATCTTGCCCGCCAGCGCGACGGCCGCCGACGGCGCCGACGCCGAGCCTGTCCCCAGCGCTGTCTCGCTGCGGACCCGCGACCCCACGAGCAGCGCCGACTGGAACAGGCGGTGCAGCACCGGTCCCGCCTGCGCGCGCGACAGCTCCCAGGCGTCCCGCACCTGGCCCTGAATCTGCGACTCGCCCAGGATCATCGAGTCGAGGCCCGCCGAGACGCGATAGAGGTGGCGCACCGCGTTGCGGTCCCGACGCGTGTACGTGTAGGCGTCGGCCGCCTGCCCGGTGCCGAGCCGGTCGGCGAGCAGCGCCGTGACGGCCGCCGGCGCGGCCTCCAGAGCCGCGCTCAGGTAGAACTCGGTGCGGTTGCAGGTGGAGAGCAGCACCCCACCCTCGGCGCCGGCGGTCAGGACGCGCGTGAGGGACGCGGCTACCTCGTGCGGGGCGTGCGCAAACCGCTCTCGCACCTCGAGGGGGGCCGTCCGATGACTGACGCCGACGACAGTGATGCTCATGGCGGCCGCGCCTCAGAGGAACCGCTCGGCCCCCGGGGCCGAGAGCTTGAGGGCGAGATACACCAGCAGGACGGCCGTGAACGCCGCGATGCTGGCGACGGCCGCCCGCCGCCCGGTCCAGTGCCGGACGATCCGCAGCCAGACGGCGGCCCCGACCACCACCCAGGTGAAGAGGCCCCATACGACCTGCGCTTTGTCGACGTGCAGGCCGCCGGCGAACCGTACGGCGTAGCCGACCGCCAGCAGTACGCCGGCGGTCAGCGCCGGGAAGCCGGCCACGAGCGCGCTGCGATTGAGGCTGTCCAGCCGCTCCAGGGGCGGAAAGAAGAGGAAGACCTGCCCGAAGCGCTTGGCCTTGAGCTCCCGGAATTGGAGCAGGTACAACGCGGCCGCGATGAACGCGAGGGCGAGCAGGGCGAGCCCCAGCACGCTCAGCGTGATGTGGGAGATGAGCCACGCCTGCCCACTTCCGAGCGGCTCGGCGCCGGGCGCCAGCCCGAGGAGCAGCGCCAGCCCCACGAGCCCCGTCGCGAGCGGGGCGGTGAACAGCGCCACGGCCGACGCGTGAAAGACGCGTTCGCTCACCAGCTGCAGCAGGACGAGAAACAGCGCCAGCATGGACAACGCCGGCGCGAGGCCGACGAGGGCCAACTGCGCCACGCCGGCGACGTGGAACGCCACGCCGGCGCTCGGCACCGCCAGCGCCAGCGGGCGCGCGGCCCGCCGTCCGCCCGCGAACGCCGTGAGCGCCAGCGCGGCGGCAACCCCGTACAGCCCGAGCGCGATCAAGTGCAGGTTGAACAGCATGCGCCAGCAACGCCGGACCGGGTGGCCGATCCGGCGTCCGGTCAGGAAGGCATCTTCTTGACGAGCCGCACCGCCATCCCCGGCGTCACGTCGGGGCGGGTCACCTGGATCACCAGGCCGGAGGCCGAGTGCTCGCGCGTGTGCACGATCATCAGCTGCATATGGACCTCCTCCGAGGGGGCCCCCACCTGGCCGCTCGACGGACGGTACACTTCGAAGACGTCCCCCGGCACCACGCCGTCGGCTCGACCCTTGTCGATGAAGTAGATCTGTTGCGAGCCGCCGATCGCGTGGATATCGCGCGCCCGGATGACCCGCCCCTCGAGTCCCTGGCCTACCGGCGCCGGCCGCACCCGGCCCGGATCCTTGAACGGCTCCAGCGGCAACGCCAACTGACCGTCATGGACCTGGCTGAACTGCAGGATCACGTCGGCCAGCACCTGCCTGGGCTGCACTACGGTGACCCGCGCCACGCCCATCGGCACGACCACTTCCCCCCACCCCGGCACCTGTCCGGTGATACGCGCCAGCAGCAGCGAGTCGCCGACGTGGTAGGATGCCCGGGACGGCGGCGCGACCGCGATCTCCTGGAACTGCATGGCGGTGGTCCGCGTGGAGAGGCGAGGAATGGACGGTGGTGACGTGTTCCCCAGCACCTCGCCCCAGGGGAGCGTCTCCCGCTCGGTCAGCCACCCCGCCGAATAGAACTCCCCCCGTCGCAGCGGCCGGTAAGGCTGGTTGGCGTAGGCCCGCAAGATGTCGCGCACTTCCTGCGAGCGGATGAGAGGCCGATCGAAGATCGTCTGGTAGGCTTCGGCGACCGGGGGCGGCGGCGGCTCGACGGGAGCCGGTTGCGCCGTGTCCGGCGGTGGCGCGGCCGCGACGACCGTGTCCGCCTTGGTCGTGTCGGCCTTCACGGTATCGGCACCGGTCCGCGCGCCTTGCGCCACCGTCGTGGCCGTATCGGTGGGCGCCTGGGCCAAGCCGGTGAGCGCCGCCAGGTTCAGCACCTCACCTGGATAGATCCAGTGGGGATCCTCGACGACTGAGGTGTTGAGCCTGTAGATCTCGGGCCAGAGTAATGGGTCGCCGAAGTAGAGAACCGAGATCGACCAGAGCGTCTCCCCGCGGGAGACGGTGTGGGTGGCGGGCAGCTGTCCCAGCGGGGCTGCCGCCGCGTGCGTCGTGTCCTGCGCGCGAGTGGTGTCGACGTGGGTCGTGTCCTGGGCGCGCAGGACCCCGATCATCAGCGGCGCCGCGGCGAGCGCGAGCACCGCCCCCCGGCTAGAACGGCAGATCGTCGTCCTCCTCATCCAGCGCCTCCGGGAACTGGTCGAGCGATTCCGCTTTGCCTTCGGAGGCCACCTTCGCCGCGGCCTTGGCGCGCGAGTACTCCCCTCCCCCGGCACCTGCTCCAGCGCCTTCACCGCCTCCCCCCCCCGCCCCCTTGGGCGTCAGCATGATCAGCTCGCGCGCGATGATCTCCGTCGTGTAGCGCGTTTGCTTCTCGCGGTCTTCCCAGGTGCGGTATTCGACCCGTCCCTCGATGTAGACCTTGTCGCCTTTCTTGAGGAACTTCTCAGCGATGTCCGCCAACCCGGACCCTTTGTTGTTCCAGCAGATGACCCGATGCCACTCGGTCTTCTCCTGCTTCTCCCCGCCTTGCCCCGTCCACTGCCGGCTGGTGGCCACGGACAGCGTCGCGACCCGGGACCCGTTGTTGGTGCTGCGCACCTCTGGATCGGCCCCCAAGTTGCCGATCAGCATCACTTTGTTGAGACTGCGGCTCACGGCTCCTCCGACGATAGGCGGGTGGGGTCCAAGGATGCTCCACAGTATATGCCTCGCAAGTCATTCTGTCAATCAAAGATACGCCACTTGTACCCTTCTCACGCGCGCCGGGTTTCGGCGGCAATAGCGGTCCGCAGGATCACCGCGTCTTCGACCGGACGACGGTAGTACCCCGGCCGTCGACCCACCTCCCGGAAGCCGATGCGTTGATACAGCCGCCGCGCGGCCGCGTTCGACTCCCGCACTTCGAGATATACCATGCGCGCACCACGGTCGGCGAGGAGGGCCATGAGGGCCTCGACCAGCGCGCGCCCCACGCCGCGGCGCTGATGCGCGGGCGCCACACCGAGGTTGAGGATCTCACCCTCGTCGGCCGCGTGGTGAGCGACGGCGTAGCCGACGACGATCTCGCCCAGCTCGGCGGTGAGAAACGGCACACCCGACGCCGCACACTCGCGAAAATCGCGCGCCGACCAGGGGTCCGAGAAGACCGCACCCTCGATCCCACAGACCGCCGCGACGTCAGCTGCCTGGGCGGGACGGATCCGGTAGCCGGCGTCCATGGCGGGCCTCCCACCTGGCCTGAGCTTCGGCGGGGCGGCCGTAGACCGGCTCGGCGGTCAGGTCGTCGATCGGCCGGGCCGCCCCCGCCCGATCGACCAGGGCGAGCAGCATCGCGGCCGCGGGAGGAAGCTGTTGCAAGGGCACGGGCGCCGCCGCCACCCAGGCCACGACGTCCTCGGCGTACCGTACCGCGCCGTCGCCCACGACGAGGTGGGGCCGCGCCGTGGCGGGGGTCACGCGGGCGAGGTCCGCCACGGTCATCACCGCCGGGGCGACGACGGTCTCCACGCGGTCGGCGTGGATGACGTAGACGGCGCCGTACACCTGCCCCCGCAGCGCGTCGAAGCAGGCGGCAACGGGCACCGCTCCGAGCCGCACGGCGGCCCCAGCGGCCGCGGCCAGCAGCGAGGGCACGGCGCGTACCTCCAGGCCCGCCTCTTGCGCGAGGCCCTTGGCCGCGGCCCAGCCGATCCGCAGTCCGGTGAAGCTCCCCGGCCCGTCGCCGAGCACGATCCCATCCAGGTCGGCGGGGCGATCCCCCACCCGGTAGAGCACGAAGTCGACCAGCCCCAGGATCTCCGCGGCGTGGCGGCGGGCGCCCGGCGCGTGGGCGCCGGCCAGCACCGTGGCGCCGGCCCCGACCGCCACGCTGGCGATATCAGTGGCCGTGTCGATGGCCAACCAGTGGCCGCTCACCAGCGCCCCCCTATTGCGGATTGAACTGCGAGCCTCCTAGTCACCGAGTCTCTTCCACGTCTCGTGTGTCCGGCGTGTCACTGTAGCTCAGTCGGAAGTGTCGGTCGAGCCGCGGCACCCATGGGCCGGCGCGCTCGGGCCACTCGACCAGAATGATGGCGCCCTCGCGCAGCATGTCATCGAAGCCGAGATCCTGCGCCTCGTCGGGGGAGCGGAGCCGGTAGCAGTCGACGTGAAAGACGGCGCCGCCGCCCGGCGCCGCCCCGTACTGATGGACCAGCGCGTAGGTGGGGCTGGTCGCCGGGGCGCGCGCGCCGAGGCCGCGGCAAATCGCTTGGACCAGGGTGGTTTTGCCCGTGCCCAGATCGCCCGAGAGGCCAATCACGGCCGGCGCGCGGAGCGTCCGCCCCAGCGTCTCACCGAACCGGCTGAGCTCGTCCGCGCGCAGGCGCATGACGCACCGGATCCCCCTGGGCTTTGAGCTCGAGCAGCTGGTCGCGCAGCAGCGCCGCCAGCTCGAAGTCCAGCTCCTCGGCCGCGGCCCGCATCTGGGATTCAAGCACGCGGATCAGGGCCTCGCGCTCCTGGGCGTCGGCCGGCCGCGCGACGGCCTCCGTGGCGCGGCGGCCGGTGCGGGCGTCGGCCACCCGGGTGACGATGCGAATGTCCCCCACCGACTTCACGATCGACCGCGGCGTGATGTCGTGCTCGGCGTTGTACGCCAGCTGGGTCGCCCGACGACGGTTCATCTCCTCCAGCGCCCGCTCCATCGAGCCCGTCATCCGATCGGCATACAAGATCGCCCGGCCGTTCAGGTTGCGGGCCGCGCGGCCGACGGTCTGAATCAGCGAGCGGTCCGAGCGCAGGAAGCCCTCCTGATCGGCGTCGAGCACCGCGACGAGCGACACCTCCGGCAGGTCCAGTCCCTCGCGCAGCAGGTTGATGCCGACCAGGACGTCGAACTCCGCGAGCCGCAGGCCCCGGATGATCTCGACGCGCTCGATGGCATCGATCTCCGAGTGCAGATAGCGCACTCGCACCCCGTGCTGCTGCAGGTAGTCAGTCAGGTCTTCCGCCATCCGTTTGGTGAGGGTGGTGACCAGCACGCGCTCGTTTTTCTTCTCCCGCAGCCGGATCTCGTTCAGTAGGTCGTCCACCTGCCCCTTCACCGGCCGCACCTCGACGTCCGGATCGATCAGGCCGGTGGGCCGAATGATCTGCTCCACCACGACGCCCTCGGACAGCCGCAGCTCCTCGTCACCGGGCGTCGCGGACACGAACAGGATCCGCGGCACGAGCTGCATGAACTCGCCGTACTGGAGGGGGCGGTTGTCGAGGGCGGAGGGAAGCCGGAAGCCGTAGTCCACGAGCGTCTGCTTGCGGGAGCGGTCTCCCTCGTACATCGCGCCGAGCTGCGGCACGGTTTGATGCGACTCGTCAATGATGCACAGGAGGTCGGCTGGGAAGTAGTCGAGCAGGCAGGCGGGCCGCGCCCCCGGGGCCCGTCCGGTGAGGTGGCGCGAGTAGTTCTCGATGCCGGTGCAGCGCCCCACCTCGAGCAGCATGTCGACGTCGAAGTGGGTCCGGGACTCGAGGCGCTGCGCTTCGACGAGCTTGTTCTGGGCCCGCAGCTCGGCCAAGCGCTCTTTCAGCTCGGCGCGAATCGCCACGACCGCGCGCTCGATGCGCTGGCGCTCGGTCACGAAGTGCGTCGCCGGATAGATGGCGCAGCGGGCCAGCTCGGCGATGGTGTCGCCCGTCAGCGGGTCGATCTTGGCGACGCGCTCCACCGTATCCCCCCACAGCTCGATGCGGACCGCCTGCTCGTCGTAGGCCGGGAAGATCTCGATCGTGTCCCCCCGCACGCGGAACGTCCCCCGCTCGAAGCTGGCGTCATTCCGCGTGTATTGGATCCGCACCAGGTCCGCCAGGATCGCGTCGCGCCCCTGCGGCTCGCCCGCGCGGACGGTGACCAGCAGCTGCCGGTAGAGCTCGGGGTCCCCCAGGCCGTAGATCGCCGACACGCTGGACACGATCACCACGTCGTCCCGCTCCATCAGGCTGGACGTGGCGCGCAGCCGCAACGCCTCGATGTCGTCGTTGATGGAAGAGTCCTTGGCGATGTACGTGTCGGTGGCCGGGACGTAGGCCTCGGGCTGGTAGTAGTCGTAATAGGAGATGAAAAACTCGACGG
>CAZXKD010000097.1:0-10408 GCA_964641215.1 uncultured Gemmatimonadaceae bacterium
GGCGCCGCGAGCTCAAGCGTCGCGCCCTCGGGGTGAGGGAGAGGGCCGGGCGTGGGCGCGCGCGGCGCTGCCCCGCCCTCCCCCCTTCCGCCCCCGCCTACCCCGCCCGGTGCGAGCCGCGCCGCCGCCCGATCGAGCTCGGCCGCGATGGCGGCGACGTCCACCTCCCGCTCTCGGCCGGCGACCGAGAGATGGATGGCCTTCTCCAGCGCGTCGGTGGAGCGGAACAGCAGCTGCAGGAGGTTGGCGTTGACGCGCCGCGCGCCGCGGCGCAGATGGTCGAGGAGATTCTCCATCCGGTGCGCCAGCTCGGCGACTCGGGCGTAGCCCATCGTCGCCGCCATGCCTTTCACCGTGTGCACCGCGCGGAAGATGCCGCCGACGGGCTCGGCAGCGGCGGGATTCCGCTCCCACTCGAGTAGCAAGTGGTTGCAGGCGCTCAGGTGCTCCCGGCTCTCGGCCAGGAACAGCTCGGCATATTGCGACAGATCCATCGACTTACCCCAGCACGCGCTGCACGGCTTCGAGGACGCGCGAAGGCTGGAACGGCTTGACCACGAAATCCTTGGCGCCCGCCTGGATGGCCTCCACCACCAGCGCCTGCTGGCCCATGGCGCTACACATGAGAATCTTGGCGTCGGGGTCGTGCTTGACGATCTCCCGCACGGCGTCGATGCCCCCCATGTCGGGCATCACGATGTCCATCGTGACGAGGTCCGGCTTGAGCTGTTTGTACTTGTCGACCGCCTGCGAGCCCGTCTCAGCCTCTCCCACGATCTCGAAGCCGGCCTGCCCCAAGATGTCGCTGATCATCGTCCGCATGAAGATGGCGTCGTCGCAGACGAGAACAGTATGGCTCACACAGCCTCCCTATGTAGTCAGAACGGGACCCAGCAGCGCGTCCGTGTCCAGCACAATGAAGGGGAGGCCGGAGCGCCGCCCCACGGCACGCACCAACCGCGGGTCCAGGCCGGGCAGCGCCTCGCGCCGCTCCAGCGTGTCCTCGCTCACGGCCAGCATGTCGATGACTTCGTCGACGGTGAATCCGATCGTCTTGCGGGCGGCGCCCACCTGCAGCAGCACGGTCGTGCCTTTGCCGGCCCCGCCGTCGCCGCCATCCGCCGGAGCAGGCTGACCCAGGGCCTTCCACCCTTCCACCACTGTCACCAGGGTCCCGCGCACGTTGACGAGCCCCGCCACCACCGCTGGCGCGCCGGGAATGCGAGTCGTGCCCAATCGCGGCAGGATCTCCCGGACCGCGTCCGCCTCCGCGGCGCACACCAGGTTCCCCACGCGAAAAACGAGCAGTCGGACTACTGCCGCGTCAGCCATCCGATGCGAAAAAGCGAAGATAGTGCAAGGGGTTGGCTTCCACAAGCAACTTTGCATCGCCCGCCAATTCCGCGAGCGCCGGGCGCAAATCGATGGGCCACTCCGACTCCAGCGCGAGGCGCGCGCCCGTGACCGGATGCACGAACGACAGCGCGGCCGCGTGCAGCAGCTGTCGCGGCGCGAGCGTCTCGAGGCGCTCGGCCGCCTGCCGCGCCGACGGCGTCACGCGGCGGCTGCCGCCGAAGGCGTAGTCGTGGTCGCCGACCACCGGGTGGCCCACGTGCGCGAGGTGGACGCGGATCTGATGTGTGCGGCCCGTGCCCAGCCGGACGCGCACGAAGTCCGCGAGGGCGAACCGCGCGACGACGGCCAGGTACGTCACCGCGTGGCGGCCGCCGGCACGCACGGTCATGCGCTTGCGGTCGTCGGCGTGGCGTGCGATCGGGGCCTCGATCTCGACGGGGCTCTTGGGGAAGTGCCCCCACGCGACGGCCGCGTAGACGCGCTCGACCTCGCGGCGTTCGATGGCACGGGCGAGCCCGCGGTGGGCGCGGTCGGACTTGGCGACGATCAGGAGTCCGGAGGTGTCCCGGTCCAGCCGGTGCACGATGCCGGGTCGCCCGGCGACCGTGCCCGCCGACAACTCGGTGCCCCGCCCCGTCAGCACGTTGATCAAGGAATCGTCCCAGTGACCCGGCCCCGGATGCACGACGAGCCCGGCGGGCTTGTCGAGCACTGCGAGGTGGTCGTCCTCATAGACGAAGCGCACCTCGGCCGTGGCAGGCGCGTAGGCGCGCGGCGGGGCCGCGAGCGGGAAGGCGACCGTCACTTCGGCGCCCCGCTCCAGACACGCCGAGGCGCGGAGCGGCTTGCCGGCGACGGTGACGAGCTTATCGGCGATGAGACGGGCGGTTTGCGTGCGAGAGAGGGCGAGCTGGTCGGCGAGGAAGCGGTCGAGTCGCTCCGTGAGGGCGACCGCGACGCACAGGGTGATCACGGCGCGGCCGTCCCGGCCTCCTTCGCCCGTTCCTGCGCCCGCCCCTCGAGCCACAGGGAGATCGCCAAGGCGATCGCGCCCACGGTGATGGCGGAATCGGCGACGTTGAAGGTGGGCCAGCGGTAGGCGCCGATGCCCACTTCGATGAAGTCGACCACGCCCTGGGCGCTGCGGAGACGGTCCACCAGGTTGCCGAACGCGCCGCCGCACACCAGCGCGAGGGCGACGAGGCGCATGCGGTCGCCGGCACGGGTGGCGCGGACCATGGAGCCGAGCACCGTCAGGGCCACGAGGGCGAGGCCGAGGAAGATCCAGCGTGAGGAGTCGCCGAGGTCGATGCCGAAGGCCGCGCCCCGATTGTAGACCAGCCGGAGCAGGACGTAGTCGCCCACCACCTCCAGTGGCCGACGCAGCGAGGTCTCCGCGATCAGCTTCGTGGCGAGATCGACGGCGACCACCGCGCCGGCCGTCGTCCAAAACAGGCGACGATCAGCGGCGCTTGCCATCTTCCTCCTTGGCCTTGCACTTGATGCAGAGGCGGGCGTGAGGGAGCGCATCGAGCCGGTCGAAGCCGATCTCCTCACCACACTGCTCGCACCGACCGAACCGGTCGGGCGTCCCGTACAGACGCCGCAACGCCTCGTTCACGTGCCAAAGGTAGCGCCCCTCCTGCGAAGCGAACAGAAACGCCTTCTCGCGCTCCATGGCATCGGTGCCCTGATCCGCCATGTGGAACGAATAGCTGGAGAGGTCGCCGTCGGAGGCCTGCAGGCTCGAGTTGAAGGACTCGTCGTAGTGCCCGAGCTCCTTCAGCACGCGAGCGCGCTCCTCCAGGAGCCGCTTCTCGAGGTGCTGGAGCTGCTTCTTGCTCAGGCCGCCCTTGGCCTTGGATTTCGTCGGCATTATCGGTGTCCGCCCTTTCGTCCGTCATGTCGCCGGAGCGCGATCGTCACGGCGCGCCCTTCGATGTCCACCGCGCGGGTGATGTCCGCGTCCTCGAGCACCTCCCCCAGCACGACCCGGCGCGCGAGGGTCTCGGTCTCCACGTAGGACTGGTACGCGGCCACCGCCGCCACGATGTCGTCCGGGCCGGCGAGGCTGAGGTCAATCCGCGCGGTGTACGCGTAGTCGGCCTCTTTGCGCAGCCGCTGGACGCGATTCACGACCTCCCGCGCCAGCCCTTCCTGAATCAGATCGTCCGTCAATACGGGGTCGAGCGCCACCACGTACGGCCCTTCCGCTTGCACCAGCCAGTCGCTCGCGACCTCGCGCGTAACCCGCACGTCCTCCGGCTGGAACTCCCATGCCCCTGCGCGCACCGGCTCTCCACGTTCCAACTGCAGGAGTTGTTCCGCCGTGAGCTGGGACACCGCCTCGGCCGCCCGCGGCGTCTCCGCGCCATATCGCTTGCCCAGGCTGCGGAAGTTCGCCTTGCCGCGCAGGGTGACTAACCCATGGTCTGATTCCACGACTTCCACGGCCTTGGCGTTGACTTCGGCGACCAAGATATCTAACAGGTCTGCCAAGGCCGGTCCCGTCACGGCGGCAGGCACGGCCACCTTCATGCGCGCGATGGGCTGCCGCACCCGCAGGCTCCGGGCGTCCCGGGCGGCCCGCGCCAGCGACGCCAGCAGGCGGATGGCGTCCATGGCGCTCACGAGCTCCGGCTCCCGCACCCCCTGGTCGGTGGGGAACCGCTCCAGGTGGACCGTGGTTCCCGCCACCGCGCGATGCAGCCAGTCCGCCAGGAAGGGCGCGGCCGGGGCGAGCAGCCGGACGCTGGCGCGCAGCGCCTCGTACAGCGTGGCGAGCGCCGCCTCGTCCGCCGTGCGGTCCGGCGCCCAGAACCGCGGCCGGTTGACGCGGACGTACCAGTTGGACAGGTCGTCCACCACGAAATCCATGATCGCCCGGACGCCGGCCGTCACGTCGTAACTCGACCACGCGTCGCGCACGCTGCGGATCACATCGTCCAGGCGGGCGAGCAGCCACCGATCCACCGGCGGACGCTGGTCCAGCGGCGGCGTGCGACCGCTCGGCGTCCAATCCTCCGCGTAGGTCCGGAAGAAATCGTAGGTGCTGCGCAACGTGTTGAGGAACCCGCCCGCGACGTTGGAGATCTGCGCCGGGTCGAAGCGCTTGGGCAGCCACACCTGGCTCTGGCTCAGCAGGTAGAGGCGCACGGCATCGGCGCCGTACTGCTCGATCACCTGCCAGGGGTTCACCACGTTTCCCTTGCTCTTGGACATCTTCTGGCCGTGGATATCGAGCACGTGCTCGTTGACGACGACGTGCTTGTAGGCCGCCGCGTCGAAGGCGCTCACGGCGATCGCCAGCAGGGAGTAGAACCAGCCGCGCGTCTGGTCCACGCCCTCACAGATGAAGTCCGCCGGGAACTGGGCCTGGAAGTCCGCCTGGTGCTCGAACGGGTAATGCCATTGGGCGACCGGCATCGCCCCCGAGTCGAACCAGGCGTCGATCACTTCGGGCACGCGGCGCATGGTGCCGCGGCAGGCGCGGCACGGCCACGTGTAGGCGTCGATGTACGGCTTGTGGGGATCGAAGTCCGCCGGCAGCGGCTTGCCCCAGCGCTCGGCCAGCTCCGCGTACGCACCGATCACTTCGCGGTGCTCCCGGTCCTGGTCGCACTCCCACACGTTGAGGGGCGTGCCCCAGTAACGGTCGCGGGACAGCGCCCAGTCGACGTTGTTCTCCAGCCACTCGCCGAAGCGACCCGCCCCGACTTCCGGCGGATGCCAGTCCACCTGGGCGTTCACTTCGATCATGCGCGTCTTGACCGCCGTCGTGCGGACGAACCAGGACGTCCGGGCGTAATAGATGAGCGGCGAGTCGCAGCGCCAGCAGAACGGGTAAGAGTGGGTGTGCGGCCGCGTCTCGAGCCACCGGCCTTCGCGCTTCAACCGGTCGATGATGAGCGTGTTGGTCGCCTTGTCGGTGACGAGCTTGCCCTCGATCTCCGGCCACCGCGTCCCGTGGAACGTGCCGTCGGCGGCGACGGGGTTCACGAAGGCAAGGCCGTACTGCTGGCCTGCGGCGTAGTCGTCGGCGCCGAAGGCGGGGGCGAGGTGCACCAGGCCGCTCCCTTCCTCCGCCGACACGAAGCTTGCCGCCACAATGACGGCCCGCTGGCCCTCCTGCGGCAGCGGCACGACTTCGAGCGGGCGCACGTACTTCTTGCCCACGAGATCACGGCCACGGTAGCCCGCGACCCGAGACCCATCGGTGAGCGGATGGCCGTGCACTTTGATTTCCGGCGCGAGCGCCACGGCGGCGATGTAGTGTGCGCCGCCGTGCTCCCATTCGCCGTACTCGAGGTCCGGGTGGACCGCGACCGCCACGTTGGAGAGCAGCGTCCACGGCGTAGTGGTCCATACCACCAGCTGGCGAGCGGGATTGCCCTCCAGCGGGAACGTGACGTAGATGGTGTTGGTCTGGACCTCCTCGTAGCCCTGCGCCAGCTCGTGCGAGGACAGCGCCGTCCCGCAGCGCGGGCAGTACGGCAGCACCTTGTGACCGCGGTACAGCAGCGCCTTGTCGTACAGCTTCCGCAGCAGCCACCACACCGACTCGATGTACGGATTGGTGTAGGTGATGTAGGCGTGCTCGTAGTCCAGCCAATACCCGATGCGGTCGGAGAGCGCTTCCCAGTCGGTCTTGTAGGTGAAGACGTTCTCGCGGCACAGGCGGTTGAACTGCTCGATGCCGTAGGCCTCGATCTGCTTCTTGCCGCTGATCTGCAGCTGCTTCTCCACCTCGATCTCGACCGGCAGGCCGTGCGTGTCCCAGCCGGCCATGCGCGTCACGCCGTGGCCCAGCATCGTGTGGAAACGGCACACCATGTCCTTGATGGTGCGCGCGAACACGTGGTGAATCCCGGGGCGGCCGTTGGCGGTGGGGGGTCCTTCGAAAAAGACGAACGGCGGCCCGTACCGCGTCGCCTCCTGGGTGCGCGCGAACAGGCGCTCGTGCTTCCAGGTGGCCAGCAGCTGCTTCTCCAGCCCATCCACCGCGAGGGCGGGATCGAGGAGCGGGTAGACCATCAGTTGAGCCGCGCGCAAACGCCGCGCAGCAGGGTCGCCAGGTGCGGCTCGGCCGCGCGCGCGACGGCGATGATTTGCTCCACCGGCGCCGGCTCGAGGGCGTCCGGCAGGCAGCGGTCGGTGATGATCGACACCCCCAGCACCCGCATCCCGGCGCGCACGGCGGCGATCACTTCGGGAACGGTGCTCATCCCGACGACGTCCGCCCCCAGCGCGCGGAGCATGCGGTATTCGGCGCGGGTCTCGAGATTCGGCCCCGGCACCGCGACATAGACGCCCTCGCGCAGCGGCAGGCCACCCTGCAGGGCGACGGTGCGGGCCAGCGCCCGCAGCCCGGCGTCGTAGCCGGCGGACATGTCAAGAAAAGCGGGGCTGAGCCGGTCGTCGTCGGGGCCGATCAACGGGTTGTCCGCGAGCAGGTTGATGTGGTCCGCGAGCAGCACGAGGTCGCCCGGATTCCAGAGGGGATGCATGCCCCCGCACGCGCTCGTCACGACCAGCGTGGTCGCGCCCAGGGCCCGCATCACACCCACGGGGAAGGTCACCTCGCGGAGGCTGTAGCCCTCGTAGCGATGGAAGCGGCCCTGCATCGCCACGACGCGGCGACCCTCCAGGGTGCCGAGCAACAGCCGCCCGGCATGGCTCTCCACCGTCGGCCGCACGAACCCCGGGAGCTCGGTGTAGGCCACGCTCGCCTCGACGCGGATCTCCTGGGCCAGCGCGCCCAGGCCGGTCCCGAGAATGAGTCCCACTTCCGGCGCGAGCGTGCTCCGCGCCCGCACCGCGCGGCAGGCAGCGTCCACCGTCACCCGCCGTGTCCTTCCAGGGCGCGCAGCTCGGCGAGCTGGCGCTCGAGCAAGGCGCGGAACCCCGACAAGTAGCCGCCGAACTGGCGTTCGGCCTCGGCCATGCGGGCGCGCCCCTCCGCTTCGGCGGCCCGGGTCTCCTCGAGGATGCGGCGCGCCTCGGCCTCCGCCTCGCGCTTGATCACCTGTGCCTCACGCTCGGCGGCGACGCGCACCTCCTGACGCAGCTGCTGCGCGGCGACCAGCGCTTCGTTCATCGCGCGCTCGCGCTCGCGGAACGCCCGCAGCTGCTCGCTGAGGGCCGAGACGCGCTCCTCGAGCACCGACCGCTCCCGGATCACCCGCTCGAGGGCGTCGGCCACGCGCATCCGGAAGTCCTCCACGCCCACCGGCTCGTACCCCCGCAGGCTCTTGCGGAACTCCTGCTTGCGGATGTCGAGCGGCGTCAGATGGAACGCATCGGCCGGGACGGACTGCGGCGGGGGCTCGCTCATGTCGTCCTCGGACCGAACAGCGCGGTACCCAATCGGATTACCGTTGCCCCCTCCTCGACCGCTGTGCCGTAGTCGCCGGACATCCCCATCGAAAGGGTCGGAAGCCATAGCCCATCCTCCTTCAGTCCATCGCGCAGCGCGCGCAGCCCGCGGAAGGTCCGCCGCTGCACGTCCGCGTCTTCAGTGAACGGCGCCAGGGTCATCAGCCCCTCCAGGGCCAGATGCTCCAACGTCGTGATGCGCCGCGCCAGGGCGGGCGCTGCGGCCGGCTCGCAGCCGCTCTTCTGTGGTTCCTCCGCGACGTTCACCTGGACCAGCACACGCTGCCGGATGCCTCGCGCGGTCGCGCGGCGGTCCAGCTCCAGCGCCAGCTCCCAGGAGTCGATCGTGTGCACCAGGGCGAACCTCCCGGGCACCTGCTTCGCTTTGTTGCGTTGCAGGTGGCCGATCAGGTGCCACGTCGCGCCCGCCGCCCGCGGGTCCGCCATCTTGTCCACCGCTTCCTGCACGCGATTCTCTCCGATATCGGCGAGCCCCGCGGCCAGCGCCGCCGCCGCCGCCGCCGGGCCGAACCCCTTGGTGACCGCCACGATGGTCACGGGATCGGTCCATCCGCCGGCGGCCCCGCGCGCCGCGATCTCCGCCCTGACGTGGGCCAGCCGCTCCGGCAGGGCGGCAAAATCCATAGCCGGAAAAAGTATCCGGGGGAGTGGCTCGAAACAATCCTCGGCGGCCGCAACCTCCGGCGGCATGCCGGGATAGCTGTCGTCAGCCGGCGGTCGTCTGCTGGATGGCGATGCGCTCGCCGCCTTCGAGATGGCTGATGGCTCCCGAGAGCAGATCCCGCACCTGCTGCGGGGTCAGGGGGCGGTGCAGCACCCCGTGGCTGGCGATGGAGATGGTGGACGTCTCCTCGGAGACGACGAGCACCGTGGCGTCGGTTTCTTCCGAGAGCCCGAGGGCGGCCCGGTGGCGCGTGCCGAGGGATTTGTCGGTGACCTTGAACTGGGTGAGCGGCAGCACGCATCCGGCCCCGATGATCTGATCGCCCCGGACCAGCACGGCGCCGTCGTGGAGCGGGGAGTACGGGGTGAAAATCGTGGTCAGGAGGTCCGCGGAGACTTTGGCCTCCATCGGCACGCCCGTGGTGATGAATTCCTCGAGACCGATGTCCCCTTCGACGGCGACGATGGCGCCGGTGCCCGCCCGCGACAGCCGGTCCAGCGCTTCGGCGATCTCCTCGGCCACCGACTGCCGATCGCCGCGGGAGAAGGCGCGCATCAGCCGCGACTGGCCGAGCCGCGCCAGCGCGTTGCGCAGCTCCGGCTGAAACACCACGACCGCCGCGAAGGTGCCGTAGGTGAAGACCACGCCCAGGAGCGTGCTGATCATGGTGAACTTGGCGAACACCGCCACGAAGTAGGTGATCGAGAGGATCACCAGGCCGACCACGATCTGGATCGCCCGCGTGCCGACCAGGAACAGGAGGAAGCGGTAGATGACCCACGCGACGATGGCGATCTCCACCGCGTCGGGCCACAGCTTCGGGGCGAGGAATCGAAACGCTTCGAAGTTCATGTCACGGGCCGTGTGGCGCGCGCCACGCTCAGGGCCTCCCGGGCCAGGGCCACGTCGTGTACCCGAAACAGCCGCGCGCCGCGCTCCCAGGCCAGCGCGCAGGCGGTCGCCGTCGCCCGATCGCGATCTTCCACCGGCCGCCCCGTGGCGGCGCCGAGGAACCGCTTGCGCGAAGGCCCCACGACTACAGGATAGCCCACCGCCACGATCGTGGCCAGTTCGTCGAGCAACCGGAAGTTGTGCTCGGGGGTCTTGGCGAAGCCGAAGCCGGGGTCCAGGGCGATCCGCTCCCGGGCCACGCCCGCCGCCTCCGCCCGCTCGGCGGGGGCCCGCAGCTCGGCCGCCACTTCGGCCGCCACATGCCGGTAGGCCGCCAGGCCGTCCATGGTGTCGGGGGTGCCTCGCATATGCATCAGGATCAGCCCCGCCCCCGCCGCGGCGACGGGTCCTGCCAGCGACGGATCGTACTTGAGGGTGGATACGTCGTTCACGACGGCGGCGCCGGCCGCGAGCGCCGCCCGCGCCACCGCCCCCTTGCGGGTGTCCACCGACACCGGCCCGAGGCCGCGGCGCTCCAGCTCCTCTATCACGGGGACGACGCGGGCAATCTCCTCCGGGGCCGCAACCTCCCGCGCCCCGGGGCGCGTGGACTCGCCACCCACGTCGATGAGCCCCGCGCCGTCCGCCTTGAGGCGCTCGGCCTGGGCGATCGCCGCTTCCACGACGGCGAACCGGCCGCCGTCGGAGAAGGAGTCGGGGGTGACGTTGAGGATGCCGATCAGCACGGGCTCGGCGAGGGTGATCTCGCCGCCGGCGATACGCCACACGCGCGCCGGATCGGCCCAGGCCGTGAACAGCCGGACGAGCTCGGGGATCAGGCCCTCCAGGTCGGCGGTGGTGCGGTCGTGGCGGGCAAGTGGCGCCAGGCGGCTCGCCGCCGCGGCGACGAGCGCCCAACCCTCCCCGGTGAGGATGTCCGTGCCGGCGCGCGCGGCCCATCGGACCAGGGCCTCGCGCTCGGTTGCCGTGATGTCTTCGAGGAGGACGACGAGCGGCTGGATCCCGGTGGCGGCGAAGGTGGCGGGCTGCGCCTCCCAGCCACGGGCCGCGAGCGCCGCGCGCACCGCCTCCGGGGTGTGC
>CAZXKD010000098.1:0-3481 GCA_964641215.1 uncultured Gemmatimonadaceae bacterium
CGTGCATGAACGGCGTCAGATCGGGGCGGGCCGCCCCGACATCGTAGAAGGCCAGGACCCAGAGCAGCACCCCGACGAGGCGCAGCCACACTCCGCTGCCCGCCCCCCCCCCTCCTCCCCCTCCCCCCGCCCCAGGGGCGCCGCCCGCCAGATGCAGCACGAGCCGCGGCGCCACGATGAGGCAGCCGCCGAGGATGGCTCGGTAAATCCCGAAGACGAGCAGGCTCCGCGCGCCGCGGTCCAGCGATCCTCCTCCTCCCCCTGCCCCTCCCCCTCCCCCCTCAGTCATGTGCTCGGCGAGGGATCCGGCCCCCGCTCCAAGGCTGCCGCCCGGGATGCCACGGTGTGGAGGTCTCCGCCCAGCGCGTCCATCTTCTGCTGAAAGCGGCAATCGAGGAGCAACAATCCCACCACATACGCCAACAGGTTCACGGCGAAGACGATCTTGAACAGCACTGGAAAGGGCACCCACAGCCCGAAGTACAGCGCGAACCGCTTCGCCCCGGGGTCGATGTGAGAACGGTCCACGATGCTCGTCATCAGCAGGACGGCCACGAACGCGAGCAGGACGAGCGTCGCGGGAGCGAGTCCGGCGATGGCAAAGGCTGCGAACAGGACCGCCTCGGACGCGCGGTCCAGCAGCGTATCCAGCCGGTGGCCTGCCGGGCTGGCGAGGCCGAACTCGCGGGCAACGCCGCCGTCGATACCGTCGAGCACCTGCCCCAGCGCCATCAGGCCGAGCCCGAGCCCCAGGCGACCGGTCGCGACGGCCCCCGCCGCGGCGACGCTCACCCAGAACGCCGCCCACGTCACCTGGTTCGGCGACAGGCCGAGGCCCAGGTGCGCGAACCGCAGCACCGGCCGGACGGCCCGGTCTAACGTCGCGCGAAGAACGCGATCAAGTTCATGCATACCAGCCCCGCGGCGAGTACGCCCTCCTTCACCTTGTCCGGCACGTTCACCAGCCAGCCCCGCGTGACGTAGGTCGAGTACGGATAGAGGGGCATTTTCTCGTAGCTCATGCTGTAATCCATCGCCAGGTGCGCGGCGAAGAACACCGCCGGGATGACCGTGCCGAGCAGGAAGCAGAGCGGCAGAATCCAGAGGAGCGCCACCGGCTCCTGCAGCGAGGAGCGCCAGTAGTAGCCCCGCTGGTTCTTCAGGCCGACCGCGCGCAGGTAGAAGGGCGCCTTCAGCGCGTGATCGGCGTCGACACCGACGCCGAACGCGTACGCGAGCACGGCCTCTGAGCCGTGCAATTCGAAGGCCTGCACGCCCAACGTCGTGGCCAGCACGTGGGTGACGACCGTCATCTCACGTCGCTTCCGTCGACGCGGCGGCGGGTGCCGTCCCCCGGCGCCGGCCGGCGCCCCAGATGAGTCCCAGCCCGAAGGCAATGCCGGCGAGGTCCCGCACCCGGCTCACCAGGGCGGCGTAGATGCCGAGGGCCGGATCCACCCCGACCAGCGGGAACAGGAAGTAGAGCGAGCCCTCCTTCGAGCCCAGCTCGTAGGGCAGGACGAACAGCGCGTTGCCCACCAGGGAGGCCAGGGCCCCGATCGTGAAGGCGCGGGGCAGCCCGATGTCCACCCCGACGCTGAGCAGGATCAGGAAGTACTCCGACATCAGCAGGCACCGCCCGAGGTAGTCCAGGACGAGGGCCAGGAAGAACCGCCGGTGGTCGTCGTGGTAGAAGCGCGTGATCTGCTCGTCCATGAGCGCCAGGGTGGGGCGGACCGGCTCGAACCGGCGGGCGATGCGGTTGAGCAACGGCAGGCGGTGCAACAGGTCCAGCAGCCGCTCCAGGCCGCCGTGCCGATGCGCCCAGAACAGCACCAGCATGAGCAGCAGCAACCCCGAGCCGCCGAGCGCGATCGCTCCCCGCAGGGCGGGATCGGGCGGCAGCAGCAGCAGGGCGAGCAGGAGCGCCGTCAGGCTGGTCAGCACCATCCCCAGGCTGTGCAGCAGCTGATAGAGCACCACGAACCCTGCGGCGCGACGCGCGCCGAGCCAGCTCGACAGCGCCGCGGCCTTGTAGGGCTCCCCGCCCAGGTTCACCATCGGCGTGATGAAATTGATCGAGAAGCCCGATACCGTGATGGCGTAGAGGCGCCAGAACGGGGGCCGTGTCGGCTCGTCCGCGAGGATCAGCCACGACGCGCCGGCGTGGCACAGATACACCACCGCGGTGAGCAGCAGCAGCGGCAGGAACATCCATCCCGTTTGCCGGGCGTTTACGAGGATCGCGGGCAGGCCGATCCGGGCCACGAAGAAGGCGAAGATCGCGCCGCCGCAGGCGAAGAAGAGGAGCTGAAGCTTGCGGTTCACCAGAACCGTGCGAGCGGCAGCCGCCGGCCCGTCGCCGCCGCCTCGTAGGCGGCCTCGAGCACGGCGGCCACGCGCCGGATGTCGTCCAGGTAGCCGTCCGCTTCGCCGCGGTCCAGCGCGGCGACGAACCCGGCGAACAGCCCGCCGAACCACGTCGGGTAGGCGGACTTTTGCAGAGCCGCGGTGACGTCGCGACGCTCGACCCGGCCCGCGCGCTCCAGCGTGAGCACGCCGCCGGCCAGCTCGATCGTCCCGGCCTCCCCGACGAAGCGAACCAGGTTGTCGCGCCGGCTGGCCGCCCACGTCAGCAGCATCGTCGCGGCCCGATCGGGATACTCGAGCAGCACGGTCGCCGTGTCCTCGACGTCGTACTCCAGATGTCGCAGCCGGCCCGTCCAGGCGCTGATCGTCGTGGGCGGTCCAGCGACGTCGAGCAGCTGGTAGACGGCGTGCGCGCCGTGATCGACCAACACGCCACCGCCGCTGGCGACGCGGGTGCCGCGCCACGGCGGGGCCGCCTCTCCCCCGTTCTTCTCTCCCCCTTCGGTCGCGCGCGCGCCGGGATCGGCCGCCTGGCGATACACCGCGAACTCGGCCAGGTACCAGCGACCGATCGCGTCGCCGCGCAGCCACTCGGCGATCTGGCGCCATACCGGGTTAAACCGGTACTGGTGGCACGGGGCGACAATGCGACCGTGCCGCCGGGCCGCGCGCGCGAGCCGCGCGGCCGCGTCCCGGGTCAAGGCGACCGGCTTTTCGCACAGCACGTGGTAGCCCTGCTCCAGGCCCCACAGGGCCAGATCGATGTGCGACGCCGTCGGGGTACAGATGTCGATGAAGTCGATCGGCCCGAACGCCGCGAGCTGCTCCAGGTCCTGCAGCGGCGGCACGCCGTCCAGCGGGGCCGCGTCCGGGCCGGCGTCCACGCACGCCACCAGCTCGATGCGCTCGCGCACCCCCGGCGTCTCGCGAAACGCCGGCAGGTGCCCGACTCGCGCGACACTGCCCGACCCGATGATCGCGCCGCGGTAGCGCCGGGAGGACGGAAGGGGGGGGGGGGGCTCGCTCGGGCATACGCCCCCGCGGCCACCGCGAGCGACCCCCCCCGCGGGGGCGGCACCACATCCGGTCCAGCCACCCAGACGCGAAACAC
>CAZXKD010000098.1:3491-10365 GCA_964641215.1 uncultured Gemmatimonadaceae bacterium
GCGCCGCCCGCACCCCCCGGCACGAGGGCCCCGGGCGGGGGCGGGCGGGGGGGGGGGGGGGGGGGGGGGGGGGCTGCCTCAGGCATACACGCTCTCGGACTCGCCGAGCGACTCCCGCAGCGCGGTCGCGTTCCACTCGTGCCAGAGCACCAGGACGGCGAACAGCACGTTCATCACCGACACTTCCGCCCACAGATAGATGGCGGGATGGCCGGCCAGCGCCGTGACGCCCACCAGGGCGAACCGGATGTTCTGGCCCAGCCACGCGCACAGCGGCAGGAGCGGGCCTTGCCGCTCCCCGTATTCGGCGCGGAAGGCGTCCGTCATCGCGACGCGGCGCAGCAGCCGGGCCAGTCGCACCGTGCGTGGGAGCAGCCGGACCTGCCGCCCGACGTAGTCGCGGTACACCCGGGCCGCGAGACGCGTGACCCCGCCGCTGGCGGCCGGCGCGGCTTCCTCCAGATCCTCGGGGAGATCCAGCTCCGCCGCTCCACCGGCGACGTACAGGTACGCGTTGCGGATGAAATCGACCCCGGCGCTTTGCAGCGAGTGGCTGAGGGCGGCCGTGGCCCCGAGGAGCAGCGCCGCCCAACCGCCGCCGGCCAGCATCAGGCGGATCACCAGATGCACGTAGATGCTGATGCCGCGCAGGTTGTCGCCGACGCCGTCGAGCGTGCGGCCGAATCGCGTGGACGTCCCCCGCAGCCGGGCGAGCTGGCCGTCGGCGCTGTCGAGCACGTCCGAGACGATGAGGAGCGCGAAGCCCAGGGCGTTGCGCCGCCAGTCGGCGTACACGAAGAAATGCCCGCCGACGACGCCGACCATCAGCGACCACAGCGTGACCTCGTCGGCCGAGACCGTAGTCCGCAGCAGGGCGCGCGCCAGCCGCACGCCCAGCGGCCGGTAGAACCGCAGGTCGACCCACTCCTCGACGGCGACGCCCTTATGCGCGAGCGCGGTCGGCGGCTTCACAGAGCACGTCCTTCATGGTCGCCAGCGCCGCCATCGCCTGCTCTTCGCCGATGACGAGCGGCGGATTGATTCGCACCTCGGGGTTGTAAATCATCGCGATCACGCCGCGCTGCAGCAGGGTGTCGAACACCCAGCGTGTGTGGGCCTTGTCCAGGAGCCGCCGCGTGCCCGGGACCACCAGATCCATCCCCAGCATGAGACCCCGGCCGCGGACGTCGCTCACGATCGGGATGTCACGCTCCCAGCACTTCATCTCGGCGAGCATGGCCGCGCCGACGCGCCGCGCGTGCTCGACCAGATTCTCTTCCAGGATGGTCTCGACGGCGATCCGCGCCGCGGCCGCGGCGAGGGGGTTGCCGCCGTAGCTCGACGAGCTGCCGCTCGGGTTGGCGAACGGCTTGGCGAAGGCCACGTCCTCCCGCGCGATGATCCCGCTCATCGGGAAGCCGCCCCCGAAGCCCTTGCCCACCGTCAGGACGTCCGGCAGCACGCCCTCGTGCTCGATCGCGAACATCTTGCCCGTGCGACCGAAGCCCGTGAGCATCTCGTCGCAGATGAGGAGCGCCCCCAGCTCGTCCGCCAGGCGGCGCAGCATGCCCAGGTAGCCGGGGGGCGGGACGACGTTGCCGGCGGTGCCCTGGATCGGCTCGACCAGGATCGCAGCCACGTTGTTGGCCGTCTCGATCTCGATCTTCTTGCGCAGGAATTCCACGCAGTGCCACTCGCACGACGGGAACGTCTTGTCGAAGGCGCAGCGGGCGCACGCCGCGTACGGGGACAGGTACGCCCCCGGCATGAGCGGGCCGAGCTGGTGCTTGAAGGTGCTCCCCAGCAGTGGCAGGACGCCGCCGGTCTTACCGTGGAAGCCGCCCCAAAACCCGATCAGCTCCTGGCGACGGGTCCGGGACCTGGCAAGCCGCACCGCCGCCTCGACCGCCTCGGCGCCGCTGGAGTAGAACTGCGTCCGGTTGAGGTCGCCGGGCGTGATCTCGGCCAACAGTTTCACCAGGGCAGCGCGGTGCTCGGTCGTGAAGCTGCCGACGTGGATCCGCCCCACCTGGCGCTGCAGCGCGGCCACGTACTTGGGATGCGCATACCCCAGACTCGCCACCCCCACCCCGGCGAGGAGGTCGATGTACGCGTTGCCGTCGACGTCATAGAGCACCGCGCCTTCGCCCCGATCGATGCAGAGCTGACTGAAGAGCGCCACGCTCTGCGTGCCGGGCGCCAGGTACTGCGCCTCCGCCTCGAAGAGCGCCCGCGACTTCGGCCCCGGGACCTGAATCTGGCGAACGGTCGTCACTGCGGCTCCTCTCCGACGGTTTCGAGACGGTCGCACACGTAACCGGCGATGGCGCGCGCCGCGTCCTCCCGGAAGGGGGCGAAGCTCGGCCAATCATTGATGTCGATCAGCACGGGACGCTCCGGCCGGGGGAACGCCACGTCCCCGCCGAACACCTCCAGCTCGAGCTGCGCCGCGGCGTCGAACGCCAGGGCTTTCAACCGGTCCGCGTCGATCGCGAGCTCCGTCCCCGCGCCGCCCGCCGCCGGGTACCACCGGAAGAATCGCCCGTCGGCCACGGCGTAGAATTTGACTATGGGGCCTGGGACGTGCTGCTGGAAGGCCACCCAGGGAATCCCCCGTGCGGCGAAGGCCGCCATGGCCGTGCCCACGTCGGCCGTCGCCACCTGGACCACGTCCTCCGGGCGCTCGGCGTGCACGTCGCCGCGCTTGAGCCAGATCCGCTGTTCCTCCCCGGCGAGGTCCCGCAGCGCCGGGGCGGGCACCGCGGCGGTGCTCGGCACCACCAGGGTGCGGGGAAACGGCAGCGCACCACCCGCCAGCCGTTTCACCAGGCGATGCCGGTGACAGTTGAGGACGCTGGACGGCCGGTTCACGACGAGCGCCCCGTCCGCCTCCAGCGGCATGAGCTGCTCGGAGGCCAGCGCGCCCTGGCACATGTTGAGATAGAGGTGCGCGGCCGGCAAGTGCCCGCCCGCGATCTCCTGTTCGTTCGTCTTCACCAGCCGCCACCCCGGCCGGACGACGTGCGTGAGCGTCGCTTCGAGAATCGCCGTGTCGTTGCTGCGATGCTGCAACGGCGAATACGTCGGGTTGCGGAAAATCGCGACGATGTCCGGCACCCCAATCCCCTCCTGACATGGTGTTCAGGTCACGCACCTGCCTCACTCAGCCAACGATTGGCCGCTTGCAGATCGGACGGGCGGTCCAGGTCGATGATCTTCTCGACCTCCACCGTCGCTACGCGGGCTCCTTGCGCGACCAGCCGCTGCAGAAACCCACGCATCCGCTGCACCCCGTCGCGCACGGCCTCGGCGGCCGCCCGGCGGGCCGGGGGGTTGAAGCCGTACACGCCTCCCGTGACGACAGCGGGGGCCAGCGAAGGGCGGTCGTGCTCCAGCGCCCGCACGAACCCCCTCGCATCACGACGCACGTAGACTGGAGACTCGTCGTCCACGAATGGCGTCACAATCAGCACCGCTTCCACTCCCCCCCCCAGATACCGCCCGGTCGCCTCGTAGACCGCGCGCCAGCTCCCCGGCGACATGATGGTATCGACCATGCTGCAGAACACGGGGCCGGGAGGTACGAGCGCCAGCCCCGCCGCCAGCGTGTGGGCGGAGGTGGGCGTGTGGCAGCCCTCGACCCGGAACGGCCGCCCGAACTCGCGGGCGGCGAGCAGTCGCAACGCGTCCCGGAAGTCGTCCCGGACCATGCAGGTCAGTGTCTCGCACCCGAGCGCTCCGAGGGTCTCGAGCAAGCCGACCACGAGCGGCCGGCCGGCGACTTCCACCAGCGGCTTGGGCACGGCGCGGTCGCACTTGCCTTGCCCTGCCGCCAGACGCGAGCCCGTGCCGCCGGCCAGGACGAGTCCGTGCACCGGCTTAGGTCTCCCGCCGGGGAGCGGACTGCAGCAGGGCTTCCAGCTCCTCGAGCCGCTCGATCCGGGCCGTTGGTGGTCGTTCCCCCCCCCCCCCCCCCCCCCCCCCCCCCCCCCCTCCCCCCCCCCCTCCCCCCCCCCCCCCCCCCCCCCCCCCCCCGCCCCCCCCCCCCACCCCCCCCCCTCCCCCGCCCCCCCCCCCCCCCCCCCCACCCCCCCCCCACCCCCCCCCACCCCCCCCCCGCCCCCCCCCGCCCCCACCCCCCCCCCTCTCCTGCTCCTCCCCCCCTCCCCCCGCCGTCCGGCCGCGTGGCGGAGGGCGGCGCGACCCAGACGGTTCTCATCCCCAGCCCTGCCGCTGGACGGATATCCGCTGCAAAATTGTCGCCGATCATCCAGGCCCGCTCGGGAGGAACTTCGAGGGCGGCGAGGGCCTTCACGAAGATCCGGGGGTCGGGCTTTTCGATCCCCAGGAGCCCCGAGTCGAACGTGACGTCGAAGAAGCGCAACAGGTCCAGTTCGGCCAAACAGGGCGTTAGGTTCCCTGTGAAATTGGAGACGACGGCGAGCCGGTAGCCGGCGGCCAGGCGCTTCAGCACCGGGCGATGGCGCTGGACCGCGGCGAGGGCGTCGGCGTGGAACGGCTCCGCCAGCAGCGCCGGCACGATGCGGGCCGATTCGACGGGCGGCAGCAGCGCGCACAGGAGCCGGGCCTGGGCGTCGATGGTGGCGCGGAATCCCAGCGTGCGGATCTCCGGCAGGCGGCCGAGCGCGACGTCGGAGGCGGTGACGAGCGGCTCGAACGCCGGGTAGGCGAGCGCTCCGCCCACGCCCCGGTACGCCGCGTAGAAGCGGGGCGCCCAATGCACGCCGTCCGCGTCGATCGTGCCGCCGAAGTCCAGCAGCAGTGCCTCAGGTTCGGGGCGCGTGGTCACCGAGGTTAATCTAAGGAGGATCCGTGTGGCTGGTGTTGGCCGCGGCGTTGATGGCGGATAGCACGCAGGATCTTCGGGTCGTGGTCGGCCCGGCCGAGACCCTCCACGTGGTCGTGGCCGGTCGCGGGGACCCGGTCGTGTTGATCCCGGGCCTCTTCGGCTCCGCGTTCGGGTTCCGCAAGCTCGTCCCGCTGTTCACCGCGGCGGGGTACCGCACGGTGATCGTGGAACCGCTCGGGATCGGGACGTCGAGCCGGCCCGAGCACGCGGACTACTCCCTCGGGGCGCAGACCGAACGCGTCGCGGCGGCGCTCGACTCGCTGCGTGTTCAGAACGCGGTCGTCGTGGGCCACTCGATCGGGGGGGCGATCGCGTTCCGGGTAGCATTCCGCCACCCCGAGCTCGTGCGCGCGCTCGTTTCCGTCGAGAGCGGGCCCACGGAGGCGGCGGCCACGCCGGCGTTCCGCAGGGCCATGCGCTTCGCCCCGTGGATCAAGATCTTCGGCGGCATCCGGCTGATCCGCCGGCTGATCCACCGCAATCTGATCGCGTCCTCCGGCGACACGACATGGATTACCGACAGCGTCGTGCTGGGGTACACAGCCGGCGCGGCCGCAAATCTCAATGGCACGCTGAAGGCGTTCCTCGGGATGGCGATGGCACGTGAGCGTTACAAATTGGAACCGCATTTGACGGAAATCCGCTGTCCGGTGCGTCTGGTGGTCGGCGGCGTGCGCCACGATGGAGATGTGGGCGCCGCCGAGGTAGTGTTGTTGCGCAACCGCCTGCACGCTTTCGCCCTGGACAGCCTGCCGGGCGTGGGCCATTACCCGCAGGAGGAGCGGCCGCAGTCGGTGCTCGACGCGGTGGCGCGCGCGCGGGTGAGCGCGGCGAGCACGCCGCGCAACGGCGAGTGAGAGCGGGCATCTCCATCGAACGGGAGTGAGAACACTGCATGCGAATCGCCCTAGTCGCTGAAGACTATTACCCGCAACTCGGCGGCGTGCCCGAACACGTGCACAACCT
Organism: uncultured Gemmatimonadaceae bacterium; assembly: GCA_964641215.1. Classification (GTDB taxonomy): domain Bacteria; phylum Gemmatimonadota; class Gemmatimonadetes; order Gemmatimonadales; family GWC2-71-9; genus 13-1-40CM-70-15. Next base: position 9,328 of record CAZXKD010000098.1, read on the forward strand.
GGCGCTGCAGCTGCTCACGTGGGGGCACCACGTCACCATCGTGTCGTCCCGCATGCAGGGGGCGGGGCCCGACCCGGCCTTCGTGCGACGCATCGGCACGAGCCGTGTCATTTACGCGAACGGCGGCGTGTCGCGGATCACCACGGGGTGGGGGCTGCAGCGCCAGCTCGAGGAGTGCTTCCGCGCCGGTCGCTACGACGTCGTGCACGTGCACGGTGGTCTGGCCCCGACGTTCGGCATTCTCGCGCCCTGGGCGGCGTTTCGCGCCGGCATCCCGGTCGTGGCGACCTTCCACTCCTGGTTCGAGACCTCACCGTCCTACCGCGTGTTGCGGGCGCCGGCGCAGCGGCTGTTGGACCGCCACGCGGCCACGATCGCTGTCAGCCAGCCGGTCGTGGAGGTGATGTCGCGCTATTTCCGCGCGGACTGGCGGGTGATCCCGAACGGCGTGGACGTGTCGTTCTTCCAGCCGAACGGCCGGCGCCCGACGGATGCCCTCACCCAGGGCCCGCGTCTCCTGTTCCTCGGCCGCATCGAGCCGCGCAACGGACTCGGCATGTTGCTGCGCGCGATGCCGGCGATTCTGGCGCGCTTCCCGCGCGCCCGGCTCTTCGTCGCGGGGGACGGGCCGTGGCGTTCGTTTTACGAGTGGCGGGCGCGGCGGCTGGGCGAGAGCGTCCGGTTCGTGGGCCAGGTGCTGGCCGAGCGACCGGAGTACTACGGGTCCGCCGACCTGTATCTCTGTCCGACCCGGATCGCATCGTTCGGCGTGACGCTGCTCGAGGCCATGGCGTGCGGCACGCCCATGATCGTGGCGGACAACGCCGGGTATCGTTGGCTCGTGGGAGATGGCCGGGAGGCGGTGCTGTTGCCGAAGGATCAGCCCGCGGCCTGGGCGGCGACCGTGATCGAGCTGCTCGCCGATCCCGCGCGCCGCCAGCGCATGGGCCGCGCCGGCCTCGCCAAGGCGATCCGGTTCGCGTGGCCGGTGGTGGCGCGCCAGGAGTTGGCGGTGTACGAGCAGGTGGCGCGGTGAGG
>CAZXKD010000099.1:0-10344 GCA_964641215.1 uncultured Gemmatimonadaceae bacterium
CGCTACCACCATCGCCGCCCGGCTGGGGGGTGGGCGAGGCGGAGCTCGCGGCCGACGAGCTGCGCGCCGACGACCGGCGGCCGTTCGTGTGGCGGGTCGCTCCGCGGGCGCGCGTAAGCGCCGGCGCCGACGTCGGCCCCTTCCTCACCGCCGCCCTCGCCGTGCTGCAGGACGGTGGGCGCGTGACGGCGGGCGCGCCAGGTACGGCGGACGTGATGTTCGGGGAGCGGCCGGGCACGGGGGAGAGGGGGGGAGGGGGGGGGAGGTGACGGGGGGAGGAGCGAGCGTGGTCATCCCTCCCGCCGATCCGGCGTTGCTCGGCCAGGTGAACCGGGCGCTCGCGGCACGCGGTGTTGCCTGGCGATTCGCCGCCGCGGGCACCCCGGGCCCGCTCGCGTCGGTGACGCTGACGATGCTGGCCGGCGTGCCGGTCACCCGTCGCTACCGCCTCGAGGGAGCAGGACCGGACAGCGCGGCGGTGCTCGCCACCGTGAACGGCGAGCCGTGGCTGGTCCGCGCCGGGACGGTCGTCCTCCTCGGCAGTCGCCTCGACACGACCTGGACCGCGCTGCCAGCGACGCCGGCGTTCGTGCCGTTCGTGGACGCCGTGGCCAATCGCGTGGCTCGAGGCGAGGCGGAGATCGCCGTAGCCGAAGGCGCGCTGCGGGTCGAGTTTGTGGTGCGGGGTGCCGACACGCTGGGCGCGACCATCTATGGCCCCGACCCGCGCGAGTCCGATCTCACGTCGGCGAGCCCGGCGCTGGTGCGACGCGTGCTCGGCGGAGCGGACCGCGCCGACGTGCTGGAGGACCGCGACTTCGCCGCCGCCGCTTTCGCGGGGACGCGACGCGCCGACACAAGTGGGGGGCTGCTGCTCCTGGCGCTGCTGCTGGCCGGGGCCGAGTTGGCTGTGGCCACATTGAGGCACTGATGGCGCTCGCGTTCCTGCTCGATCGCTTCGACGACCTGCCGGCGACCCGGGCGCTGGCGGAGGGTCTCCCGGCTCCGGGATCCCGTCTCTCGCTGGCCGGCCTTCCCGGTTCCAGTCCCGCAGTCTTGGTCGCCGCGTTGGCTCGCCGCTTCGCGCAGCGCGTGTTCGCCGTGGTCACGCCGACGCCGGCCGACGCCGAGCGCTGGCTCGCCGATGTGCAAACGCTGCTCGGAGAGCGTGCCGCCCTCTACCCGCAGCGCGAGGGATTGGGAGCCGAAGAGCCGCACTTCGAGATCGCCGGTGAGCGGGTGGAGACGCTCGAGGCGTTGCTCGGCGGCCGGGTGCGAGTGCTCGTGACCACCGCCCGTGCGAGCACGGAGCGCACAGGGGTGCCGGCGGCGCTCGAGACCTCCCGGTTGGTGTTGCTACCGGGAGGCGGGAAACGGGAGACCGGAGTCGTCTCCCTCACCGCCGTCGTCGCTCGCCTGAGCGAGATGGGCTACGCCCGGGTGCCGATGGTGACGGAAGTCGCCCAGTACAGCGTGCGCGGTGGGATTCTGGACGTGTATGGGTTCGGGATGGCGGCAGCGGCGCGGATCGAATGGTGGGGCGACGACATCGCATCGCTCCGGACCTTCGACCTCGACACGCAGCGCTCGGGCGGGGAGATCGAGCGGGTGACGATTCTGCCGGTGAAGACCGAGGGGAGCGGAGGACCGAGCGCCGGGGAGGGATCGCGGCGCTCGCTGCTCGAGCTCCTCCCGACGGACACGCTCGTCATCATCGATCAGGAGTCTGCGGTCGAGCGCGAAGTAGAGCGCGCCTGGAGCGACGCCGCGCACCATCTCGCAGTCGCCCGCCGCATGGGTGAGGAGCCTCCGGCGCGGGAGGAGCTCCTGCTCGCGCCCGAGAGCTGGCGCGCCCGGTTAGGTCGGTTCGCGCGGCTGGCACCCGGTGCCGGCGACGCGGAGTCGCGGTTTCCCCTCGCACCGCCGGAAGCGATCGACCGCGACATCAGGCAGCTGCGACGGCTCGTGGCAGGGGAGCCGCCGACCGTCATTCTGTGCGACAACGAGGGCCAGCTCGAACGGTTGGAGGAGTTGCTGGGGGCGGGCCGCGCCACGCTCGCGATCGGCGCGCTGGACGGCGGCTTCGTGCTGCCGGCCCTGCGTGTCCTCACCGACCACGAGATCTTCCGCCGCGCCCGCCGGCTGCGGCGGCCGCGCCGCTACCGGTCCGCCTCGCCCAGCGCCGTGGCCGCCGCCAGCGCCGCGCTCACTCTCGGCGGTTACGTCGTGCATCTGGAGCATGGCATTGGCATCTACCGCGGGCTGCAAACGATCGCCGTCGGCGACGGAACGCTCGACGTGGCGGTCCTGGAATACGAGGGCGGCGACCGGCTCAACGTCCCGCTGTACCGTCTCGACCAGCTCGAGCCCTACCGGGCGGCTGGGGGAGGGGGGGGGGACGGCGACGCTCCCCCCCCCAGACTGCACCGCCTCGGCGCGACTACCTGGCAGCGGCAGCGGGACCGGACGCGGGCGGCGATCCGCAAGATGGCGGGCGAGCTGCTCGAGTTGTACGCGCGGCGACAGCTCGCGTCCGGGTACGCCTTTCCCCCTGACACGCCCTGGCAGCGGGAGCTCGAGTCCGCATTTCTGTACGAAGACACGCCCGACCAGCGCCGCGCGGCGGCGGAGGTGAAGCGGGATCTGGAGCGGCCCCGACCCATGGACCGGCTGCTGATCGGGGACGTCGGATACGGCAAGACCGAGGTGGCGCTGCGCGCCGCCTTCAAGGCGGTGCAGGCTGGCAAGCAAGTGGCGGTCCTGGTGCCGACCACAATTCTCGCCGAACAGCACGGCCGCACGTTTCGCGAGCGGCTCGCGGACTATCCCGTGCGCATCGAGGTGTTGTCGCGCTTCCGGAGCGTGAAAGCGTCCGCGGCCGTGGTGCGCGAGCTCGGCGTCGGCGCCATCGACATCGTGATCGGCACTCACCGCCTGCTGTCGCGCGACGTGGTCTTCAAGGACCTCGGGCTCCTGGTGGTGGACGAGGAGCACCGTTTCGGGGTGCGGCACAAGGAGCGGCTCAAGGCTCTGAAGCTGTCGGTGGACGTGCTCACGCTCACGGCGACGCCGATCCCGCGCACCCTGCACCTCTCCCTGGCGGGCCTGCGGGACCTCACAATGCTCGAAACGGCGCCGAAAGACCGCTCGCCGGTGCTCACGTTCATCGAGCCGTGGGACGACGCCCTGCTGGAGGAAGCGCTGGCCCGGGAACTCGACCGAGGCGGCCAGGTGTATTTCGTGCACAACCGCATCGAGACGATCGCCACCATCGCCGAGCGGGTGCGGCGGCTGGCGCCGCGGGCGCGGGTCGCGATCGCGCACGGGCAGTTGCCGGAAGCGGAGCTGGATACCGTCATGGCGCGGTTCGTGCGCGGCGAGGTGGACACGCTGGTCTCGACGATGATCGTGGAATCCGGTCTCGACGTGCCGAACGCCAACACCATGGTGGTCGATCGCGCCGACCAGCTGGGCCTCGCCCAGCTCTACCAGCTGCGCGGGCGAGTGGGGCGCAGCCACCGCCGGGCCTCCTGCTACCTGTTGGTGCCCGACCTCGTCGACGCCGAGGCCGAGGAACGATTACGGGTGCTCGAGCATCATACCGATCTGGGGTCGGGCTACCGGATTGCCCTCCGGGACCTCGAGCTCCGGGGCGCCGGGAACCTGCTCGGGGCAGAGCAGTCGGGTCACGCGCAGGCGGTGGGATTCGACATGTACCTGCGCTGGCTCGAGGAAGAAGTGCGGGTCTTGCGGGGGGAGCGGCAGGCGAGCGGCGGGGAGCGATGGAGCCCGCCCGACGTCACGCTCGACTTGCCGGCACATCTGCCGACGGACTACGTGGCGGACGACGAGGCCAAGTTGAACTTGTACCGGCGGCTGGCGCGGGCCGAACAGCCGTGCGAGATTCAAGCGGTGCGCGAGGAATTGCGCGATCGGTTCGGCCCGCTGCCCGACGACGCGCAGCGCCTCCTCCTCGTGGCCGAGCTCCGCGCGCTCGGCGCCCGCGTGGGACTGGAGACGGTCCTGATCCGGGGTGACGAGGCGCGGCTCACGTTTCGGCGGGACGCCCACCCCCGCTTGGCCGGGCTGACGGCCGCCCTCGACGCGGTGCAGTTCGAGGCCGAAGTGCGGCGGACGCATCCCCTCTCCTTGCGGCTGCGGCGGCTCGGCGGCGAAGCGATCGGCCCCGGGCTGGCGCGGGCCCTCACGACGGTTCTGCAGGACTCTCACAGCGAATAGGAGACGCCATGCGGCGGCTGGGTCTAGTGATGCTGGTGCTCGTGATCGCCGGGTGCAGCGCGCTCCGCGATGCCTTCTCGGCGCACGCCGGCGACGCCGCGACGGCGGCAGGCCAGGTCCTCAGCGTCGAGCGGCTGGCGGCGCTGGCCGCACAGGTGAAGGGGATGCCCCTGCAGCGCGAGAACCTCGGTCGCCTGGCGGACGTCTACATCGACTACACCCTCTTCGCGCTGGCGCTGGCGCAGGGCAAGACGCTCGACGACTCGGGCACCGTCGCCGCGACGATGTGGCCGCTGGCCTCGCAACTCAAGTGGGACCACTTCCACGACCGGCTCTCGAGCGGTCGCATGCGGCTCACCCCGCGGCAGGTGGACTCGGCCTACCAAGACGGGACCGTGCGCGTGTTCCAGCACATCCTCCTCCAGGTACCCTCCAGCGCCGCGCCCACCGTCGCGCAGCAGAAGGAGACCCAGGCCAAAGGCCTACTGACGCAGATCACCGCGTCCCACGGGGCCAGCTTTGCCGCGCTGGCCAAGCGCTACTCCGACGATCCCGGCACCAAGAACCGGGGGGGGATGCTGAACGCCAGCGGCCGCGGCCAGTTCGTGCCGCCGTTCGAGGAGGCGGCCTGGCTGCTCGCCCCCGGCGGCGTGAGCGCCGTGGTCCGCAGCCCCTATGGCTTCCACATCATCCGCCGTCCTCCCTTGGCCGAAGTGCGGGACAGCTTCGCGCAGGGGCTCCAGGAAACCCTGAGCACCCGCCTGGACTCGATCTACATGGCGAGCCTCGATACCGCCCGGCAGCTCAAGCTCAGGGGGGACGCCGGCGCGGCGGTGCGTCAAGCGGTCCAGGACATCAACGCCGCGCGCACCGACGGTCACACCCTCGTCGGCTATCGCGGCGGCAGCTTCACGGTGCGGGACCTGGTCCGCTGGATCCGCGCGCTCCCCCCGGAAGTCAGCCAGGCGGTTCCCACCGCCAGCGACGCGCAGATCGGCCTGCTCCTGCGCCAACTGGCGGAGCGCAATATCCTGCTGCAGCAGGCCGACTCGGCTGCGGTCCAGCTCACCGACTCCGACTGGGCCGATCTGCGCGCCGCTCACGACTCGGCGCTGCGCAAGGTGCAGGGCGCGCTCGCCCTCACGCCGCAGGTTCTCAAGGACTCGGCCGCGACGCCCGAGGCGCGGGTGCAGCTCGCCATGCGCCACGTCCAGGGATTCCTCGACAACATCGTCGTGGCGCGCTCCAACTTCGTCGCCATCCCGCCGTTCCTGGGGGACGTGCTGCGCGCCGGGGCGTCCTGGTCCGTCAATCAGGCGGGCCTGGTGCGCGCCGCGGAGCGAGCCCGTGAGGTGCGAGCGAAGAGTGACTCACTGCGCGGAGTGCAGCGGCCCAACAACGAACCCGTTCCCAGCGTGCGGCCCGCCCCGGGGCCGGCGCCGGTGCCGGGCCGCCCACCGCGGACGCCATAGCATGAGGACTCGAGCGTTCCCCACCTGTCGCGCCGCTGTAGTGGCGGCCGCTACGGCGCTGCTCCCGCTCGGGGTGGCGTCGGGGCAGGGGGGGAGGGGCGGCGTGGCGCTCGACCGCATCGTGGCGATCGTCGGCAGCAAGCCGATTCTCCAGTCGCAAGTGGAGGAGATGCTCGTGGCCGCGCAGGCGCAGGGCCAGACGGTGCCCACCGATTCGGCCGGCCGCGCCGCCGCGCGCAAGCAGGTCCTGCTGCAGATGGTCGAGGACGAGATCCTGGTGCAGCAGGCCGAGCGGGACACCACCGTCAAGGTCACCGACCAGGAAGTGCTAGACGCGGTCGAGCAAACGGTGAAAGGCATCCGGGGCAACTACCCGAGCGACTCGACGTTCTACGCGCAGCTGCGGCTGGCGGGCTTCGCGTCGGTGGAGGAATGGCGCCGCTTCCTGGCCGAGCAGCAGCGGCGCAGTATCCAGCGCGACCGGCTGCTGCAGCTGCAGCGGGAGAAGGGGAAGCTGAAGCCGATCAACCCGACCGACGCGCAGATGCACCAGTTCTGGGAGGAGCAGCGCGCCGCGCAACCCAAGCGGCCGGCGGCGGTGTCGTTCCGGCAGATCGTGGTGGCGCCCAGGCCGGATTCCGCGGCCCAGGCGGCCGCGCTGCAGAAGGCCGAATCGCTGCAAACGGCGCTGCGCGCCGGCGCCGATTTCGCCGCCGCCGCCAAGCGCTTCTCCGACGACAGCGGTTCGCGCGACCTGGGCGGCGAGCTTGGCTGGTTCCGGCGCGGCGTCATGGTCAAACCCTTCGAGCAGGCCGCCTTCCGGCTGAAGCCGGGGGAGATCTCGGACCCGGTCGAGAGCAGCTTCGGTTTCCATATTATCCAGGTCGAGCGCGTGCAACCGGCGGAGATCCTGGCGCGCCAGATCCTCATTGCGCCGGCGATCTCGGCGGCGCGAATCGCTCAGGCGCGGCAGCTCGCGGATTCGGTCCGCGCCGCGCTCGCCCGCGGCGCCTCCTACGACTCGCTCGCGCGGCTCTACGCCGACGAGAACGAGGCCAACCTCGCCCCCGACGTGCCGCTCACCGATCTGCCGCCGGTCTACCAGCGGGCGCTCGCGAAAGACACCACGCTCGGCCTCAAGCCCGTGCTCACCCTGGCCCACCGCCCCCCGAACAAGTGCGGCGTGATCGAGGTGACGAAAAGGCAGGGGGAAGGGTCGCCCAGCTTCGACCGCGGGAAAGATCGGATCCGCACCCAGGTGAGCCAGGCCCCGATGAATCGGCATTATGTCGGCCCGCCCCCTCCCCCTCCCTCCGCCCCCCCTCCCCCGCCCCCCCCCCCCCCCCCCACCCCCCCCTGTGGCCGTCCCTCCCTCCCCGCGACCCCGCCTCGCGGTGACTCTGGGGGACCCGCGCGGGATCGGGCCGGAAGTCGTGGCCGGCGCGCTGGGCCGGGGATCGCTCGAGGCGGACGTCGTGCTCGTGGGGCCGGACGACCAGCTCCAGGGCATTGCGGCGCGCAGCCGGCTGGGCGTGGGGGAATGGGGGAAGGGTAAAGGGGAGGAGGAGGCCGGGAAGCTTGCCGCCCGCGCCATCGAGCGTGCGGTGTGGCTCGCGCGAGGCGGCGAAGTGGATGCCATCGTCACGGGGCCGGTGCACAAGCAAGCGCTGCACCGCGCGGGTCACCGCCATCCCGGCGTCACCGAGTTCCTCGCCCACCTGGTGGGCGACGCCGAGGTGGCGATGATGCTCGCGACCCCCACACTCCGCGTCGTGCTCGTCACCACGCATATCCCGTTGCGTGAAGTGGTGCGGCACATCACCACGGACCGCGTCGTGCGCGTCGGGAGGCTCACCGCCGAGGCGCTCCGGGCCTGGTGGGGGATCGCGGCCCCGCGGCTCGCGGTCTGTGCCCTGAACCCGCACGCCGGCGACGGCGGCCTCTTCGGGGACGAGGACGACCGGATCCTCAGGCCCGCCGCCCAGCAGCTCGGCGCCACCGGCCCGCTCAGCGCGGACACCGTGTTCGTGCGTGCCTTGCGGGGCGAGTTCGACGCGGTGCTCACCCCCTACCACGACATCGGCATGACGGCCGTGAAAGTGTCCGGCTTCGGGCGCGGCGTGAATGTGACGCTCGGCCTGCCGTTCCCACGGACATCTCCGGATCACGGCACGGCGTTCGATATCGCCGGAAAGGGAGTCGCGGATCCGTCGTCGATGCGGGCGGCACTGGAGTTGGCCGTCCAGCTGGCCGGCAAGGTCAGGAAGTAGCCACTGCGACGCGCACCTTGCCGACCCGCCGTCCCTCCATTTCGAGGATCTCGAACACCGCCCCGGGCAGGTTCACCTGGTCGCCCACCTTGGGAAGCCGGCCCAGCGCGCCGAACAGCAACCCGCCGATCGTCGTGTAATCGCTGTCGTCGAGCGTGAGCCCGTAGGCCTCGTTCACGTCCTTGATTTCGGTGCCGCCCGAGATGACGGGAGAGGTGGTCCCTCCCCCGCCTCCGCTCGCGCCGGTGAGGGCGGTGGCCGGCGCCCGGTCGTACTCGTCGTAGATCTGGCCGACGATCTCCTCCAACAGATCCTCCATCGTGACCAGGCCGGCGGTGCCGCCGAACTCGTCCAGCACGATGGCAAGATGCACCTTCTGGCGTTTCATGTCGGCCAGCACGTCCTCGACTTCCCGCGTGCCGGGGACGAAGAACGCCAGCCGCATCACCGCCTCCACCGTCCCTCCCTTTCCGCCCCGCAGGCCGGCGAGGATCGCTTTGGCGTGCACGGTGCCGACGATGTCGTCGAGCGACTGGCGGTACACGGGATATCGGGAGCGACCCGCTGCCGCCACGCGGTCGGCCGCCTGCTCCAGCGGGAGGTCGGCCGGGAGGGCCACCATCTGGGTGCGCGGGGTCATGACTTCGCGCGCGCTCTTCTCGCTGAACTCGAACACCCCTTCGAGCATGCGGGCGTCGGAGGCCTCGAGCGAGCCGAGCGCGCGGCTCTGCTCGACCAGCATGCGGATCTCCTCCGGGGAATGGATCCGCTCGAGCTCGGCCGTGGCCCCGCTGATGCCCAGCAGCCGCACCACGCGGTTGGCGCTGCGGTTCAGCAGCTCCGTGACGGGGCGGGTGATCCACGAGAAGAGGATGAGCGGAGCCGCGATCCAGCGGCTCGTGCCCTCGGGGTAGGTGATCGCCCAGGCCTTGGGCGCCTGCTCGCCGAACACGACGTGCAGGAACGTGATGATGGTCAGCGCCACGAAGGAGGCGACGCCGCCGCGCGTCAGGAAGGCGAGCGCGGCCGGCAACGTCGCGAACCAGTCTCGGAACAGGTGGGCGACGGTGTCCTGGGCGACGTAGCCGAGGAGGATCGACGCCAGGGTGATGCCGAGCTGTGCGGCGGAGAGCTGGCGGTACAGGTCCTGGAGGGCAGCCTGCACGGTCTTGGCTTTGCGATCGCCCCGCCGCACCATCGCCTCGATGCGCGTGCGCCGCGTCGCGACCAGCGCGAACTCCGCGGCCACGAAAAACGCGTTCGCCGCGACCAGAACGATCACGGCGAGAAGGCGCAGAGCGAGCGATCCGGTCGCGGGGGCGGGGAGGGGGGGAGGCGCGGCCATCGGCCACGGAACCTAGCGGGTGCCGACCCGACTTCAAGCGTGGCCCTACCACGTTCTCACGCCGCGGCTTCCGCGATTCCGCGTTGCCCCGCGGTAGGGCCGCACGGTATGTTCTTCGTGCGGAGATGACCATGGCTTCACTACCGATCGACGTCCAGTGCTCCCACACCGCCCCCGCCCGTGGCGAAAGCGCCCGGCGGATGGCGCTGGTTCTGGGCATCACGGCGATCGTCATGGGCGCTGAGGCGGTGGGCGGCTGGCTGGCCCATTCCCTGGCGCTGCTCGCCGACGCGGGCCACATGCTCGCCGACGTGGCCGCCCTCGGCCTCGCGGTGTTCGTGGCGCGCGTGGCGCAACGGCCGGCCACGCCGGAGCGCTCCTACGGGCTGCAGCGGCTCGAAATCCTCGCCGCGCTCGTCAACGGCGCGGCGCTCATCGCGATCGCGGCGGGGATCGGGATCGAGGCCTGGCACCGCTTCCACAATCCCCCCACCGTCCGAGCGGGCCTGCTGATCGGCGTGGCCACTTCGGGGCTCGTCGCCAACCTCGCCAGCATGCGCATCCTGCATCACGGCCACGACCACTCCCTCAACCAGCGCGGGGCGTACCTGCACGTGGTGAGCGACGCTCTCGGCGCCCTCGGCGCGATCGCGGCCGGCGTGATCATCCTCGTGACTGGGTGGACGCTGGCCGACCCGTTGATCTCGGTCGCCATCGGTGCCCTGATCCTCAATGGTGCCTGGCGGCTGGTGAAGGAAAGTGTGGACGTCCTGCTCGAAGCGACTCCGGCCCACATCTCCCTTCCCGCGGTGCACGATCGCCTCGTCTCCGTGCCCGGGGTCGAGTCGGTTCACGACCTTCACGTCTGGACCGTTACCAGCGGCGTCGTGGCCCTCTCCGGCCACCTCGTGGTCAAGAATCCCTCGGACAACCAGCCGGTACTGGAGGAAGTCCAGGGTCGGATGCAGGGCGAGTTCGGCATCCGGCACGTGACCGTGCAGCTGGAGAAGAGCCAGAT
>CAZXKD010000100.1:0-10343 GCA_964641215.1 uncultured Gemmatimonadaceae bacterium
GCGCCGCCGTATCTCCGCCCATGCGGGGCGCGGGTGTCAGCGGCGACGCGGCGAGCTGCGCCTGCACGTCCTTGGGATCGAGCCCCAGGACCTGTGCGGCCGAGCTCACGTCGCGCTGCGTCCGCAGCGCCGAGTTGGGGATCGCCAACACGCCCTGGCGCTGGCCCACATGAATCTCCACCTCGGAGTTCATTCCCGGCTTCAGCAGGTGCTCGGGGTTGAGAATGTTCACCAGCACCGGGAACATGGTCACGTTCTGAGTGACCGTGGCTTGCGGCTCGATTTTCAGGACGGTGCCCTGAAACGGCCGGCTGGGGTAGGCGTCGACGGTGATGGTCACCGGCAGGCCGGGTTGCACTTTCCCGATGTCCGTCTCGTCCACCATCGACTGCACCTGGACGGTGTCCAGGTTCGCCATCTGGAAGAGGACCGTGCCCCCGCCCACGTCCCGCGTGGGACTCGAGATCACGGTGCCCAGCTCGACGTTCTTCTGGATGATGGTGCCGGCGAGCGGCGCGGTCACGCGCGTCTGGTCGTAGGCGATCTGCGCGTCGCTGAGGCTCGACTGCGCGTTGACGAGGGCAGCCTTGGCCTGCGCGAAGGTGACCTTGGCGGCGTCGTACTCCGTCTGCGTCACCGCCTGCGCCCGGAAAAGAGTGTCCTCGCGAGCGAGCTGGGTCGCGGCGTTCTGGTACTGCGCCTTTGCGACTTCCAGGTTCGCCCTGGCCTGGTCGAGGGCGCTCTTGGGGAGGCGCGGATCGATCAGCACGAGCAGCTGCCCGGGGCGCACGTCGTCACCCGTCTGGACCCGCATCTCGGTGATCGCCCCCGAGGCCTGCGACTTCACCTGCACGGTGAGGATCGGTTGGATGGTCCCCGACGCCGAAGCCGTGACGGTGATGTCGCGCCGCTCCACGGGCACTTTCTCGTAGAGCACCGCGGGTTGGGCCTTCTTGCAGGCGGCGAGGCCCAGGCCCAGGGCCGCCGCGGTCAGGAGTCGCTTCACTGCCGTACCATCCTCTCGTCGCGCTCGATTTTGCCGTCGCGCAGGTGAATCTGGCGGCGCGCATGCGCCGCGATGTCGTGCTCGTGGGTCACCAGGACGATCGTCTGCCCGGCGCTCCACAGCTCTTCGAACAGTTTCATGATCTCCTCGCCCGTGGCAGAATCGAGGTTGCCGGTGGGCTCGTCGGCGAGGAGGATGCTGGGGTTGTTGACCAGGGCCCGCGCGATGGCGACGCGCTGACGCTGGCCGCCCGACAGCTCGTTGGGCCGGTGGTCCATGCGGTCGGCGAGCTGGACCCGCTCCAGAGCCCCGGCCGCCTGCTCGCGGCGCGCTTTGGCGCTCTCCCCAGCGTAAATCAGGGGCAATTCCACGTTGTGCAGCGCGCTGGCGCGGGGCAGCAGGTTGAACGTCTGGAACACGAAGCCGATTTCCTTGTTACGGATCCGCGCCAGCTCGTCGTCCGACAGATCGCTGACCTTCTGGCCGTTCAGCCAGTATTCGCCGGCGGTGGGGGTGTCGAGGCAGCCGATCAGATTCATGAGGGTCGACTTGCCCGACCCAGACGGGCCCATGCAGGCCACGAACTCATTGCGCTTGATCTGCACGTCGATGCCGCGCAGGGCGTGCACGACCTCACCCCCCATGTCGTAGTCCCGCGCCAGGTTGTGCGTCAGGATGATGATATCGGGGAGGGGCGTGTCCCCCGTGTTGAATTCCATCGGCCGGACGGCGGTCATAGGTCGCGTCCCACGAGCGCCGCGAGCGTGGCGCGGGCGATCACATAGTTGAAGCGGGCTTGCACCAGGCTGACTTGGGCCTGGGTCAGATTCGCCTGCGACGTCAGCAGATCGAGGATCGTCGCGGCACCGACGCGGTAGCGCTCCTGTTGCACGCGCATATCCTCCGTAGTCGCGGCGACGTTCGACCGGGCGATATCGAGCTGGGCGAACGCCGTCTCCAGGGCGGCGAGCTGCTGAGTGAGCTGGGCGTTCACCGCGCGGCGTGTGTCGTCCGCCCGCGACTGGGCGACGTCGCGCGCGACGACGGCCGACACCTGCTGCTGCTCGCGCGCGAATCCGTTGAACAGCGTCCAGGAAAAGCCGAACCGCCACGAGTACGTCTCCGGGTAGCCACCGCCGAAGAAGCGTTGCCACGAGGGCGAGGCCGTGCCCTGGCGGTTGTCGCCGTAGGAGACGGTCAGCGAGGGGAAATACTGGGACCGCGCGGACCACACCTGCGCCCCCGCGGCACGAGCCTGCGCATCGGCCTGCAGGACCTGCGGCGCTCGCGCCACGACCTCCGCGCGCAGAGTCGCCGTGTCGGGCACGGCCGGCAGGGCGGTGTCGGGCGCCGCGCGTACCGGCTGGTCCACGCCGATCTGCCGGCCGAGGGTCGCCTGGGCGAACGCGAGGTTGGCCTGCGCCTGCAGCAGCGCCAGCCGCGCGTTGCCGACGTCTACGGCCGAGCGGAGGGAGTCCGATCGGGTGGCCGAGCCGGCGCGCAGCTTGTCGACCGAGATCTGCAGCTCCTGCTGGGTGCGCTTGAGTTGGGCTTCGGCGACCCGCACGAGCTCCTCGGTCGCGAGCGCGTTATAGAACGCCTGCGTGGTCTGGAGCGTGACCTGGTACCGTTGGTTCACGTAGCCCGCGTCGGCGGCGTTTTGAGTGGCCGACGCGGCACTGCGGTTGGCCAGCCGCCGGAATCCGGTGAACAGGTCCAGGCTCGCCGACAGGGTACTGGTATACGAGTACTGCGATGGCACCAGGAGCCCGGTGTTGCGATCGATCACGCTCACGTTGCTGTGCGCCGCCGAGCTGCTGAAGGTGAGGGACGGCAGGAACGCTCCCAGGGCGGCGCGATAGCCGGCACCGGCGTTGCGCTGGTCGCCCTGCGCCTGCACCATGGCCGGCTGCACCTGCAGCGCGCGCCGCACCGCGTCGGGCAGGGTGACCTGGAGCTGCTGCGCGGGCGGCTGCTGCTGTGGCTGCTGCGCCGCGAGGGGCGCCGCCAGAGTCACGATGAGAAGTCCGTCGATCCATCGCATACTAGTTCCGCCCCCCCCCGCCCGCTGCGTCCGGTTTGGATTTCGCACTGTCGCCCGCCTGGTGTTGATGCTCAAGTTCCGCAATGAGTCGCGCGTACAGCTCCTGTTGCGCCGGCGTGAGCTGCGCGCTGATCTCCCGCCGCATCTGCGCCCGCAGGGAGTCGTAGCGGGGATGCACTTCGCGCCAGATCGCCTCCACTTCGGCGTGGTGGCGGGTGATGACCGCCAGCACGGAGTCCCGCTGCGCGGCGGTGAGGTGCAGTCTCCCGTCGAGGAACTCCACCATCGCCTGGGGCCCGCGGCGAGGTCGCGGGTCGGCCCGCCAAGTCGCTGCTCCCCAGCCCGCCGCGCCCCCCGCCAGGAACACTGCGAGGAGGAGAGCGACGGCCTGGGCTTTCGATCGGTTCAACATAATGGCGAAAACGCCCTTTCTGGTTGACGGCGTTCTAACGCTGGTGATTCACGATGGCGGTGAACACCACGCTGGCGTCCGGCGCCCGCGACGCGGACATCAGCGCCGTGGCTCCTTCGCCGGCCACCGCGACTTCCTCGATGGCCACCGGCGTCTGCATCGCGCGCCCGATCAGGAACCCGGCGAGCAGGGCGGCGGCCGCCGCGGCGGCGATCCCCGTGCCCGACCACCGGGCGAGCACGTCCCAGGTGGGCGTGGCCCGCCGGCCCGCGCGGAGGAGGTCGATCCGGGTGAGCACGCGGGCGACGAACGTGGTCTGGTCGCCCGCCTCGAGCGCGACGCGCAGCGCCGCCCCCAGCTCCTGGTCCGGTTGGTGATCGAACGGCAGCGACGGCTCCTTCATGCTTCCTCCTTCCAATCCTGCAACAGGGCGCGCAACGCGCGCCGGGCATGGAAGACTTCCGAGCGCGCCGTGCCCTCGGGGATCCCGAGGATGGCGGCGATCTCGGCGTGCGAATAGCCCTCCACGTCGAACAACACTACGGCCAGACGCCGGCGCTCCGGCAGCTGTGCCAGCGCGACCCGCAGCCGCTCGCCCAACGCGCGCCGCTCGGCGTCGCGGTCGGGGCGCGATGTCCCACTGCCGCTCGCGAGCTCCGGAGCCAACGGCTCGGTCTGGCGCACCGCGCGCCGTCGCCGGCGATCCGTCGCCGCGTTCGCCACGATCCGCATCAACCACGGGCCGAAGGGGCGGCGGGGGTCGTACTGGTCTAGCTTGACCAGCGCCGAGAGGAAGGCGTCCTGCGCGGCGTCGTCCGCGTCGTCGGGATTCTGCAGCACGGCCCGCGCGACCCGCCGGGCCTGCGCCGCGAAGCGGTCCACCAAGGTCCCGAAGGCCGCCCGGTCCCCGGCGCGCGCCCGCGCGGCCAGCTCGGCCTCGTCTCCCTGGTGTATACGCGCAACCCCGGCGGGGAGTTGGGACCGCGGATCAGTCCCCATCCGCGGCCTCTCCCCGGGACCGCCGCCGCTCCAGCGCGAACAGCCCGAAGACCAACGCCAGCCAGAAGGCTCCCGCGGCTAACGTGACGCTCATCACCCGAGGAAACGCGAGCAGCAGCGACCCCGCCCCGACGCACACGCCGACGGCGGTCCACGCGATCGCCCGCCGCGCTCCCCCGGCGACCCGACGCAGGGCGACCACCGCGACCGCCCCCAGCTCGTAGCCGGAGCGCTTGTGTGGCGCGGGAGGGATCACTTCGGCCGGTGGCACGGCCGGCGCGCCGACCAGCCGCGCGGGGAGCCGGAGGCGGCGCGGCTGGAGCACGACCTCGCGGCTCGAGGCGAGATCGCGCCGGAATTGCGCCGCCAGCGCGTCCGTCAGCTGGTCGCATTCAGCGATGAGATCGAGCTCGTAGTTCGTGAGGAGGCTCGACACATTCAGATTGCTCGAGCCGATGCGGGTCCAGCGCCGATCCACGAGCGTCGTCTTCGCGTGTAACATGGGCCCACGCCACTCGAAGACGCGCACGCCGGCGTGCAGCAGCTCGCGGTAGCCGGCGCGGGTGAAGTTGCGGAACACCGGCAGGTCGCTGGCGCCCGGCACGAGCAGCCGCACGTCCACGCCGCCCCGCGCCGCGTCCAACAGGCTGGCGTAGAGCGGCGGGGGGGCGAGCAGGTAGGCGTCGGTGATCCACAGCCGCTCGGCGGCGCTCGCGACGAGCAGCTGCATCGCCCGGTAGATGCGCGCCTGGGCGGGCACGCCGGCGACGATCCGGACGGCGGAGTCGCCGCAGGGGGAGGGGTCGGCGGCCAGCTCATCCGGCGGCAGCGGCGGCCCGGCATGACGCCAGATGCGGCCGAAGGCGCGGTCCAGGGCGACGGCGGCGGGACCGCTGACGAGCAGCATCGTGTCGCGCCAGGGTTGGCGCCCGCGCGTCGGGTCGCCCGCCCACTCGTCCCCGATGCACAACCCCCCCAGCATCGCGCGCGTGCCGTCCACAGCGAGCAGCTTGCGGTGGTCGCGCGAGAAGAGCGTGTACGGCCGACGCGAGAGCAGCGGGTGGAAGGCCCGCACCTCGGCCCCGGACTGCCGCAACCGTCCCCAGAAGCGGCGCCCGGTGCCGAAGCAGCCGAGTGCGTCGTAGAGCACCCGCACCCGCACGCCGGCGCGCGCGCGCTCGGCCAACGCGTCGGCGAACCGCCGGCCGGTGCGGTCGTCACGGATGATGTAGTTCTCGAAGTGGACCCACTGCGCTGCGCCCGCGATCAGCTCGAGCATCGCCCGCAAGGCCCGTGGGCTGTCGGCGTGGTGCTGCAGGCGGTTCCCGGCGATGGGACGGGTGTCCGCCGCGCGGTCGAGGGCGAGGTCGAGCTCGTCGGTCACCCGAGCCCCAGCGAGCGCTCCACCGGCCGGAGCGCCTGGACGCAGAAGGCGATGTGCTCGTCCAGCGGCACCCCGAGCTCCTC
This sequence comes from uncultured Gemmatimonadaceae bacterium, assembly GCA_964641215.1. GTDB lineage: Bacteria > Gemmatimonadota > Gemmatimonadetes > Gemmatimonadales > GWC2-71-9 > 13-1-40CM-70-15. Next base: position 5,929 of record CAZXKD010000100.1, read on the forward strand.
GGCGCCCTGGCGCACCTCGTCCCGGCTCACGCCGCGCGCAAAGGCCTTGTCCTTGAGCTTCTTCTTGACCGACGCCACCTCCAGGTCCGCGAAACTGCGCGACGGCCGTACCAGCGCGCAGGCGACGAGGAAGCCGCACAGCTCGTCGACGGCGAACAGCGCATTCGCCATCCGCGTGTCGCGCGGCACCCCCGTGTAGGTCGCGTGCCCGAGGATCGCCCGACACAACGGCTCGGCCAAGCCCCGCGCCCGCAGCTGCCCCACGCCCCAGGATGGATGATCCTCGGTCGGGGAGTGCGCGGCGTTGGGAAATCGCTCGTAGTCGAAGTCGTGCAGCAGCCCCACGAGGCCCCAGGTCTCCGAGTCCTCTCCATACTTGACGGCGTAGGCGCGCATCACCGCCTCGACGGCGAGCATGTGCTGGCGCAGCGAGGGGGACTGGGTGTGCTCCTGCATCAAGGTCAGGGCCTGGTCGCGGGTCAATCCCATTGCACTCCCCACCGTTCGGCCCACAGCTCCGCCACGAGAATGGGCCACAGCTTCCGGGCGTGATTGGCCCGGCCGGCGCGGTGCTCGGCGAGGAGCCGCGGCACCTGGTCGCCACCCAGGCGCGGCTGCGTGAGCAATCGGTCGGCAAGTGGCGCAAGGCCGGTGTTGAGCCAGCGGGCCACTGGGACCGATAGGCCGCGCTTCTTCCGGCCGATCACGTGCGCGGGCACGATCCCACGCGCCGCTTCCTTTAATATCGCCTTGGTGGTGAAGCCCCGCACCTTGAGCGCCGACGGCGCCGGCAGCACCAGCTCCAATACCTCGCGGTCGAGGAATGGCGCGCGGGCCTCGATGGACGCGAGCATCGTCCCGCGGTCCACCTTCGTCAGGAGGTTGTCGGGCAGGTAGGTGAGGAAGTCGAGCCAGAGAAAGCGGTTCAGGGGGTCGTGTTTGGGAAACGCGGTCAGCAGGCACGCCAGTACGGGGACCACGCCGGCGTCCGGGCCGAGCGCGCCGAACCAGGTGAGGTGCCGCTCGAGGGCCGGCAGCTCGGCCGCCGCCACGAACTGCTTGAGCAGGAATTCGAGGGTCACCTTGCCGGTGGACGTGGGCCAGCGGCCCACCAGCGCCGCGGCGGCGCGGCGCAGCAGCCGTGGCAGACGCAGATAGGCCAGCGCCGCGGTGTGGCCGAGGTACGTGGGGTAGCCTCCGAACAGCTCGTCTGCGCCCTCGCCGGACAGCACGACTTTGACGTCGGTCCGCGCGGCGTCGGCGAGCAGGTAGGTCGGGAGGATGGCCGGGTCGGCCACGGGCTCGGCCAGCGTGCGGGTGACCACTTCCAAGGCACGACCGAGCGACTCGTCGTCGGCAACGACGACGTGGTGCACTGTGCGGATGTACTGGGTGACGTCCGCGGCGAAGGTGCTTTCGTCGTAGCCCGGCTCCACGAACTTGACCGAGTAGGTGTGGATCTGCTCCTCGGCTTTCACACGCGCCGCCGCCGCGGCGAGGAACGAGGAGTCGAGCCCGCCGCTCGTGAAGACGCCCACCGGCACGTCGGACATGAGCTCGCGCTCGATCGCGCGGAACAGGGTCTCCCGTAACAGGTCCGGACTGGTGAGGCGAGACGGGGCGCGAGCGACGCCCGCCGGCTCCCAATACGGTATGACGCCGACGCGCTTCGCATCCGTCACCAGCAGGTGCGCGGGCGGCAGCTTGCGGATGCGGTCGAACAGCGTGTACGGAGCGGGCACGTAGCCAAGCGCCTGGTACAGATGGGCGGCCACGGGGTTCAGCCGGCGGGGCTGGTCCGGATAGACGAGCAGCGCCTGGATCTCGGAGGCGAACCGCAGCTCTCCCTCGACCGTCGTCCAGAAGAGCGGCTTCTCGCCGGCCCGGTCCCGGGCGAGGATCAGCGTGCGACGGCGATCGTCCCAGATGGCGAGTCCGAACATCCCTTCGAGCCGCTGGACCGCGTCCGGCCCGTACCGCTCGTAAAAGGGGACGATGTTCTCGATGTCCCCCTGCGAGCGAAACGGATAGCCCCAAGCCGCCGCTTCCTTCCGGAGATCGCGCGCGTTGTAGATCTCGCCGTTGCAGACCATCCAGACGCTGGCGTCGGGACTTTGGAACGGCTGGTCGCCGGTCGTGAGGTCCATGATGGCGAGGCGGCGGGCGCCGAGTCGCGCGCGCTCGTGCCCGACGATCCGCTCCCCATCCGGGCCACGGTGCCGGAGCGTCGCGGCCATCTGGACGATGCACTCCGGATGCCGGAGTGGCTCGCCCACCAGGGAGACGGCGCCGAAGATGCCGCACATGCCTACGCCCTTACCTCATTGGCCAGGGGGTGAGGTACGGCGGCACGGCCCGTAGGCTGCGTACCGACCGTCCTCGTACAGGAGCGGCACGCCGCCCGCCGCTAGGGCGCCGCGCGCGTCGCGGTCGCCGGCGCGGGTCACGAACACTGTAGGCTCCGGGCACCGCTCGAGGGTGGACCGCCAGGCGAAGGGAGCAAGGAGCGGCGTCCCCGGCTGATCGCGGTAGCGCTCGGCATGATCGGCAATGAAGGTGCTGGTGAATTCGCGGGCGGTCGCGGAGGCGAGGTACACGTGATGACGCAGGTAGAAGGGGAGGGAGGGCGGGTAGGCCGCGATCCCGATCACCTCGCTCCGTGCGCCCACCGCCGCGGCCAAGGCCGCGGCGGAGCGATCCTCTCCCACGGCCCTGAGCAACCGCCCCGAGACGAAGGGGATCGCGACCACCGTCGCGGCGCAGGCGGCCGCCGCGAGGGCCGGACGGGCCAGCCGAACGCCCAGCCAGAAGAACGCGGCCGACGCGAGCAGGACGATGCCGAGGGCCAGCGCGGTGGGGGGAATGGCGGCACGCTCCGCGGACGTGAGGGAGATCGGCGCCGGCATCCACATCGTCAAGGAGGCGAGCAGCAGCCCGAGCCCCGCGGCGAGCGCGACATACGGCTTTACGGCCACAACCTTCCCGGCACGCGCCCACGCCCGGGCGGCCGCGAGTGCGAAGGCGGGCAGCAGCGGCAACAGGTACTGCGGAAGCTTGGATTGGCTCAGCGAGAAGAAGGCGAGCGGCCCCAACACCCAGCAGGCGAGCAGCAGCGGCTCGCGCGCGTCGGGATTCACCCGGCGTGCCAGCCAGGCCCACCGCCAGCGCCCACCGCCCACCCGGGCGAGCGCAGGCACGATCCAGGGGAACGCGGCGACGGGCAGGATCGGCAGGTAGTACCACAGCGGCGCCGTCCGTTGAAAACTCCGCGTCGTCACACGCTGCAGTGTCTCACGGACGAAGACGTAGTGGGGGAACTCCGGGATCCGCAGCGAAACGAGCACGAACCACGGCAGGGCGACGAGACCGAACACCGCCAGCCCGCGCCGCGGGACCAGGTGCCGCAGCGGCGCCCCCGTGAGTAATGCCCACGGCACCAGGACGCTGAACGGGATCGCGATGGCGACCGGTCCCTTGGTGAGGGTGCCGACGCCGATCGCCGCCCAGGCGAGCACCGGTCGTTCCTCGACGAAGGCGAGGATCGCCGCGGTTGTGCACAGGCTCAGGGTACTATCGAAGATCGTGGCGCGAGCGTAGGCCATCGCCATGGGCATGGTGGCCAGGGCGAGCCCGGCGAGCCAGCCTGCGTCCGGCCCCCAACGTCGCCGCGCGAACGCGCCCACGATGGCGATCGTGGCGATCGTCGCGAGCAGGGCGGGGAGCCGCGCCGCGGTTTCCGTGGGGCCGAGCACCTCCATGGCGGCGGCGGCGGCGGCGAAATAGACGATCGGCTTGTCGAGATACGGGAGGCCGTCGAGGTGCGGGAGCAGGTAGTCGTTCCCGTCGGCCATCTCCCGGGCCACCTCCGCGTTGCGCCCTTCGTCGGGGTCGAGGAGGCGGTGGCCGTTCAAGTTCCAGGCGAGCGCCGCGACGGCGGCGAGCACCACGAATGGCAACCGGGCGAGCGGGGAACGGGAGGTAGGGGTCGAGGGGCGCAATCTGCCGAGGGTCAGTTGAGCGGCGTGTGTTTCTCGGGTGTGGCTCCTCCAGCGCCCCCTCGCCCTCCCGCCCCCCCCCCCCCCCCCCCGCCCCCGCCGCCACCCCGCACATCCGCTTTCGCCCCGGGGCCTCTTTCTCCCCGCCGCCCGTGATTTCGAAGCGGTACAGCCCGGGGGGGGGGGTCAGGACGGTGATGACCGTTGGGGGGTTTGGGGGGAACGGAATGAGGTCGCTGGGAAAACGGCCGCTTGCCGGTGTGGCGCTGGCCGGGCTTGGGTTCAGCCCTGCTCATGCCGAGCCGCTCACCGCGCTGGATTACATGCAGATCGAGCAGCTTTATGCGCATTACGCCCATTATCTCGACACCGCGGACGGAACGAAGTTCGCGAACCTGTTCACGCCGGACGGCGTCTTCA
>CAZXKD010000101.1:0-10271 GCA_964641215.1 uncultured Gemmatimonadaceae bacterium
CGAGGCCGGAGGGGGTGGGGGTGGGGGTGGGGGTGGGGGAGGAGGGGGACGTGGACGGGGAGGCCGCGGCCGCGGCGGCCGCCGCGACGAGCGCGGCGACGAAGGTAGGGGGGCGGGAGAGCGGTTCGAGTCGCCACGCCAGCGGCCGGCACCGCCGTCCACGGCCGTGCCGTCTGCCCAGCCGGCTCCGCCACCCTCGCCGGCGCCGTCGAAGGCGGATGAGGCGGCCGGCGAATCGTTCTGGTCCAAGGTCAAGCGCGGGCTCACCGGCGGCACATGAGGGGGGGGGGCGGCAAACCCCTCGCCGCGACGCTCTACGCGCGACCCACTGCCGAGGTCGCGCGTCGGCTGTTAGGGCAGGTGCTGGTGAGCGACGTGCGCAGCCGCCGTACCGTCGGCCGTATAGTGGAGACCGAGGCCTACGTCGGTCCGCACGATCCCGCGTGTCACGCCTGGGGCGGCCGGCGCACCCTGCGGTGCGAATGGCTCTACGGCCCGCCCGGCACGGCGTACGTCTACTTCACCTACGGGATGCACTGGTGCTTTAACGCCGTCACCGAGGCGCCGGGGTACCCCGCCGCCGTCCTGATCCGCGCCTTGGAGCCGCTGGCCGGCTTCGAAACGATGCGGAGGCGCCGTGGCGGCAGTGGGGTGCCTGACCGTGAACTGTGCTCGGGCCCGGCAAAGTTATGCGAGGCGCTGGGCATCACCGGTGCTCTGAACGGAGTGTCATTGGCGCGCCGTGCGGGACCCTTGCGCATCCTGACCGACGGCCGGCGGCCCCTGCGCCGCTGGCGGATCGTCGTGACGCCCCGCATCGGCGTCACGCGCGGAGGAGGGGCCGACTGGCCGCTGCGGTTCCTGATCGAGGGCTCTCCATGGGTTTCCCGCTAGGCCTGCTCCTGATACTCCAGCAGCCTGCCCTCCCCCCTCCCCCACCCCCTTTCATCATCGTGGACGGCCATATCGACACGCCCCAACGCATGCTCGATCGTCGCGACGACATCTCGGCGCGCCTGGCCGACGGCCAGGTGGACGTCCCGCGAATGAAGGAGGGCGGTCTGACGGCGGCGTTCTTCTCCATCTGGGTGGACGCACGCTACGGACCGGGCTCGGCGTTCCGGAGGGCGCTGGCGCTGATCGGGGTGGTGAAGGCGCTGGCCGACAGCAACCGTGACGTGGAGCTCGCGACCAGCGCGGATGAAGTCCGCGCGGCCGCGGCTCGCGGCCACGTCGCGGCGCTGCTGGGCGTGGAAGGGGGGCACGCGATCGAGAACTCGCTCGAGAAACTCGACTCGCTCTACGCCCTGGGCGTGCGCTACATGACGCTCACCTGGAACAACGGCAATGACTGGGCGGGAGCCTCGACGGACCCGCACCGGGTGGGTGGGCTCACCACGTTCGGCAAGCGGGTCGTCCGGCGCATGAACGAGCTGGGCATGCTGGTGGACGTCTCCCACGTCTCGGACTCGACCTTCTGGGACGTGCTGGCGACGTCGAGCCGGCCCGTGATCGCCTCCCATTCCTCGTGTCGGGCCTTGGCGCACCACCCGCGCAACCTCACGGACGACATGCTGCGGGCGATTGCCCGGACGGGCGGCGTCGTCGGGATCAACTTCTACCCGGTGTTTCTGGACGACCGCTTCCGGCACGAATACGAGGCCCTACGACAGCGGCTGCGGCCACAAACGGACTCCATCCGGGCGCGGTACCGTCGGCGCCCGGGAGAGTCGGCGTTCGAGGTTGACAAGTTCGTGGGGGAGCATGTCGCCGGCCTCGATGTGCCGGGGATCGACCGTCTGGTGGACCACATCGCGCACGCCGTCCGCGTGGCGGGCATCGACCACGTGGGCCTGGGGAGCGACTTCGACGGGATCAGTGCGCTCCCGGTGCCCATGAAAGACGCGACGTCGCTCCCGCTACTCGTCGCGGCCCTCACGGCCCGCGGCTACAGCGAAGGCGACGTCCGGAAGATCCTGGGAGAGAACTTCCTCCGCGTGCTCAGTGCTGCTCGGTGATGTCCTCCCTTGACGACCCCAGCGAGATGCGCACCCCCCCCTGGAGCGTGTGGGTGTTGCCGTTGAGCAGGAAGCCTTGGCCCGACGAAGTGATCATGTACTGGCCGAAGACGTTCAGGCGCCGCGTGTAGTTGATCTGGAGGCCGCCAAGCACCCAGGCGAACGCTTTGCTGGCGGCGTCCTGGGCCAGACTCTGAGCTGCGAAGGCCTCCGCATTGGTGGCGCACGATGAGCAATCCACGACCGGGTTGGTGACCTCCATGATGGAGAACCCGCCGCCGAAGAACGGTTCGACCCGCCGCTGCGCGGGGTGGGCGATGAGGCCGAACGCCAGCCGCCGCAGCCGGCTGAAGCTCACGTCCCGGAAGCCGGGACCGACCGACGAGGTCGTCGACGCCGGGTCGGCGATCACCGCCTTCACGTCGTTGATGAAGAACGACTGCTCGTAGCTGACGAGCAACGACGTGCGGTGCTTCGTGATCAGCCAGTGGCCGCCCACAATCGGCTCGGCGGTCGAGCTTTGCGCGTTCGTTTTCACCAGGATGACGCCGCCCTCGGCACCCCAGTACCACTGGTAGTCGCGCTCGCCGGCCCGAGGGACGTAGCTGCCAGTCCGTGGTAGGCCGCCCAGGTAGGAGAGCCCCGCTGAAGCGATGACGTGACCCGTCGGCGCCCCCGTCAAGGAGCTGTTTCTCGGGTCGTAAAACCCACCGCCCTCCAGGCGTATACCCACCCGGTCACTGACCATGAATCGTAAGCCGACGCCGCCACCGAAGCCGTTCTCATGGAAGTTGTAGGGTGCCGTCGTCCCATAGTCGATCCGCGTGACTCCGCCCAAGGCATAGAACGAAGCCCGATTCCCCACGGGCAGGTTCAGTACCAGGCCGAGGGTGCCCGTGTGAAAGAGGTAGCTGGCCCGCCCGGAAATGGAGCTCGGGCCCAGCCACGTGGCGTCTGCTTCAATGCCGATATGGTCGGAGATGAAGTAACCGAAGCGGATCCCCCCGCCAATCCGGTTGGGCAACCCGTAGAGGTGATCAAAGCGGGTGAACGAGCCGTAGGCCCCATACTCGAGCTGGTCGGTGTGCTGCCCCTGAAGCGTTGTGGCCGCACAGCCCAGACCCACTGCGACGATCGTCAGTGCCCGCATGGGACGACTCCTCCCAAGTGACCGAAGCCCTCTGAGCTTGGAGGGCCGCCAACAGGATTGGCTCAATAAACGAGGGTCCGAAGATAAGGTGCTAGGCCGTTGTACACAAGCAGGTTAACAGGCCGAGTCGTGAAACTACTTGAGGTCCAGGCGGACAACCGTGTACTGTCACATCAGTGTCGTTATTTTGCCAAGCCGCCCCTCCTATCAGGGTCGATCAAATCAACGCGAGTTGACGGCCGACCTTCCGGAATGCCCGCAGGGCGAACTCCAGGTCGTCGCGAGTATGGGCCGCGGAAAGCTGGCAGCGTACCCGTGCATGTCCTTGCGGGACAACCGGATAGCCAAACCCGGTGACGAACACCCCCTCGGCAAGCAGCAGCTCGCTCATCTGGATCGCCTTGGCGGTCTCTCCCAGGATGACGGGCACGATGGGAGTGCTCCCAGGCAGAGGTTTGAAGCCGAGGGCGCCCAGTTGGCCCCGGAAATACTGGGCGTTCTCATGGAGCCGCGTCACTAGCTCGGGGTGCTGTTCCACGTGTCGGACGGCGGCGAGCGCGCTGCCTGCGACGGTCGCGGGGAGGGCGTTGCTGAACAGCTGTGGTCGGGAGCGCTGCGTGAGGTACTCGGTCAGCGCGGTCGCTCCGGCGGTAAACCCGCCAGCCGCACCGCCCAACGCCTTGCCGAGCGTCGAGGTGATGATATCCACCTGGCCGAGGAGGCCGAAGTGCTCGGCTGTGCCGCGGCCGGTCGTGCCGAGCACGCCGGTCGCGTGGGAGTCGTCCACGGCGACCGCCGCGTTCCATTTGCGGGCGAGTGTCACGATGTCGGGGAGTCGGGCGATGTCCCCCTCCATCGAGAAGACCCCGTCGGTGAAAATCAACCGGCGTCGGGCGCCGGTGGCGGCCTTGAGCTTGTCCTCCAGGTCCGACATGTCCGAGTGCCGGTAGACGGCCGTTTGGCACTTGGTGATGGCCTTGGCGAGCCGGATAGAGTCGATGATTGAGGCGTGGTTTGATTGGTCCGAGATGACAATGTCCTGCTCGCCGAGGAGGGTAGGGCAGAGCCCCTCGTTGGCGTTCCAGCAGCTCACGTATGTGAGCGAGGACTCACACCCGACGAATCGGGCGAGGGCAGCCTCCAGGGCCCTATGGATGGTGAAGGTTCCGCAGATGAAGCGCACTGATCCCGTGCCGGCGCCGTAGGCGTCCAGGGCGTCCTTCCCTGCCTGCACGACCGCGGGGGTGTTGCACAGGCCGAGGTAATTGTTCGACGACAGGATGACCACTTCGCCCCGCCCCTCCATCCGGACCCGAGCGGCCTGCGGCGAATCGAGGTAGTTGAGTCGCTTGTAGACACCGTCCTGTTTGAGCTGATCGAGCTCGGCCTGCAGCGCGCCCGCGAAGGTCATGCGATCTCCAGGATGACTTTGCCTGCGTCCCCCGACCGGATGGCCGCCAGGGCCTCATCGATCCGAGCGAGGGGGAACCGGTGGGTCATTATCGGGCGCGGGTCGAGCATGCCCCCCGACAGGAACCGCCGCATCTGGTGCCAGGTCTCGTACATCTTGCGCCCAATGACGCCATAGATGGTGATCCCTTTGAAGATGATCTCGTTGGCGAAGTCCACGGGGACCTCGCCCTTGGGGAGGCCCAACAGCTGGACGCGGCCGCCCATGCGGACCGTCGCGAACGCTTGGTGCAGGGCCGATGGGACGCCGGACATCTCGCACACCACGTCCGCACCCTCGCTTCCGGTCGCCGCCAGCACCTCGCGCACCACGTCTTGCTTGGCCGCATTGATCGTCACCTGGGCTCCCATTCTCTCGGCGAGCGCCAGCCGCTTGGGATTCACGTCGGAGGCGATGACTTTGGCGGCCCCCGCCGCGCGCGCGATGCCGACTGCGAAACACCCGATCGGCCCGCACCCCGCGACGAACACGTTGCTGCCGGGAATGTCCGCGGTCAGGACCGTGTGAAAGGCGTTGCCCATCGGGTCCATGATGGCCCCTACATCCGTCGGGATGCCGTCGAGGCTCAGCACGTTGGTGGCGGGCATCACGATGTACTCGGCGAACGCGCCGTCGCGGTCGACACCGATGATACGGGTGTTGCGGCAGATGTGACTGTTGCCGGTGCGACACTGGAGGCAGTGGCCGCACACGATGTGGCCCTCGGCGGTCACCAGCTGGCCGGTCTTGAGCTCGGTGACGCCGTCGCCCACGGCGACGATCTCCCCGGCGAACTCGTGGCCGACGACCACCGGGGGGTTCATGCGGCTTTGGGCCCAGGGATCCCAATCGGCGATGTGGAGATCGGTGCCGCATACGCCGGCATGGCGCACGGCGATGAGCACTTCGCCGGACCGGGGGGAGGGTTTGGGGACCGACCTCACGACGAGCCCTGGGGCGCGCTCCGCTTTCACGATCGCTTGCATGAGGACTCTGGAACGGGGAACGGGAGAAGGGTCAGAAGATGGACCGCGTGAACCCGCCGTCCACCTGGAGCACGGCGCCGGTAATATAGCTGGCCCGTTCCGAGGCCAAGAACGCCACCGCCGCGCCGAGCTCCTCGGTTCGGCCCATCCGGCCCATCGGGATGTCCGTCACCATCTCCTGCATGACTTCCTGCGAGGCGCGGTGCTCGCGCTCGGCCCGTTTCTCCGTGAGCTCCTCGATGCGCTCGGTGGCGATGAACCCCGGGCAGACCACGTTCACCGTGATGCCGTCGGCGGCGACCTCGTCCGCGAGCGACTTGGCGAAGCCGAGCACGCCGGCCCGGGCGGTGCTCGACAGGATCAGCCCCGGCAGTGGCTGCTTGGCCGCGACCGAGGCCAGGCATAGGATGCGCCCCCATTGGTGCTTGCGCATCAGGGGAACGGCCGCTCGCACGAGGTGCACCGTGGAGAGTAGGTTGAGCTCGATGGCTCGTTGCCAGGCGTCGCGCGGCTGATCGCGGAACGGGCCGGCGGGTGGCCCGCTCGCATTGCAGAACAGGATGTCAAGGCGGCCCATCTCGCGCTGCACCTGCGCCACCAGCTGCTCGGTTTGTCCGGGATCGCCGACGTCCGCTTTGAAGGGTAGGACGGTGTGACCGGTGCGCGCCTCGATCTCCTGCGCGGCGCGCTCCACAGCGTCCTGGTGGCGACCGTTGACGGCGACCCGGGCGCCCTCCTGGGACAGTGCCGTCGCGACCGCGCGTCCCAGTCCGCGGGTACTGCCGCAGACCAGCGCGACGCGGGTTCTCAGCCCGAGCTCCATGCGCCCCTCCGGATGCGGCGCCCGGAGGAATCTATGGGTGGGTGGCGGAGTCGGTCAGAGGGCGGAGCCGCGCCAGGGCCGCCGCGGCGCGCTGCACGTCGGGCTGCAGCTCGGGATCTGCGGCCTGCCACAGAGCGACGAAGCGGGCATACTGGCGGACCGCGTCGGCGCCTCGGCCCAGGTGCGCGGCGATCTCCGCCGTGCGGCGGCGGGCCGGCGCCAGGAAGGCGAGGTCCTGGCCATTCGGGTCTGGGAACGAGGCGTACCAGCGCAGCGCTTCCTCGTCGCGACCGAGCACGTGGAGCGCCTCTGCCCGAAGAAATCGCGCCCGCCCGCTGACCTCGTAGAGCTTGCGGTTGGTGCGGGTGTGCGGGTCGAACCGGAATCGCTCGACCTGCCGCAGCGCTTCCCCGGGGGCGCCGCGCCGCTCGGCGGCCTCGGCCCTCACCACCGCGGCCAGATCCCGAGCCACGCCGCTATCCGCCCCGGTCGAGGCGAAACGGTCCAGCTCGGCGGCGGAGCGCCGCGCAGCGACCGAGTCTCCCAGCCGTGCAGCTACGAGTCCCACCAAGTAGGCTCGCAGCTCGGGCAGTTCGGAGCGATGTTCGAACGAGAAGTACTCAGTGGGCTGCGGCGTCGGGTGCCATCCGGCCAGCGCGTCCTGGACCCTGCGTAACTCCGCCTCGCCGCTTCCAGTGAACGACAGCGTGGCCAAGTGCGTCCACAGCTCGAGGCTCCAGTCCCAGTCCTCGACGAGGAGCACCCGGGCCTCCGCTTCGGCCGCCCCTAGGCGCCCGCGTGCCGCTTCGATCTGGGCTAGGTTCGAGTGGCCCCGAAGGATATAGCCCGGTCCGCGCCCCGGGGCGAAGTAGAGCTGTACGAGCCGAGCCGCGCCAGCCAAGTCTGCGTCGAACACGGCCGTGTTTCCCGTCGCGATGTCGAGATCGACATTGCTGCCGCGAGTCAGCTCCGCGAGCACGCGCGCGCGCGCGCGGGGGTCGTCCTGAGCGAAGGCACGCAGGCCCCGCATCTCGAGGGCACGGTCGGCCTGCGGGTGCAGCCTCAGGTACCGCTGCGTCAGGGAATCCAGTTCCGCCTGGCGACCCTCGGCGGCGGCGATGCGCGCCAAGTGGACCAGGGCCGGCCCGTCTCCAGGTTCGAGGGCGAGCACCCGCTCGAACGCCTCCCGGGCTTCGGTGAACGACCGGCCGCGCTGCGGGTTGAAGTGGAACTGCACCTCGCCCAGCATGTAGGCGGCTTCCAGGTTGTCCGGGTGTGTTGTCGCGACTGCTCGGTACACCCATTCCGCCCGATCCGCGTCGGCCGCCGCGTAAAGCCTGAACGCTGCGAGCAGGTTCTGCGCCAGCGCTGAGAGACGGTCCATGCGTCGAATGGCCCGGTCGGCCGCCGCACCGACCAACAGGGTGTTCCCCGCCCAGTCGGCGGTCACCGCGAGCCGGTAGTACGCGAGCGCGAAGGCCGTGTCCGATGTGACGGCTCGCTGGAACGCCTCTTGGGCCTCGAGGTAATGGCCGGCCCGGAAGGCGCGCTCTCCTTCCAGATAGCTCTTGAGGGCCGGCAACGAGCGGGTGCTGAAGCCGGCCTGCGAGGTCAGGGTCGTGTCCCGCCCGTGGCCGATGTTGGCGAGCAGCTGGGCGGCGAGCTCACTTGTGAGCGCGAAAACCCGAGTCGCGTCGCCTTCGGCCGTCGCGTGGACAACCGGAGCGCTTCCGCGTTGCCGATCGAAAAGGGCCGCCGTGACCTGCAAGCGCCCGGCGACCTCAACGACGTCCCCGAGGACGTACCAGTCCGCGCCGAGCCGACCGGCGACTCGCCCCGCCTCGGCGGGATCGAGCGCCGCCGCGGTGTCGGCACGGACAGCGGCCAGCACGGCTCGCGGGTCGATGCTGCGAAGGTCCGGCATGCCGTCCAGCTTCGCGCTCACCAGGTCCACCATGCCCTCGCGCAGATACCCGAGATCGGCCCGCCCTCGGACGGGGAACGGCATCACCGCGACGGCCGCCTCGGCGCCGGTCGAGGGGGTGCCCGGTCGCAGGTTCCGCACCAGAACGGTGAGGATGACTCCCGCCCCTAGCGCGGCTGCAGCGATGATCCAGCGGGACCGGGCCCGCGGTGGACGCTGAGCGAGGGGTTCCTGAAGCCCGGGAGCTATTGCCGGCGGAGCGACCGGCACAGGCGAGGCGCGCAGGGTGGAGACCAGCTTGCTGGTCTCGGCAGCTGGGGCTGCGTCGTAGTCCTGGGCGAGCCGCGTAGCCAAGGTGTCATAGGCTCGCAGAGCGCCGGCCCGATCTCCGAGACGCAGCAACAACGCGATGAGCCTGCGTTGTACGGCTTCGTCCTCCGGCGCGAGCCCGGCCGCCCAGCGTGCCCAGTGCGTCGCGCTCGTTGCATGCTCGGCCGCGGCTTCCCGCTCGGCGAGCGTCCATGCCGCTTCGGCCGCGCGGGCGCGGAGCCCCGCACGCTGCCCCTCGAGCCATCGTTCGAACTCCGGTGCGTCTGAGAGATGGAATCCCGGCAACAAATCGCCGCGATACGTCTCCAGGCCTGCGATCAGGTCCCCGCCGGCCAACGCCCGCACGAACGCCACCGCGTCGCACCAGAGGCGCTCCCCGGCCAGGGCGAGCTCTTCGGTGCCGCGGCCCACCAGGACGCCCTCTCCCAGGGCCTGCCGCAGGTGGTGGATGGCTTGGCGCAGGGCATTGCGAGCATGCGCATCGTCCGCTTCCGGCCAGAACAGCGCGAGCAGCGAGTCACGGCGGTGGAAGCCGGTAGGAGTGTTGACCGCGAGATAGGTGAGCAGCCCGAGACGCTTGGGCTGAGCAAGGACTGAGCGCACCTCGGCGCCGTCAGCTCCCCTGAGGTCGGGCGCGCCCAGCACGCGCAGGCGGATCATAGCTTCCCCCTGCGGACGTTATGGCCCAAATAACGCTCCCGGCACACGGGAGTAACCGGTCCCTCCTATGGTGTCAACGCAACACTACCGCGGCGAAACGCGACTCGCTAGAGCGTCGCGGCGCCCCGTACGGCATGTCTTTTCACGCCAGGAGGAGCAGATGAAGCATCTATTGAGTCTCGGGTTGCTGGCCGGTCTGGCCCTGGCCGCCTGCAAGAGCGACAAGACCACGGGGCCGGGAGCTGCCGCAGGCACCTTTACCGGCACCCTCGCAGCGGGCACCGAGAGCGGGGTATTGACCATCACGGTGAGTTCCACCGCGGCGCTGATGAGCAGCCGGGCGCAGTTCGATGTGCAGGGCGCCGCAGCGTCACCGGTCAGCGTGACCGGCACCATCAAGCTGAAGGGCGGAACGACGATCACCCTGCAGGGGACGTTCGATGCTACGCGGACGCCCCAACTCCAGGTGGCGAGTGTCCCTGCTGCCTACACGCTCAGCGGCACGTTCTCAGGCGGCCAGTTCTACGGGACCTACACCGGTCCCGCCGGCAACGGGTCGTTCGTGGCGCTTCCCACACAAAACGGGGCGGTCAAGGTCTTCTGCGGGATCTACAGCGGTGGTGCAACCGGGGTCTGGAACCTCGCCCTCGGCTCTGATAACACGACGCTGACCGGGGTCGCAGTGGAGCCCAGCAGCACGACCCGGCTCTCCGGCACCCTGATGGGCACCGGCCTCAACGTCCATTCGCCTGACGACCCCTCCCTCATTGCGACCGGCACCCTCAACCCGACCACGGGCGCCGGCTCGGGCAACTGGTCGGTAACCGGGGCGAGCGGCACCTGGACGGCGAGCACCAGCGGGTGTCAGTAAGCCGTCCCGAGCATGTGGCGCGCTCGGCGGACTGGGGCGGGGCTGGCGCTGCTGCTGGT
>CAZXKD010000102.1:0-10242 GCA_964641215.1 uncultured Gemmatimonadaceae bacterium
GGCCAGCCGTGCCGCGAGTCGGGGCACCACGAAGAGCCGCCGCACCGCGCGCCGCGCGGCGCGCCGTCCCGCGTCGGCGAATACGAGGTCCGCGTCCGGACGCCGCCCCACCAGACGCAGCAGGGCTTCGACATGCGCGGGGTCGACCCGGGCGTCGCGGCGCACTAGCGCCTCGTATTGGGCGAGCTGCATGGCGACGGTGCTGGAGAGGCCGAGCCGCTTGACCAGAAGCTCATCCGCGAACTCGGCGAGGCCGTCCTCGACGGGGGTGTCGAGGTTGCGGACCGCTTCGAGTACAACGAGGGGGAGGATGCTGTGGACCACGGCGCGCGAAACCTAGCCCCGTTCCAACGTCCTGGGAATGGAGCTTGCGGAACCCGAGCGACCGCGTCAGCCTTCAAGGACGTATGGCCACTCCGACGCCCACCCCCGTCGATCAGAAGCGGGCCAGCTTCGAGCAGGAAGCCCTGGTCCACCTCGACGCGCTGTACCGCGTCGCCTTGCGCCTGACCGGCAACGCCGCCGACGCCGACGACCTGGTCCAGGAGACCATGCTCAAAGCGTATCGCTCCTGGGACCAATACGAGAAGGGGACCAATGCCAAGGGGTGGCTGCTCACCATCCTGCGCAATTCCTTTATTAATGAATACCGGCGGCGCACCCGTCACCCCGAAACCGTGGATGTGGACACCATCGAGCCCTTCGCGGTGTTTGGAGAGGTACAGGACGACGACCCTCAGGGGGCCTTTTTCGACCAGATCGTCGATGACGAGGTGCTCAAGGCCATCGATGAGCTCCCGGAAGCGTTCCGGGAAACCCTGGTGCTGAGCGACGTGGAAGGGTTGAGCTACCAGGAAATCGGCAAGATCCTGGGCGTGCCGGTGGGGACCGTGAAGTCACGGCTGTTCCGGGCCCGGCACGCGCTGCAGGGGAAGCTGTACCAGTACGCCGTGAGCATGGGTTACATCAAAGGAAGTCCCGCATGAACTGCCGCCAGTGCGAAGAGCATCTGTACGAGTTCCTAGACAAGGAGCTGACCCCGGAGACGGAGCGACAGATCCGCGATCACCTGGCCGAGTGCGAGCCCTGCGGGGAGCACTTCGACTTCGAGGAGATGTTCCTGCTGTTTCTGCGGACCCGGTGCCGCGCCCAGGGTGCGCCGCCGGAGCTCAAGCACCGGCTGCTGCACGAGCTGTTCGGCGAGTGAAGTGGCTGACCCGAGGCGGCCTTGCAGCCGCTCTCTGCGTCGGCGTGGCGGTCGGCTGGGGGCTGGGTTGGCGAGGGCTGCTAGTGCTCCTCGCCTTTTTCGTTTCCGGGAGCGTGCTCACGCAGGTGGCGGGCGGCAGCGGCGGCGAGCGCACGGCGCGCCAAGTGCTGGCCAACGGGGGCATTACCGCCGCCGCGGCGCTCCTGGGAGCGTGGCCGGTCGCGGTGGCCGCGCTGGCCGCCGCGACGGCCGATACGTGGGCCACGGAGATCGGCTCCTTTTCCCCCTGGCCGCCGCGCCTGGTCACCACGTGGACGCCCGTGCCGGCAGGCACTTCAGGGGGTATCACGCTGCTGGGAACACTCGGCGGGGTGGCGGGGGCTGTGGGGATGGCAGGCCTGGCCTCGCTCTTGCAACCCGATGGCGCCGCCCCGGCGTCGGCCGCCCTCACGGTGGTGGCCGGGGTGGTCGGAATGCTCGCGGACTCCCTGCTCGGCGCCACGGTTCAGGCAGGGTTCGAGTGTCCTTCCTGCGCCGCACGGACGGAGCGCGCCGGCACCGTGTGCCACGAACCGGTCGTGCTCGTCAAAGGTCGGCGATGGCTGGACAACGACGGTGTGAATCTGGCGGCGACGCTGGCTGGCGCTGCAGTCGCGCTCGGCGGACTGCTGCTTCGCTGATCCTCGCGTGAGGCGGTTCGACGCCATCGTGGTCGGTGCCGGGCCCGCCGGGTCCGCGACCGCCCTGCGGCTCGCCCGCGCCGGCGCCGAGGTGCTGCTGTTCGACCGCGCCCGGTTCCCTCGCGACAAGCCCTGCTCCGAATACCTGAGTCCGGAGACAACGCGGTTACTCGGGCGGCTGGATCGCGACGCGCTGGCCGAGGTCGAGCGGGCCGCGCCGGCGCGGCTGTACGGCATGAAAGTGGTCGCGCCCGACGGCACCGTGATGGTCGGGCGGTTCAGCGCCCGTCACCGCTGGCCCAGCCCTCGGCCCTGCGGGCTCGCGCTCCCCCGCCCCGTGCTGGATACGATCCTGCGCCAGGCAGCAGAGCGGGCCGGCGCCATCGTGCGTGAGGAGACGGCGGTCGAAGACCTCATGTATGATCGAGGCGCGGTGGGCGGTGTCATGGTGCGCTCGCGAGGCGGGCGGCAGGAGGCGTATCGAGCCCGCGTGGTCGTGGGGGCGGACGGACTGCACTCCGTCGTGGCGCGCCGACTGCGCTTGCGGCGGAGTGGCCGGCCCCGCCGCCTCGCGTTCGCGGCCCACGTGGCCGACGTCACGGGCGTTGAAGAGCTGGGGGAGATGCACGTGAGCCGCCTCGGGTACGTCGGCCTCGGCCCGATCGGGCGGGGGGAGACGACCGTCGCGCTCGTCCTGCCGCTCGTCGCCGTGCGCGGTAGCGGCCGGACGACCGCCACGCGATTCCTTACGGAGCTGGAACGCTTCCCGGCGCTCCGGGGTCGGTTCAAGAGGGCGCGCCTGGTGCGCCCGGTGCTCGCGACCGGGCCGTTCGCGCAGTGGTCGCGCCACCCGGTCAGCGACGGCGGGGGCGCCTGTCTCGTGGGTGACGCCGCGGACTTCTTCGATCCGTTCACCGGCCAGGGGATTTACAGCGCCTTGCGCGGGGCCGAACTCGCGGCCGACTGTCTCATTGCCGCGCTCGCGCGCGGGGGCAGTGGTCCTCTCCTCCCCACGGACTTGCGGTCCTACGCGCGGGCGCGACGCCGCACGTTCGCCGGCAAGTGGGTCCTCGAGCGACTCATCGGACTCGGCGTCGGCTGGCCGAAGCTCGCCAACCGAGTCATCGGGCGGCTGGCGCGGCGCCCGGATCTCGGGGATCTTGTCGTGGGGGCGACCGGCAACTTCGTGCCGGCCCGCGCGGTGCTCGCCCCCCGAACCCTGGCCCGGCTCCTGTGGTAAGCGCATCCGGCGTCGAGCCCGCCCAATTCCGCCAGCTGCTCGGCCGGTTCGCGACCGGCGTCAGCATCGTGACCACCCGCGCGCCGGACGGGCGCGTGCTCGGCATGACGGCAAGCTCGGTCGCGTCGGTGTCGCTCGACCCTCCGCTGCTGCTCGTGTGTGTCGATCACCGCCACGACATGCACGAAGCCCTCCACGCCGCGACCGGGTTCGTCGTCAATATCCTCGCCGCGGACCAGGAGGCAATCTCCCGCCGCTTCGCCGAGGACGAGGAAGACCGCTTCGACGGCCTCGGCTATCACGAGAACAAGCAGCGGCTGCCGGTGCTGGACGGCGTGCTGGCCCATATCGAGTGCACCAAGCAGGCGTCGATGCCGGGGGGGGACCACACCGTGTTCTTGGGACTCGTCACCGGCGGGGCAGTCACCGACCGCCGCCCTCTCCTTTATTATCGCGGCGGCTACGCCAACCTGGCGGGCGGCTGATGCTCGGCACGGAGCTGCTCGACGACCCGCACGCCGACCCCGGGTTAGTCCGCGCCGCGCTGCGGGACCTCGAGCGCCTCAATGCCATGTTCGGGGGAACGCGGGCGGTGACTCGCGCCTTGGAACCGATCTTCGAAAAGGCAGGGAAAGGGGAATGGGGAAGGGGGAATGGTAAGGCTCGATGGACGCTGCTCGACGTCGGCACGGGGAGTGGCGACATTCCGCGGGCCGTGCGGCGAGCGGCGCAGCGCCATGGGGTGGAGCTCGAGCTGCTGGGTGTCGAGCGGATTCCCGCGGCCGCGGGGCTCGCCCGCACAGCCGGGGTCAGGGCGATCCTCGCCGACGGCGACGCTCTGCCCCTGGCCCCGCGCTCGGTGGACGTCGTGCTGGCGAGCCAGGTGCTGCATCACCTCCCGCGGGAGCGGTGCGTGCGCTGGATCGCCGCCTTCGATGGCATCGCCCGGCGCGCCGTGGTGGTGGCGGACCTGCGGCGCTCGCGCCTCGCCATGGCAGGGATGTGGGCGGTGTCGTTCCCGCTCGCCCTGCACACTGTGACCCGCCGGGACGCCATCGTGTCGCTGCGGCGCGGCTTCACGCGCGCGGAGCTTGACACCATGGTACGCGACGCCGGAGTAGTGGCGGAGGTGTACTACGCTCCCCTCGCCCGCGTGGTCGCGGTCTGGCAGCCATCAGCGATCAGCCATCAGCCATCAGTTGTGGCGACTGCGGGCTGATGGCTGACGGCTGATAGCTCGCGAACCGAATGATCACCGTTGATCGTATCTCAATACGAGCACCGCTCGATCGAGTGTTCGCGATTGGCTGCGACGTAGAGCGCTGGCCCGCGATTCTGCCCCACTACCGCTGGGTGCGGTTTCTGGAGCGCCGGCCGAGCGGCGGGATTGTCGAGATGGCGGCGTGGCGGCCGTTCGGAGGGGAAAATGAAGCGCCCCTGCGCTGGCCCACATGGTGGGTGTCGGAGATGACGGTCGATTCCGCCCGGCGAGAGATCCGCTACCGTCACGTCCGGGGTATCACACGCGGTTTGGACGTGATCTGGAGGCTCAGAGGCACAGGGGGCACAGGGGGCACAGGGGGCACGGACGTGGAGCTGGTTCACTCGTGGAGCGGCCCGGCATGGCCGCTGATCGGCCCCGCAGTCGCCGCGCTGGTGATCGGTCCGGTGTTCATCCACGGCATCGCCGCGCGCACGCTGGCGGGCATCAAACGGTTCGCTGAAGGTGCACAGTGAGCAACGGACGGCGGGTCGTCATCACCGGCGTGGGCGTCGTGACCCCCATCGGCACGGCCGCGGACGGGCTCTGGCAGGGACTGCAGGCCCGCCGCTCGGCGGTGCAGACGTTGACGCGGTTCGACCCGTCCCCGTTTCGAAGCCACATGGCGGCGGAGATCCCCGACTTCCGCCCGCAAGACCATCTCGACGCCAAGCGGGCCAAGCGGCTGGACCGCTTCTCCCAGCTCGCCGTCATCAGCGCACGGCTGGCGCTCACGGACGCCGAGCTGACGGCGGAGCGGGAGGATCCCGACCGCATCGGTGCGATGATGGGTTCGGCGCTGGGCGGGGTGGCGTTCGCGGAGCAACAGGTCCCGAAGTTCCTCGCCGAGGGGCCGCGCGGGCTCGATGCGTCGCTCGCGCTCGCCGTCTTCCCCGGGGCGGCGAGCTGTAACATCGCGATCGAGTTCGGCTTCACAGGGCCTAACGCTACCAACGCGATGAGCTGCGCCTCAGGGACGATAGCGGTCGGCGAGGCGTTCCATGTAGTACGCGACGGTCGCGCCGACGTGATGCTGGCCGGCGGCGCCGAGGCCCCGCTCGCGCCGCTCACGTTCGCCGCGTTCAGCAACATCCGGGCGATGAGCACGCGCAACGACGATCCGGGGACCGCCTCGCGCCCCTTCGACGCCGGCCGGGACGGGTTCGTGATGGGAGAGGGTGCGGCGGTGCTGGTGCTGGAGGAGCGAGGGCGGGCCCTGGCCCGGGGGGCACGGATCTACGCCGAGATCGTGGGTCACGCCTACACCAACGACGCCTACCACATGACCGCGCCGCGGCCCGACGGGCGCCAGGCGGCGCGCGCCATGCGCCTCGCCCTGGAAGACGCCGGCGTCGCGCCGCACGAGGTGGGCTACGTGAACGCCCACGGCTCCTCCACGCCGCTCAACGACCGCACGGAGACCGCGGCGATTAAGCAGGTGTTCGGCGAGCACGCGTACCGTCTCGCGGTCAGCGGCACGAAGGGCTACTACGGCCACGCCCTGGGCGCGAGCGGCGCGATCGAGGCGGCGATCTGCGCCCTGGCGCTGGACCACGGCTGGCTGCCCCCCACGATCAACCTGCAACAGCCCGACCCCGCCTGCGATCTCGATTGCCTGCCGCGCGAAGGACGGCCGGCACACCCGGAGGTCGTCGTGACCAATTCCTTCGGGTTCGGTGGCATCAACGCGGCGCTGGTGTTGCGGCGAGCGCAGGGACGCGCGTAGATTGGCGCCGCCTTCACTCCCATCGAGGATGCCCTCGTGAATTCCAAGACCCTCCGGCCGCTCGCGGCCGAGCTGTTCGGCATGGCGCTGTTCGTCTTCGTGGGTGCAGGCAGCGTCGCCGCGGGGTTGGCAGCCGCCCAAAGCGGGGCGCCGAACGCGCTGATGATTGCCCTCGCTCACGGCGTCGGTATGGCGATCATCGTGTCGGCGACGATGAACATCTCCGGGGGCCACATCAACCCGGCGGTGACGTTCGGGCTGTTCGTCGCCGGCAAGGTGGATGCCGGCACCCTCGGCCGATACTGGGCCGCGCAGCTGGTCGGCGCGGTCGTCGGCGCCGCGCTGCTCAAGGCGGTGCTCCCCTGGGGCGCGGTGCACGCGAGCTCCGCCGGTACGCCGCTGCTCTCGTCCACCATCTCGTTTTCCAGGGGCATCGTGATCGAGGCGATGCTCACCTTCATCCTGGTGAGCGCGGTGTTCGGGACGGCGATCTCCACCGAGGCCCCCAAGATCGCCGGCTTCGGGATCGGCTTGGCGATCTTCGTCTGCATGGTGGTCGGCGGGCCGTTCACCGGCGGGGCGATGAACCCCGGGCGGGCCTTTGGCCCGGCGCTGATCGCGTGGCAGTGGAGCGGTCAGGCGGCGTACTGGATCGGCCCCCTTATTGGAGCTGGTATCGCCGGCCTCCTCTGGAAGACTGTCTTGCTGCCGAGAGACCCGGCCAGGATCTAAAGGCGTCGAACAGATACGTCGAACGAGTACGTCGAACAGAGGCGTTGTCTCACGTCCTCGTTGGACGCCTTTGTTGGACGCCTGTGTTCGACGTCTTTACAGTTGCTTTGCGGCGGTGGGGGCGAAATAGGAAAGGATGATGTCCGCCCCCGCGCGGCGAATCGCGTAGAGCGTCTCCCACATCGCCCGCGTTTCGTCCACCATGCCGCGCTGCCCCGCCGCCTTGATCATCGCGTACTCCCCGCTGACCTGGTAGGCCGCGAGCGGCGAGCCGAATCTCTCTTTGGCACGGCGGATCAGATCGAGACAGGGGAGGGCTGGCTTCACCAGGATGATGTCCGCGCCCTCGGCAATGTCGAGCCGGATCTCTTTCATCGCTTCGTCGGCGTTCGTGCCCGCCATCTGGTAGCTCTGGCGGTCACCAAACTGCGGCGTCGAGCCCGCCGCCTCGCGGAACGGCCCGTAGAACGCCGAGGCCATCTTCGCCGCGTAGGACATGATCGGCAGGTGGGCGAACCCGGCCGCGTCCAGCGCTTTGCGGATTCCCGCCACGCGGCCGTCCATCATGTCGCTGGGCGCGACGATGTCGACGCCGGCGCGGGCCTGCGACACCGCGACTTTGCCCAGGAGGTAGACCGAGGCGTCGTTGTCGACGTCGCCGTCGCGGAGCACACCGCAGTGACCGTGGTCGGTGTATTCGCACAGACAGACGTCCCCGATCACCACCAGCCCCGGCACCGCGCGCTTCACGGCACGGATCGCCTGCTGCACGATGCCCTGGTCGTCGTGCGCCTCGGAGCCCGTGGCGTCCTTCGTCTCGGGCAACCCGAACAGCACGATGGCCCCCAGGCCGAGCTGCGCGGCCCGTTGGGCATCCTTGACGAGCTCGTCCGGCGAAGTCTGGAACACGCCCGGCAGCGCCGCGACTTCGGTTCGCGTGCCTTCGCCGTGGCGCACGAACAGCGGCCAGACGAGCTGGGCGGGGACGAGGTGCGTCTCCTGTACCAGCCGGCGCAGCGCCGGCGTGCGCCGCAACCGACGCAGCCGGACGATCGGGAACTGGCTCATCGCGCGAGTAACTCTAGCGCCCCGAGCGCCTCGAGCAAGCGGGCGACGGCCTCGCCGGCGGCCGCTGGTCGGGCCGGATCGATGCCCGCCGAAGCTGTGAGCTGGACCGTCCCATCGGGAGCCGCGACTCGACCGTAGAGTCGTCTGCCGATTTCCGTTGTCCGTTCTCCGACATACGCGGCCACGGCCGCCTGACAGCCGCCGCCCAGCGCCGCGAGCATGGTGCGTTCGGCCGTCACCGCCTGCGCGCTCGGGGCGTGGTCGAGCGGCCGCAGCGCATCCGACACTGGGCGGTCCCCGGCGCGCAGCTCCAGCCCCAGGGCCCCCTGCCCCGGCGCCGGCATCACTTCGAGGGGATCAAGCTTGGCGGCGATCGCGTCGCCGAGCCCCAGGCGGCTGAGCCCCGCGAACGCGAGCAGCGCGGCGTCGAGCGACCCCCCCGTTCTGACTGTGTCCACTCGCGTGGGAACGTTGCCGCGCAGGGAGACCACCTCGAGATCCGGACGCAGGTATTTCACCTGGGCCACGCGTCGCAGGCTGGAGGTACCGAGCCGCGCCTGCGCCGGCAGCTGTGTCAAGGCCGTCACCGCGGCCACACGCGCCACCAGCACGTCCGCGGGATCGGCGCGCTCGGGAACGGCCCCCAGCTCCAGCCCCGCCGGCAGCTTGGTCGGCAGGTCCTTCATCGAGTGCACGGCGACGTCGATGCGGTCGTCGAGCAGCGCCTCCTCGATCTCCTTGGTGAAAAACCCCTTTCCCTCCATCTGGTGCAAGGGTCGATCCACCTCGGCGTCGCCACGGGTCCTGATGACCACGATCTCGCTTGGCACGCCGTGCGCCGCGAGCCTGCCGCTCACCCACTCCGCCTGCCAGCGCGCCAGCCGGCTGCCCCGCGTTCCCAGCCTCAGGCTCTTCACGACTCCTTCCCGCTCGCGGTCTCCCGACGGAAATAGGCGGCCAGGGCGTCGACGAGCCCCGCGGTCGTGAACTCGGCCGCCTCGATCCTCACCGCCAGCCCATAGCCGCGGGCCGTTGCCGCGGTGATCGGGCCGATGACGGCCGCACCGAACCGTCCGGAGCGTGCTGCCGCCGCGCCGACCGCCTCCACGAAGTGGTGGACGGTGGAGGAGGAGGTGAAGGTGACGAGGTCGATCCGGCCGGCCAGTATTTCCGTCGCCAACCTCGAGCCATCCCCTTCCCCCAGCGCGCCGACCGTGCGATACACCGGGATGACGTCGACCGCCGCGCCCAGGGCGCGCAGCCCGTCGGGGAGCGCGTCGCGCGCGGTCTCGGCCCGAGGGATCAGGACCCGCGCCCCCCGGAGATCGCCCCGAGACGCGAGAGCGGCGACCAGCGATTCCGCGACGTACCCGTCGGGGAGCACGTCCACGCGCACGCCGCGGGTGGTGAGGGAATCGGCAGTCGCCGAACCGATCGCTGCGATTTGGGTCGTGACGAAGTCACGGGCGGAGAGCCCCCATGCCGGCAAGCTCTCGAAGACGACGTGCACGCTGTTCTGGCTCGTGAAGACGGTCCAGCGGTAGTCCGCCAGACGGGACAGCGCGCGGCGCAGGGGCCGCAGGTCGGCCAGGGGCTCTATGCGGATCGCGGGCGCGGGGACGACGTCGGCGCCGAGGACCTGCAGCGCCCGCACCAGGTCGTCTGCCTGCTCGCGCGGGCGCGTGACCACGATGCGCCGCCCGGCCAGCGGTGCGCGATCCGGTCCGAGTCCTCCCCTCGGTGCCATGACGAGGTTGCAATCTCACCGGGTGCAAAACCATTATCAAGCAATGTGGCGATCCTTCCGCTCCGCGCTCGCCCGCTTCGCGGTGCGCCGCGCGGCCGCTTGTCAGGGCCACGCGCCGCGTCGCGCCGCGCGGTGGCTGCGGCTCGCCTGCACCCTCACCCCCGCCTTCGGCGAGTCCTATCCCGCCCTCGTGGCGCTGAGTCGCACCATCGAGGACCGGTTTGGCGCGCTGTCCGCCGCCAAGGAGGCGGCCGTGCGATTCCCGGGCAATCCCGATGCATGGATGCTGCTGGGGGACGCGTATCTGATGGTGTTCAAGCAGAAGGAAGCCTTGCACGCCTACGAGCAGGTGCTGGCGCTGGAGGATCGCGCCGACGCCGCGATGGCCGCAGGCCAGCTCTATCGGCGCGCCGGTCAGCCAGCCGAGGCAGCGGCGCGCTTCGCCCGGGCGTACGCCGCAGGGGGCGGTGCCGGCGCCTTATGGGAGAATGCGCAGGCGCTGTTCCAGGCAGGCGACCACCATGCAGCGGATGAGGCCCTGGCCCTGTGGGCCACGCAGGTGCCAGACGGGATGGAGAAGC
>CAZXKD010000103.1:0-10158 GCA_964641215.1 uncultured Gemmatimonadaceae bacterium
TTTGATGCCGAGGCTGGCCGCGGCCGGGCTCGCGGCCGCCGCGGGGCCGCGGCGCGTGCTCCTGCCCGCGCTTCTCACCGCCGCGCCATTCTGGCTCTTCCTCTTCATTTTGCACGGGGTCGCTGGGATGCTGGTGTTCGGGGTCCGGCTCACGACGATGATCGCGAGCTTCGTCTGGCTCGTGGCGGTGCTGCCGCCGGCGCGACTGGTGGAAGCGCTGGTGGCGGCCGGCTGGAGCGCGCCGACCGCCTACCTCTTCGCGGCGACCCTCTCCGCTGTCCCGGTGCTGCGGCAGCGGGCCCGGCGTATCGTGGACGCGCAGCGCTGCCGCGGCCTGTCGCCGCGCGGCGCCCCGTTAGCACGGCTCCGCGCGCTTCGCGCCCTTGCCTTGCCGCTCGTGTTGTCGGCGTTGCACGAGGTGGACGAGCGGGCCCTCGCGCTCGAGACCCGCGGGCTCGGGGCCGGCCACCGCCGCACCCCGCTCGCCCCGCCTGCCGACTCGGCGCTGCAACGGGGTACCCGCTGGGTGTTGGTGCTCGCCTGCGGGCTCGCGCTCGCCTGGAGACTGCGGTGACGCGGCTGACCTTGAGCGGCGTGAGCTTCTGGTATCCCGCCACGGAACGACCCGCGTTGACCGACGTCTCGCTCACCGTGACGCCGGGAGAGGTGGTCGCGCTGGTCGGCAGCGTCGGCGCCGGCGCCTCCACGCTGCTGCTTGTCGCCGCGGGTCTGGCGCCACGGGTGATCGGGGGACGGCTGACGGGAACCCTGGAACGGGAGACGGCGAGCGCGATCGTGCTCCCGACCCCGTGGACGCAGGTGTCCGGGATGGCGTTCACGGTACGCGACGAAGTGGCCTTCGGGCCGGCGAACCTCGGGTGGCCGATCGAGCGGATCTGGCAGGCGGTCGATCGCGCGATGGCGCGTCTGCAGGTCGGAGCCCTCGCCGCGCGCGACCCGGCGACGCTCTCGGGTGGTGAGCTGCAGCGCGTGATCCTCGCCGGCGCTCTGGCCATGGAGCCCGGCCTGCTGCTCCTCGACGAGCCCACTGCGGAGCTCGACCCGTCCGGCGCGCAGGATTGCTGGCGGCTGCTGCGCACGCTGGCGCGCGAGGACGGAGCGAGCGTCGTGGTCGCGACCAGTGACCTCGACGCTGTTCCGCTGTTCGCCGACCGGGTCGTGTGGCTCGAGCAAGGGCGCGTGGGGCGCGCGGGTCCGCCGCCCGAGGTGCTGGCCGACGAGACGTTCTGGCGCGACGGACCTGGCGGGCCGGCGGTGGCGCGTGCGTGGCGCGCGGCCGGCTGCCCGTCGCCGCTCCCCCTCACGGTCGCCGACGCCGCGGCTCGCCGCGTAGGGCCATGACACTCTCCCCCCCCCTCCCACCTCCGCCGGCCCTGCGGTTCGAGGACGTCTCGTTCGCGTACCTGGCCGGGGGTGACGGGACGCCCGTGCTCCGCGAGGTGTCGTTCACACTCGGCGCCGGGGAGCGGGTCGCTTTGCTCGGGCGCAACGGAGCGGGGAAGTCCACGCTCGCCCGGCTGGTCACGGGGCTGCTGTACCCCAGCGCCGGCACCGTGTGGGTCGGCGACTGGGACACTCGCGGCCGCCGCCCCGAAGAGTTGGCGCGAGGGGGCCGGGTCGGCTCCGTGTTCCAGCACGCGGACCAACAGTTGTTCGCCCGGACGCTGCGCGAGGATGTCGCGTTCGGCCCTCGGGAGCTCGGGCATGACCCCGCGCACCGCGCACGACTCACCGCTGCCGCGTTGGATCTCCTCGAGCTCACTCCGCTCGCGGATGAGCACCCGTATGATCTGCCCCCGCCGTTTCGCAAGCTCGCCGCGCTCGCCGGGGCGCTCGCCCTCGAGCCGGCATTGCTCGTGCTTGATGAGCCGACGGCAGGGCTGGACGGGGGTCTGCAGCGCCGGGTCGCTCGAGCGATCGGCGAGCGGGCGGCGCGCGGCACCACCCTGCTCGTGATCACCCACGATCTCGGCTTCGCCGCGGAGACACTGGACCGGGCGCTGGTGCTCGACGCGGGTCGGCTCGCGTGTGACGAGCCGCTGCCCCGGCTGCTCGCGGCACCCGAGCGTCTGGCGCCGCTGGGACTCGCACCTCCTCCGCTCGTGGAGCTGTCGCTCGCCCTCGCCCTTCCGGGGACACCCGTGCGCGCCGCCGCCGTGACCGCCGCGCTGGCCGCGCGTTGCCGCACGCTGTGACCGATCGTTAAGTTTGGGGCCCATGTCGTTCGCCGCCGAGACGTTCGCCGCGCATTTGGCGCGGGCCGTGGACCTGTTTCGCGATCCGGAGAAGCGAGAGGATCAGAAGCGGGAATTCCGCGCGCTCGTGACCATGCTGCAGGAGGAGGGCGCCACCGTACGGGCGGCCGGCGGCCGGATCGTGGTGAACGGCTTGCCGATCGACGGGCTACAGCTGGACCCTTTGCTGCGGCGGTTCGAGCTTCACGGCGTGAGCGAGGTGACGATCCCGCAGGGCACCCCCGTGGGCCAGGTGTTCGCCTTGCTGCGGGCGCTGGCCGATCAACCGGGTTGGGAGGAGGACCTCGGCGCCCGCCTCAAGGCCGCCGGCGCCACCCACCTCTCGGTGTCGATAGCCCGAATCACGGATTCGCCGCCGGCGGCGCCGCCGTCCGCGCCAACGCCGGCCCGCGCTGATTCGCTGGGGACGGGAGGGCTGCTGCGCGGCGATCCCATGGGCGATATCGCCTCTCCAGCCGCCCCGGTGGCGGGCGCCGGCGACGTCCACCAGATCTCCCCGATGCCCGAGTCGCCCGGCCCCCCGGCCCCCCCGGCCCCAGCCGCCCCCGTCGTCCCCGCGGGGTCGGCCGGTCCCCCACCCCCAGCGCCTGCTGAAGATGAACCGCTTCTCGAGCCGATGTTGCCCCCGATCGTGAGCGACGAGACGCGCGGCGTCTTCGGACCCGCCGCGGCACGCACCAAGGACGCGCTCGACGTGCTGGCCATCCTGGAGCTACAGCCGCAAGGCGACGCGGTGGGGGACACGCTCGCGGTGCTGGTGCGGCAAGTGGAAGAGGCAGCCAGTGCCAGCAAGTTCGAGCGCGTGCTGCGGATCATCTGCGGCACCGTGCGTCTCGAGCTGACGGTCGCCGAGGGAAGCGCGCGGCGGATGTACGGCATCGCCCTGAAACGCATGTTCACCAAATCGACGCTCCAGGCGCTGGCCCACTTCACCGGGTTGCCCGGCTACCGGGCGGACGCGATCGTCGCGCTGAAACGCGCCGGCGCCGACGGCGCGGAGGTGCTGCTCGACAGGCTCGTCGAGGCGCCCAGCATGGAAGAGCGGCGTCACGTCTTCAGCGCACTGGCTCAGATGCCGCACGGCGCCGACCAGCTGGTGCACCTGCTCGGCCATCACCAATGGTTCGTGGTGCGCAACATCGCCGAGCTGGCTGGTGAGTTGGGGGTGGTGGACGCGGTGCCGCAGCTGGCCAAGCAGCTGGAGCACCAGGACGAGCGGGTGCGCAAAGCCGTGGCCCTGGCGCTGGCCAAGATCGGCAGCCGCAACACGGCCGAGCCGCTGCGCCGGGCGCTGCGCGACCCGTCCCCAGGGGTGCGGCAGCAGGTCGCCCTCGGCGTCGGGGGGCGCCGGGCGAGCCCGCTGGCGATGCTGCTGACGAGCGCGTTGGAAGAGGAGAAGGAGGCCGAAGTGGTGCGGGAGTTGGTGCTCGCCCTCGGGCGTATCGGCAGCCCAGAAGCGGTGCACGCCCTGATCAAGTTCGTGCAGCCCACCGGCAAGCTCATCGGGCGGAGGCCGACCCCGCTGCGCCTCGCCGCCGTCGAGGCGCTGCGCCTCGCCGGCACGCCCGCCGCGGTGGGAACGCTGCAGGGACTCGCCGGCGACGGCGACCGGGCGGTCAGGGCGGCCGCCCAGGCGGCAATGACCGACCTGAAGCAGCAGGGTTAGGGGACGAAGCTGATCGCCGCGGTGAGCTTGCGGGCGAACGCCGCGAGCACACGCGCCGCTCGCTCGAGATCCACCAGCGCCACCATCTCGTTGGGCGTGTGCATGTAGCGGTTCGGCACCGACACGAGCCCCGTCGGGATGCCGCGCATCGCGTTATAGATCGCATCGGCGTCCGTGCCCGTGTCCCTCGGGGCGGCCTGCAGCGTGTAGGGGATCTTCTCCTCCTCGGCGCAGGCAACCAGCAGGTCGAACACCTGGGGATGCGTGGCCGAGCCGCGGGAGAACACGGGGCCGCCGCCCAGCTTGTGGTCGCCGCTCAGCTTCTTCTCGGCGCCGGGCCAGTCGGTCGCGTGCGTCACGTCCACCACCAGCGCGACCTGCGGGTCGAGTCCCACCGCGCTGGTGCGGGCCCCGCCTCCCGACCAGGCGATCTCTTCCCGGGTCGTGGCCACCGCGAAGACGCCCGCGTGCTTGGGCCGGCTCTTCGCCAACAGGCGCAGCGCTTCGGCAACCACGTAAGCGCCGATCCGATTGTCGATGCTGCGTGAGACGATCCGGCCGTTGGGGAAGTCGAGGCTCACCGCGTCGAGCACGCCGGCGTCGCCGATGCGCACCCGTTCCGTCGCCTCGGTCTTGTTCGCCGCGCCGATGTCGATCCACAGGTCTTCGATCTTGGAGACCTTCTCGAACTCTTCCTTCTTCATCAGATGCGCCGCCTTCTTGCCGATCACGCCCTTCACCGGCCCCTTTGCCCCGGCGATCACCACCCGCTGGCCCACCAGCACCTGGGAGTCCCAACCGCCGATGCCGGCGAAGTACAGATAGCCCTCGTCGTCGATGTGGGTGACCTGCAGGCCGATTTCGTCCACGTGCCCCGCGAACATCAGCCGCGGCACTCCCTGGGGGTTCACGACCGCGATCGAGTTGCCGTGCGTGTCGGCTCGCACCTCGTCGGCGAAGCCTTGCACCTCCTCGCGCCAGACGCGCGCGGGGGCGGCTTCGAAGCCGGAAGGACCGGGCGTGTCGAGCAGCTTCTTGAGAAAGCCCAACGTCTGGGTCATGACGGCCGCCGTCAGAGGGTGATCCGGACGCCACGCCGGCGCCACGGCATCCAGGGCTTGCCCTGTTGGAACATGAAGTTACCGAGGGATGGCGCGATCGGCCTCCCCCTAGGGATGCACGTCTGGCATCGGCATGATCACCGGGCGGTCAACCGGAGATCAACTGCGATAGGAGCTCGGCCGCATCGGCCAACCGCGGCCCGGGGCGCGAAGTATAGGCATTGCCGTCCAGGAACTCCACGCGGCGATGGAAGAGAACCCGGGCATCCCGGTCAATCACGGCGGCGTACTCACGCTGTGCCCGCGGCACGTCGAAACCGCACGGGGCCACGACGACGACATCCGGCGCCAGCGCCGCGAGCTCACGCCAGGTTCGCGGCCGCGAGGGTTCGCCGGGATCGGCGCCGACATCCTCCCCTCCGGCGGCCGTCACGAGCTCCGGCACCCAATGGCCGGCCACGTACGGCGGGTCCAGCCATTCGAGAACCAACGTGCGTGGTGTGTCGTGCGTGGTATGCTCCGCGCGACGCTCCTGCAGGCGGCGCAATCGATAGCGCATACCATCGACTAGCTCCTCTGCCTCGTCGGCGAGCTCCAATGCTTCCCCCACGCGTCGGATATCGGCGAATACGCCGTCCAGGGTGTGGGCGTGGAGAGTGACGACGCGCGGTTTCCGATCCAATACCGCCAGGGCACCGGCCAGCTCCCCCCCACCCACCGCGCAGACCGCGCACACCGACTGGCCCAGGATCACGTCGGGAGCGAGTAGCCGCAGCGCCTCTCGGTCGAGACGAATTGGGGAGACGCCGCTCGCCTTCGCCCGTGCCATCGCGCGGTCGATCGCTCCGGACGGCTGCGATGCCTCCACGCTCGTGCGCGTGACGCGCGGCAGGCTGCACACCGCGGGTGGGTAATCGCATTCGTGTGAGATGCCCACAAGGCGATTGGTCGCTCCCAATGCCGCGACGATCTCCGTGGCCGCCGGGAGCAGCGAGACGATCCGCTCCCCCCCCTCCATCGCTTCAGCTCTTCAGGGAGCCGACCCGGTAGAGCAGCGCGCCCAACGCCACGAACAGCGCAAAGGCGAGCAGGTTGGAGTCGGCCAAGGTTCCAAGGGCGTGGAAGACGGGCACCTTCTCGGCGAGGGCGTCCGCGGAGCCGAGGGCACCCGCGATCGCGGCCAGCACGATGCCGCAGATCGCCCCGCCCGCGATCAAGCCGCTCGAGAACAGCACGCCCGGGCCCGATTCGAGCTCCGCGATCGACTGCTGCGCGGCGTGGGCGCGGCGCTCGATGAGCCAGCGCACCACGCCGCCCACGAACATCGCGGAGGATGTGGAGATCGGCAGATAGACGCCCACCGCGACCGGCAGCGCTTGCACGCCCATCAGCTCGATCGCGATCGTGATGAACACGCCGAGCAGCACCAGCGCCCACGGCAGCTTGTGGGTGAGGATGCCGTCGGTGATGAGCGCCATGATGGTGGCCTTGGGGGAGTCGAGCCGCGGGATGGCGCGGCCGGCGTATTCGTGCACGCGCCCGCCGATGCCGGGGTCGAGCACGTAGCGCAGCTCGTGCGTCGCCGGGTCCATCAGGTACTTGCCCGCGGCCACGCCGGCGGTGGCCACGTACACGCGGACCACCTGGTACGTGCCGCGGTCCGTCGAGTCGCCGCCGGGGATGCGGAAGCCCGACATCGTCTGCGGCAGGACCTCCACGGTCGCCCGCCCGCCCGCCAGGGGCGCGAGGGCCTGGGCGCTGAAGGCAGGGTGTGTCTCGGGGACGGGGTAGGTGTAGGAGCGGTTCAGCAAGGTGAGGGTCCAGCCCACGACGAGGGCGGAGCCGAGCGCGCCCACCAGGATGGCGATCTGTTGCCGCCGCGGGGTGGAGCCGACCAGGAATCCCGTCTTCAGATCCTGCGACGTATTGCCGGCGTTCGCGGTCGCGACGGCGACGACCGCCGCGATCGAGATCGCCTGGACCCGGTGGTCCACGCCCGTCCAGCCGATGGCGACGAAGATCAGGCACGTGCCGAGCAGCGCCGCGATCGTCATGCCGGAAATCGGGTTCGCCGAGGAGCCGATCTGCCCGCAGATGCGCGAGGAGACGGTGGCGAAGAAGAACCCGAAGATGACGATCAGGATCGCGCCCAGGAGATTCACCCCCACCTGCGGCAAGAGCGCCAGGACGATGGCCAGGGCGACGGAGCCGCCGACGGTGAGAGAGATGGGAAGGTCGTCCTCGGTGCGCAGCCTGGTCACGGCCTGGCCGAGCCGCGACTCGCGCAGGTCCTTGAGGCTGGAGGCGAACGAGCTCAGGATCGTCGGGAGCGAGCGCGCCAGCGCAATGATCCCGGCCGAGGCAACGGCGCCAGCGCCGATGTAGAAGACGAAGCTGGAGCGGAGCTCGCCCGGACTCATGTCGCGGATGAGCTTCACCGGCGGGAACCCGAACGGCTCGGAGAGGCCGGAGCCCACGAGCTTGATCGCCGGGGCGAGGACGAGATAGGCGAAGCAGCCGCCGGCAAACAGGTAGCCGGCGATGCGCGGGCCGATGATGTAGCCCACCCCCAGCAGCTCGGGAGAGATCTCCGAGGACACGGCGGCACCCGGGTAGAAGCCGAGCGCTTTCCCCGGCACGTCGCGCCACAGCTTGAGCCCGCCCATCAGGAACTTGTAGACGAACCCGACGCCGAATGCCTGGAAGACACGCTTGGCCTGCAGGCCGCGCTCCTCGCCCGCGATCAGCACCTCGGCGCAGGCGGTGCCTTCCGGGTAAATGAGCGTGGCATGCTCCTTCACGATCAACGCGCGGCGCAGCGGGATCATCATCAGCACGCCCATCAGCCCGCCCACGGTCGCCAGGATGGCCACGCGGCTGATATCGAGGTCGTAGCCCATCAAGAGGATGGCCGGGATCGTGAACACGACGCCGGCCGCAACTGAATCGCTGGCGGAGCCGGTCGTCTGCACGATGTTGTTCTCGAGGATCGAGGTTCTGCCGAGGGCGCGGAAAATCGTGATCGACAGCACCGCGATGGGGATTGAGGAGCTCACCGTCAGTCCGATCTTGAGCGCGAGGTAGACGCTCGACGCGCTGAAGATGAGCCCGAGGAGCACCCCGAGGATCAGGGCACGGGCCGTGAGCTCGGCGGGCGACTGCGACGCGGGCACGTACGGTTGGTGGTCGGCCATAGGCGGGACAATCTGGGCCTTACCGCCGCCACCCGCCAGACTTAGGATAGCCGCGATGTCGGACACGCTCGATCCGGTGTTTCTGTCTTTTCAAACGGCCCTCGCCGGCCGCTACTCCCTGGAGCGCGAGCTGGGCCGCGGCGGGATGGGGGTGGTCTATCTCGCCCGCGAAGTGCGGCTCGACCGGCTGGTCGCGATCAAGCTGCTGCCTCCGGAGCTCGCGGCCCACGGACCGCTGCGCGAGCGCTTCTTACGCGAAGCGCGCATGGCCGCCCGGTTGTCTCACCCCAACATCGTCCCCATTCACGCCGTCGACGAAGTCGGGGGCTTCGTGTTCTACGCGATGGCGTATGTGGAGGGTGAGACGCTGGCGCATCGGATCGGGACCCGTGTGCCCGTCACTCCCGCCGAGGCCGCACGGATCCTGCGCGAGGTGGCCTGGGCGCTCGCGTACGCCCACGACAAAGGAGTGATCCATCGCGATGTGAAGCCTGAGAACATCCTGCTCGAGCGGGGGACGGGGCGGGCGCTCGTGGCCGACTTCGGCATCGCCCGGCTGGTGCAGGCCGGCGGCGGCACCGGCGTGGGTGAGGTGCTTGGCACGCCAGACTTTATGAGCCCCGAGCAGGCGAGTGGCGAGGCGGTGGACGGGCGCAGCGACCTGTATTCGCTAGGTGTCGTCGGCTACTACATGCTGTCGGGGAAGCTGCCGTTCGAAGGGCCGAGCGCCGCGGCGATCATGGCGCAGCACCTCACCACTCCAGCGCCGCCGCTCGCCACCGCCGTCCGGGGAGCACCGGCTGCTCTCTGTCAGGCGATCGATCGGTGCCTCGCCAAGGAACCCGGGCAGCGCTACGAGACGGGCGAGGCACTGGCCGGCGCCGTTGGAGCTTCCCTCGAGGCCACCCGAGACACGCCGGTGCCCGTGCGGGTGTTCCTGCGCAAGATCACTCGCGAGCAGAGCTCGCTCATCGGCGGCGGGCTGTTGGCAGCCCTGCTGATCTTTCCCAATCTTCTGGCCATGCTCGCCATGAGCGCGGGCCCCGTCGGCGTGCTTCTTGGGACCGTGACATTCGGGTTCGTGCTCGTGGTGATATCGGCTACCGTCCATTGGGTCCGCGCCCGCGGGTTACTGCGGGCGGGATACGGCCCCGATGACGTCGCGCTCGCGACGCGTGCGGAACTCGAGCGGCGGCGCGAGGAGCTCGCTTTCGAGTGGGGGCCCGAGCCGCCGGCGTTTTTCAATCGGGGCGTGAAGCTGGCGCTCGCCGTCGGAGTGCCTTCCCTGGCCATCGCCATCTGGGGGAACGGGCTCGTGGCTGGGCTCGGGATCGCCGGGGCGCTGCTCATCGCCCTCCTCTCGCTCCGCCGCTCGTTGGAGCGACGAGACTTCTGGGCGGAAAGGCGGGGGCGCTTCTGGCGCAGCGGTCTCGCGCGCTGGCTGTTCAAACTTGCCGGCTGGCGTCTCAAACACACGCCCGTCGTCGTCGCCAACCGCCCGA
The DNA here is from genome assembly GCA_964641215.1 of uncultured Gemmatimonadaceae bacterium. Taxonomy (GTDB): domain Bacteria; phylum Gemmatimonadota; class Gemmatimonadetes; order Gemmatimonadales; family GWC2-71-9; genus 13-1-40CM-70-15. The sequence goes on from CAZXKD010000103.1 coordinate 9,700, forward strand.
CGGAGCTCGCCATCGGCTCGGCGGCCGACGCGCTGTTCGACGAGCTGCCCAAGGAGACGCGCCGCGCCCTCGGCGACCTCCCGGCAGCGATCAAGGGCCTGGAGGCCCGGGCTCAGCAAATGCGACAACGGATCGAGGACCTGGACCGCATGATCGCCGAGGCAGGCCAGGGTGCGCGCCGGCCGGTGGCGGCGGACCAGCGCGATGCCCTCGTCGCCGATCTTCGGGCCGCGCGCGAGGCGGCCCGGCGGCGACAGGGTGAGGTGGTCGCCGCGCTCGAGACCATCCGCCTCGACCTGCTCCGGTTGCGTGCGGGCGCCGGCACCGTCGAGAGCATTACCGCCGACTTGAGCAACGCCCGGGCGGTGGGCGAGCAAACCGAGCGTCTGCTCGCGGCCCAGCGAGAAGTCGAAGAGGCCCTGCGCCATGGTTGAGCAGGTCAACCGTCTCTTCCTCGAC
>CAZXKD010000104.1:0-9983 GCA_964641215.1 uncultured Gemmatimonadaceae bacterium
GGCTGATGGCTCTCGGGAACCGGAATCCGTTACTTGAAAGGATGAGCCTCGATCCCCGCACCCGTATCGGCCACGTCCACCTCACGGTGTCGGACCTGGACCGTGCGCTCGCGTTTTATCGGGATGTGCTCGGCTTCGAGGTCACCACGCGGTACGGGCAGGACGCGGTGTTTCTCTCGGCCGGTGGGTATCACCACCATCTCGGGCTCAACACCTGGGCGGGCCGGGGCGCCCGGCCGCCGGCGCCGGGCACGACCGGGTTGTACCATTTCGCGGTCCTGTTTCCCGACCGGCGCTCCCTCGCGACCGCCGTGCAGCGCGTGATCGCTGCCGGGATCCCGCTCGAGGGGGCGGCCGACCATGGCGTGAGTGAAGCCGTCTATCTGCGCGACCCCGACGGCAACGGCGTGGAGCTCTACCACGACCGCCCTGAGGACGAGTGGCCGCGCGCACCCGACGGGACGCTCGTCATGTACACGCGGGCGCTGGACGTGGAAGCCCTGCTGAAGGAAACCATCTGAGCCGTCAGCCGGCAGCGAAGGCGTGCTGATGGCTGACGGCTGACAGCTGATGGCTACCGATTCGAGCCCCGCAGCGCCTCCGGCGATACCTGCGCTGCCACGATCGGCGCCACGGGCAGCCGCTTCTCCCAGCGCGCCAGCAGCCCCGGCAGGTTCGCCAACTCGTATGCCGAGACCGCCATCACGGTCGAGGCCTGCATCAAGTCCGCGGGGATCGCCTTGTCCCAGGTGTCCGACTGGGAGTGATGCGTGTGGTTGTAGCCTCGGGTGATCTGATTGAAGTTGAACCCCGGCACGCCGTAGGGAATGAAGGACAGGTGATCGGTGCCACCCTTTACGTTGTCGGTGATCGTGTCGGCGTTCATCCGGTGGACAGCGGCGAGCAGCGTGCGCCACAGCGCGTACTCTTCCAAGTGCCCCTGCAGGGCCATGCCAGTGATCGCGCCGGCGCCGTTGTCGAGCACGATCACCGCCTGGATGGAGTCGGCGTCGGCGGCGTGCGCCTCCGCGTACTTGCGCGAGCCCATCAGGCCCTCTTCTTCTCCCGTGAAGAGGATGAAGCGGATCGTGCGCTTGGGCTTGAGTCCCGATTGCGCGAGGATACGCGCGGCCTCGAGGGTCGCCATGGCGCCGGTGCCGTTATCGGTCGCACCGGTGCCCAGGTCCCAGGAATCGAGGTGCGCGCCCACGATCACCACTTGACCCGGTTGCTCCGTCCCCTTGATCTCGGCCACCGTGTTCCACTGCGGGACCGAGTCCTTCATGCTCAACGTGTTCTGAATGTTCGCCTCCAGCCGCGGCGTGGTTCCCACCCCCCCCTGCAGCAGCCGATCGAGGAGCGCGTAGTCCTCGTGTGCCACGACGAGCTCGGGCAGCGGCAGGACGCGCGTCGGCGACCCGCTCATGTTGAGGAGGTCCTGCTCCTTGCCGGCGTCGAGCAGGATGCCGAGCGCCCCCGCGTTCCTGAGGAGATACGGCTGGTCCGTGGTGAATTGGTCTCTGCGGGCGCGTGCGGCGGAGTCGAGGCGCTGCCCGCCGCCGAAGAAGCCCCGGAACTGCGCGCGCATCCGCTCGGTGTCGGCGGCCGACATCGGGGGCCCGTCGTTGTTCCACACGAAGGAGGGCGGGCGCAGCATCACCCAGGCGCCCCTCACCTTGACCTTGTTGGCTTCCAGGCTCTCGGGCGTGCTAGCGTCGATCCGCACCGGGGGGCCGCTCAGCGTCTTGCCGTTGGTGCCGGGCGCCCAGGCCCAGCTCGCGGCCACGACGTCGTGCCCACGCGGGGCCGTCATGCGCAGCCACATCGGCCCCCGCTGCCAGGTGCCCCCGAAATTCCATTGCTCGAGGTGCGCATCCAGACCGTACTCCTTGAATCTCGCCATGGTCCAGTCGTTGGCGGCGCGGGCGGCGGGCGAGCCCGTCAGGCGCGGCCCGATGACGTCCGTCAGATGCTGCAGGTTCTGCATCACCTGCGAGTGGGTCATGCCCTGATCGATGAGCGCGCCGACGCCGGTCGTGTCCACGCGCACGTCCTGCGCACGGACCGGCGGGGAGAGGAAGACGAGGGCGAGGCAGAGCGCTGCGATGACGGTGACGGTGGGGAGCGGAGCGTGGAACGTCCGGTTCATGCGAAGAACCTCGGTAAAGTGTCCACCCTCAGTGTACGTGGCGGCGGGAGGATTCGTTAGGCCGGGCCCCCCCTACGCCGCATCCGTCGCCCGGACGCCGCGCTGCGGCGGAGCCGGCAGGGTGACGATGAACGCGGCGCCCGCACCGGGCTCAGATTCCACGCGCACCGCCCCGCCGAACTCCTTCTCGGCCACGGTGCGCACGACCGCGAGCCCCGTCCCCGAGCCTTCGACCTTGGTCGTGAAGCCCGACTCGAAGATCCGCTGATGCAGATGCGTGGGGATTCCGGGCCCCTGGTCCCGAACGGTGAGGCGCAGCGCCTCGCCGTCCCGCTCGAGACCCACTCGCACCGATGTGCGACGGATTGCGGACGCATCCGAGGCATTGCGGATGAGGTTGAGCAACATCTCGTAGAGGAGGTTGGGGTCCCCCTCCAGGTAAGTCGGCTCCAGCGTGGACAGGAGCTCGAGTCCGATGCCGCGGTGAGCCAGCAGGCGACGCTCCAGCTCCACGCACGAGCGGACCGCGCGAACGGCGTCGAAGCGGCCCCGGCCTTGGCTCGCGCCGCGGACACGATCACTGACGGCGCGCAGGAAGTCGAGGGCGCGATCCACCGCTTCCCCCACGTCCGCAAGCTCGCCCAGCAGCTCGAGCCGCCGGTCGGCCCCGAGGTCGGCCATCTTGCCCACGGCTTCGACCACGAGCTCCAGCCCGGCGCGGGCCGCGGTCAATGGATTGCGCGCCTCGTGCGCGATGACGCCCGGCAGCATGACCAGCTCGTGGAGCGGATCGGGCCCGGACACCCCCCCCCCTGGCTCCCCCGCCGCCGCGGGTGGTGCCGTGGGGTTCTCACGCCGATCGACGAGCCCGACGCACAGGCCGGCGAGCTCGAGCGTCAGCCGTTCCCTGCTGCGACGCTCCACCCCGCCTGGCGGCGGAGCGGGTGGCAAGGTCCTTACCGGCGCGAACACCCAGGGTCCGCCGGGTTCGGGCCGGGAGCCCAGCCAGTAGCTCCCCAGACGGATAGGGACGCCCCAGCGGTTGAGGGTAGCGTCGAGATCGACCTTGGTGGTGTGATGTCCCGGGTGGGGATCGCTGGAGAGCTGCGGGACGAGGGCCGGCTCTGAGGAGACCTGGTAGAGCGTAACCGTGCGGCCGCCGAGCGCGATGCTCGCCTGCCGCAGGATCTCCGCCGCTTGTTCCCGAAAGCCTTCCAGTGCGCCCACTCCCATCCTCCCGTGCCCGCCACGCCCCAGGCTCGGCAGGAACCGTGCCGAGTGTGCAGTTCGTAGCAGAGAAATGGGCGCGCACAACCTTGCGGAACTACCCACGACCCGTCAAGTACCAATGAGGCTACCTTAAAGAGCCGGTTGCTCCTTCCTTCAATAACAAGCGAGGTGTGCCATGCAGGTGTTCCGTCTGGCCGCTGCGCTCACGGTGCCGGGTACGATTCTGGGGTTGGGCTGCGGGGGAGGTGGGGGGGGCACGCCCCCCGGCCCCACGCCGAGCCAGATGGCCAAGGTGAGTGGAGACAGCCAGGTGGCCACGGCAGGCGCCACGTTGACCCCCTTCTCCGTGGTCGTGAAGGACGCCAACGGCAGTCCCTTCGCCAACGCAACCGTCTCCTGGGCCGTCACCGCAGGCGGCGGCTCCGTTTCATCCTCCGGTGTGACGGACGCGAACGGCCTTTCCACCGGGACTCTCACGCTGGGCCCGAACGCGGGCACCCAGACCACTACGGCCACCCACAGTGGGCTATCCGGCTCGCCCGTCACCTTCACGAGCTTTTCCCAGATCCTAGGCGCGACGTCGATTCAGGCGAACGCCGGCGGCAGTCAGACCGACACCGTGCTTGCCACCTTGGCTACCCCCATGTCGGTCCTGGTGCGCGACTACAAGAACCTGCCCGTCACCGGGGTCAACGTGAACTGGTCCGTGACGGGTGGGGGCTCTGTCGGACTGGCGACGACCATGACCAACGGCAGCGGCATCGCCTCGGTGTCGCGCACGTTGGGGGCGGCCGCGGGATCGCAGGGCACGGTCGCCACGGTCACAGGGCTGGTAGGATCCCCCGTGACCATCCTCGCGACGGCCACCGCCGGCAAAGAAACCCAAATGGCGCTGATCGGCGGTGACGGCCAGACGGGCACCATTAACAATGCCCTGGCTCAGCCCCACAGTGTGATCGTCCATGATGCACATGGGAACGTGAGGCCAGGAGTCACGGTCACGTGGGTCGTGGGAGACGGTGGTGGCTCCGTCTCGCCAACGTCGCCGGCCACTCAGACCAACGGCGTCGCTTCGGTGACGCGCACCCTCGGCCCGACCGCAGGCAAGAACGCTGACACGGCGAAGGTGAGCGGGCTTACCGGCTCGCCGGTCGCGTTCACGGCCACAGCCACGACCGCTCCACTAACCGCCAACGTGACGCTGGTCAACAACTCCTTCAGCCAACTCAGCGTGACGATCGCGGCCGGTGGCACGGTTACGTGGACCTGGAACTGCAGCCCGTGCAACCAGCACAATGTGTCCTCGACGGCCGGCCCGGTGTCGTTCCGTTCGGGCAACCCGACGAGTGTCGACGGGACAATGTTTTCCTTCATGTTTACGACCCCCGGCACGTACGATTACCAGTGCGAGGTCCACGCCCCGGGAATGCACGGGACGGTGATCGTACAATGACGACCCGACCTCTTCCCTTCCTCTTACTGGCTCTCGGCGTGCCCGCCCTGGGCGCCCAACAGCCCGCCGGCGCCTGGGACGCCGTGGCCCGCGCGCTCGGCAAGCCGGTACCCGCCGCAGGGGAGACCTACCGGGCGACGTTCCCCCGCGCGGACCTCCACGTGCGGGTCGGTAGCGTAGCCGTGGAGCCAGGGCTCGCGCTCACCTCGTGGATGGGGTTCGCCGGCAGCCCCGATTCGTGTGACGTGATGGGGGACCTGGTCCTCGGCGAGCGGGAAGTGCCGTTGGTCATTCCGGCGCTGCTCGACCGCGGCATCGAGGTGACGGCCGTCCATCATCACCTGCTGGCGGAGACCCCCCGCGTCTTTTACGTCCACTTTCATGGGCATGGCGCCGCCGCGGACCTGGCGACGAAGCTCCACGCCGTGCTCGCACTCACGTCGACGCCGCTCGGCACCACGTCGCCACCCACCGCGCCCAGCCGGGCGAGCCTCGATACTGCCGCGCTGTTCGCGGCGCTCGGGGCGCACGGCCGCCTCGCGGGCGATGTCGTCCAAGTCAGTGTGCCCACCTCGGGAAGCCATGCCACCCTCGAGGGACGGCCGATCCCCGCGGCCCTCGGCATGAACACGGCGATCAATTTCCAGCCGTTCGCTCCGGGGCGGGCCGCGACGGCCGGCGATTTCGTGCTCGCGGGGGATCACCTCCGCGGGGTGCTGCGCGCGCTCAGCACCGCCGCGATCCGGGTCACGGCGGTGCATAACCATATGGTGGGCGAGGAGCCGCGCGTCTTCTTCGTGCATTTCTGGGGCCAGGGCGATCCGCTCGACCTTGCACGCAGCCTCCGGACGGCGATCGATAGCGCGCGATAAGACTCGGGAAACGAGAAAACGGGAAACGGGAAGCGAAAACTGCATCCCTCATCTCACGTTTCCCGTTTCCCGTTTCCCGAGTATCCTTAACGCCGCCTCTCACCTGGACCCTGCATGCTTGCCTTCATCGCCCTCGCCACCGTTGCGTCGCTCCAGGCTCCCATCCGCGGCTTTCCGGCATCGCTGATCGCCGACGAGGTGCGCCACGAGCAGCTCGCCCGCGCGGTCCCCTCGCGCGACACGCTGCGCGCCCAGATGCGACTGCTCGCCGCCGCGCCCCACGAGGCGGGAACCGAGCGCTCACACCACGTCGCCGAGCTGCTGCTGGCGCGGTTTCGCGCGTTCGGGCTGGACGCGAAGATCGAGCAGTTCGAGGCGCTGATGCCACGGCCGCTGCGCCGCACGCTCGAGCTGGTCGCGCCGGAGCGCTACACGGCGCTGCTCGAAGAGCCGACCCTGGCGGAGGATCCCACCTCGGGCCAGAAGGACCAGCAGCTGCCGACGTTCAATGCGTACTCTCCAGACGGCGACGTCACTGGGGACTTGGTGTACGTGAATTACGGCGTGCCGGCCGACTATCGCGTGCTCGACAGCCTGGGGATCAGCGTGCGAGGCAAGATCGTGATCGCCCGCTACGGGCAGTCTTGGCGCGGGATCAAGCCGAAGGTGGCGGCCGAGCACGGCGCCATCGGCTGCCTGATCTACTCGGACCCGCGCGACGACGGGTATTTCGTGAACGACGTCTATCCCAAGGGGCCGATGCGGCCCTGGCAGGGCGCGCAGCGCGGCAGCGTGATGGACATGCCCACCTACCCCGGCGACCCGCTTTCTCCGGGCTGGGGCGCCGTGCCGGGCGCCAGGCGCCTCGCCATCAGCGAGGCCAAGACGATCGAGCCGATCCCCGTGCTGCCGATCTCCTACGGTGACGCGCTGCCGCTGCTGCGGAACCTGAGCGGCCCGGTCGCCCCTGAGCCGTGGCGCGGGGCCTTGGCCATCACCTACCACGTGGGCGGCGGGCCGGCGCGCGTGCATCTCGCGGTTAAGTTCGACTGGCAGACGCGGCCATTGTACGACGTGATCGCGACGATCCGCGGGGCGAGCGACCCCGACCAGTGGGTGATCTACGGCAACCACCACGACGCATGGGTGAACGGCGCGAACGACCCGATCTCCGGCCAGGTGGCGCTCGACGAAACGGCGCGCGCGCTCGCCGCGCTGCTCAAGACCGGGTGGCGGCCGGCGCGCACCATCGTCCTCGCGGCCTGGGACGGCGAGGAGTGGGGCCTGCTCGGCTCGACGGAATGGGCGGAAGCCCACGCCGACGAGCTCCGCACCAAGGCGGTCGTCTATTACAACTCCGATACGAACGCCAGCGGCTGGCTCGAGGCGGCCGGGTCACATTCCCTGGAGCTGTTTCTCTCCCAGGTGGCCCGCGACGTCTCGGACCCCAAGACCGGCAAGAGTGCGCTCGACGCATTGCTCGCGCGCCAGCGGGAGCGGCGCGCCCGAGATACGACGGTCGATAGTGTCTTCAGTCTCGGCGCGCTCGGCTCCGGCTCCGACTACACCGCGTTCCTCGACCACCTGGGACTGCCGTCGGCGAGCGTCTCCTACGGTGGGGGCACGCCCGATGGGATTTACCACTCCATTTACGACAGCTACACCTTCTACGAGCGCTTCCTGGACACGGCCTTCACCTACGAGGTCGCGGAGGCGCAGACGATGGCGACGGCGGTGCTGCGCATGGCGGACGCGCCGCTGCTGCCCTACGAATTCGGGGCGGTGACGCGCACGTACCGCCGCTACGCCGACGAGATCGAGAAACTGGCCCGGAAGAGCGACACCACGAAGGCGCTCGACCTGTCGGCGGTGCGGGCCGCGCTCGCGCGGCTCGACACTGTGGCCCGCGCCTACGAGGTCGTGGTTGGACAGCTCGACGGTGCGTCCGTGACGCCGGCGCGACGACGCGCGTTGCGCGACGTCAACGCGCTGCTGGCCCGCAGCGAGCAGGCGCTCGCCGACACGGCCGGACTGCCGCGCCGACCGTGGTTCGCGCACCTGATCTACGCTCCCGGCTTCTATACGGGCTATGGGGTGAAGACGATGCCGGGGATCCGGGAGGCGGTGGAGGAGCGCTGCCCCGGGGAGGCACAGGCGCAGGCGGCGCGGGTCACCCAGGCGCTGGACCGGCTGAGCGACGTGGTGCGTCGAGCGACCGCGGCGCTGGACGCCGCGTTGCGCTAAGGTGACCGACGGGTAACCAGCAGCGCGGCGCACCGGACAGCATGAAGGAGCGCCCGTCGTATTGACATGCTCCCGGGCGGCGGATACGCTCTGGCACCCCAATCCGGGATCGCCCGCGCCCCATGACCACGCCTCCGCTGCCGCCCCGCCCCTCCGTCGGGCGCTCCTCGTTCGCCATCGCGATGAAGGATTACACCTTCATCCGCCCGGGCATCGCGGTCTCGATCAGCGCCGCCACGCTGATCGTCGCGCTGTTGTTCGGCATCGATCTGATCGGGTCGCTGCGGCGCGCCTCGGGCACGGTCACGCGCGGCGCCAGCGCCTCGCAGCAACTCCACAGCCTCAGCGCAGCCTACGAGGTGTGGCATCAGATGGCGACCAGCACCGACCCCGCGTACCGGCGGCCGGAGGCCGTCGCCCAGCGGGAGACGATTCGTGACCACCTGCGCACCCAGTTGGCGCGCCTGTCGCGGACCCTTCCCGACTCCAGCGATCAGGAGCAGGTGCGCGCGATCCTTCAGGGACTCGCCGCCACCGATCCGGCCACGAGCACCGCGGCGCGGCAGGCGATGACGGTGTTGCTCGGCAGCCACGACGCGGCGCTGTTCGAGGCCGCCGAGACCTCGCAACGGGGCGTGTTGCTCGCGGCCCTGCTGCTCGCCCTCACCATCGTCGCGGCCAGCCTGATGATCGTGCCGATGGCCTGGCTCTACATCCGCTACAAGCGCGGGGCGACCATTGAATTGAAGCTGTAAGCCCTCGACGTCTTTCCTCGACGCCTTCCCTCGACGTATTTTGGCAACGTTGTCTGGATGCTCCGAGGGATGCCAGTGACACAGCCGGAAACAGTCGCCCCTGCGCCCCGAGCCCGTCACGGGCCGGTGACCCCGCTCGAGGGACCGCGTGGCCGGGAGCGGATCCGCACGGTCGTCGTGCCCGACCACGACGACCTCACGCGGCTCCTCGCGGACCGCCTCGTGGAGGTCATCCGCCGCGAGACGGCCGCGAAGGGGCGGTGCGTGCTGGGACTGGCGACGGGCAGCACCCCGATCGGCATCTACCGCGAGCTGATCAGCCGGCACCAGGCCGGCGAGGTGGACTGCTCCCGGGTCGTGACCTTCAACCTCGACGAGTACTACCCCATGGCGCCCGACAACCCGCACAGCTACCGGCGCTACATGTGGGAGAATCTCTTCGCCCACGTGAACATCGCGCCTGAGAACGTCCACATCCCGGACGGCGGCGTCGCGCGGGAGCATCTGGCGGAGCACTGCGCCGCGTACGAACGGGCGATCACCGCGGCGGGCGGCATCGACTTCCAGATCCTCGGGATCGGCAAGAGCGGGCATGTTGGCTTCAACGAGCCGGGGTCGTCGCCGGACTCGCGCACGCGGCTGGTGACGCTGGACACGATCACTCGCAAGGATGCCGCCGCAGACTTCTTCGGCGAGGACAACGTCCCGCGCGAGGCGATCACGGTCGGTGTGGCGACGATCCTGGACGCTCGGGAGATCGCTCTGATCGCCACCGGCGAGCACAAGGCCGCGATCGTGCGGCGGGCCGTGGAGGGCGAGATGACTCCCGACGTGGCCGCCACCTTCCTGCAGCGCCAGGGCCGAGCCACTGTGTACCTCGACCTCGCCGCGGCCGCCGAGCTCACCCGCGTCCAGACGCCGTGGGTGCTGGAGAGCGTAGCCTGGACCCCGGCGCTGACCGAGCGCGCCGTCGTCTGGCTGGCGGAGCAGGCGGGCAAGGCGATTCTGAAGCTCACCGCCCGGGACTACAGCGAGCATCACCTGAGTCCCTTGCTCGCCAAGACCGGCGTTCCGGGACCAATCAACGGGGAAGTCTTCAACCGGCTGCGCGACAAGATCCGTGGGCGCGCCCGCCTGCCTGCACGGACGCGGGTGCTGGTTTTCTCCCCGCACCCCGATGACGACGTGATCTCGATGGGCGGCATTCTGCGTAAACTGTGGGAGAACGAGAACGCGATCGTCGTGGCGTACATGACGAGCGGCAACATCGCCGTGTTCGA
>CAZXKD010000105.1:0-2435 GCA_964641215.1 uncultured Gemmatimonadaceae bacterium
GGCGCCGCTACGGCGGCGGCCCGCCGCGCCGGGGCGACGCGGCGGCGGGACTTCGGCGCTCCCGGTATCGCGACCATAGGCGCTTCCTTCAGGCGGTCGGCGGGTCGTCCGGGGGCGATTGGCCCCGCAACGCCGGCGCGTAATACTCCATGAAATATTGCCGCACCATGCGCTGAGCGGTGAACCGCGCCCCCGCCGTGCGCAACGCGCGCTTCATCTTGTCGACCCAGCCGCGCGGCACCCCCTGGGCATCGCGGTCATAGAACAGCGGCACGACCTGTGTTTCGAGCAGGCCGTACAACGCCCGGGCATCGGCCGCGTCGACATCCTCGCCCGCCGCCGCCGGTGGGATGGCCCAGCCGTTCCGCCCATCGTAACCCTCGCTCCACCACCCGTCCAGCGTGCTCAGCTGCGGCACGCCGTTCAACCCCGCCTTCATGCCGCTCGTGCCGCATGCCTCGAGCGGTGGCCGCGGGACGTTGAGCCACAGGTCCACCCCCTGCACCAGATGGTGGGCGACGTGCATCTCGTAGTCCTCGATGAACGCAATACGGCCCTCGAAGCGGGCTTCCCGGGTGTGCGCGTACACGCGCTGCAGGACCTGCTTCCCGGGCTCGTCCGCCGGGTGCGCCTTCCCCGCGAACACGATTTGCACCGGGCGCCACGGGTTGACGAGCAGGCGCTGCAGGCGGTCGGGATCGCGGAAGATCAGATCCGCCCGTTTGTAGGTGGCAAAGCGGCGGCCGAAGCCGATGGTCAAGGCATCCTGGTCGAGCAGGGTCCCTGCGCCCACCAGGTGCAGGGCCTCCTTCCACTGGTCCGCCCAGCGCCGTCGCGCCTGCTCCCGGATGCTGCGCAACAGCTGGGACTTGAGCTCGGTGTGCACCGCCCACAGCGCGGCGTCGTCCAGAGAGAGGAGCGAGTCCCAGAAGGCCGGCTCGTCCACGCGCTGCAGCCAATCCGGTCCGAGCTGCGCGTTGCAGAGGGCCACCAGCGGGTTCGCCATCCAGGTGGCGATGTGCACGCCGTTGGTGACGTAGCCGATCGGCACCCGCGCGACGTCCCGGTCGGGCCACAGCGGAGCCCAGATGCGGCGGGACTCCTCCGCGTGGCGGCGCGACACACCGTTGACCCGGGTCGAGAGCCGGATGGCCGCGACCGGCATGTGGAAGCGGTCGTGGTCCAGAGCCGGGTGGTGGCCCAAGGCGAACAACCGCTCGCGGCTCACGCCCATCTCCTGCCACACCGGGCCCGTGCACTGCTCGACCTGCTCCGGGGAGAACGCATCGTGCCCTGCCGGCACGGGAGTGTGGGTCGTGAACACGCTGGTGGCGCGCACGCGGCCGAGCGCGTCGGCGAACGGGGTGCCGCGGGTCACGAGCTCGCGCACGCGCTCGACCAGCATGAAGGCGGCGTGTCCTTCGTTGGCGTGCCAGGCCGCCGGGTCATACCCCAGGGCGCGCAGCACCCGCACGCCACCCACGCCGAGGATCCATTCCTGTCGCAGCCGCAGATCCGGCCCGCCGGCGTAGAGGCGGTGCGACAGCCCACGGTCGGCCGGATCGTTCTGCTCGAGGTCGGTGACCAGGAGGAAGATCGGCACGCGGCCGACCATGACGCGCCAGGCCCCGATGCTCACTGGGCGCCCCGACATCCGGACGGTCGCGAGGCAGGGATCGCCCCGCACCTGCACCCGCTCCAGCGGCATCGCGGCCACGTCGAAGCGCTCGTCGGCATCCTCCTGCCACCCGTCTAGGCGCAAGCGCTGGTCGGAGTATCCCTTGGTGTAGAACAGGCCGACACCGACCAGCGGCACGCCCAGATCAGAAGCGGCCTTACAGTGGTCGCCGGCGAGGACGCCGAGGCCCCCGGAATAGATCGGCACCGAGGTGTGCAGCCCGAACTCGGCGCAGAAGTAGGCGATCGGGCGGTTGACCAGGTCGGGGTAAGAGGCGCTGAACCAGGTACCCTCGGAGGTCCGCTCGCGCGCGGCGGCGGCCGCGACGGCGTCGTAGAGCCGCAGGAACTCCGGGTCTTGAGCGCAGGCGGCGAGCCGCGCCGGATCCACCCGGCGCAGCAGTTCGATGGGATTGTGCCTGGTGAGGTGCCAGAGCGGCTGATCGATCGACCGGAACAGCGCCCGGGCGTCGCGGTTCCAGCTCCAAGACAGATTCGCGACGACGCTCGCCAGCCCCTTGATCCGCTCAGGGAGCTCAGGAGGGCGGGAGGGAGAGGCTGCGGGGGGGGGGGCGGGGGGGGCCGGGCCCGGGGGGGAAGGCGTGGTAGCCGGAGGTTGGGTCATAGCGGACGGAAAGCTAAGGGGCGATGGGTTCCCCAAACCAGCCCCCCCCCCCCCCCCCCCCCCACCTACCCAGCGCTCACATTCCGCCCGGGCCGCCAACCCCCCCCCCCGCCCCCGTCGCCCAAAAACACGG
>CAZXKD010000105.1:2445-9846 GCA_964641215.1 uncultured Gemmatimonadaceae bacterium
GGGGGCGGGGCGGACGGTGCGGGGGAGGGTGGGGAGGTCGAGGGAGGGGGGGTCGGCGACGGGAGCGCGGAGGGGGTTGAGGCCCACGGCGGGGTCTTGGCCGGCTTGGGCCCGTGCCCGCCGCCGCTCTTCCTACCCCCCCCCTTCACGTCACGCCGCGGTGAATTCGGCAACGGCCCGCACCACCTCGTCCGGCGCGTCGAGCGCCAGAAAGTGGCCGGCGTTCTTGATGACGCGCATCCGGGCGCCGGGGATCGCCCGGGCCTCGGCGGCCCGCTCCTCCCCTCGCGACCAGTCGTGGTCGCCGTAGACCAGGAGCACCGGCCGATCGATGCTGCCGTACTCGGCCCGCGCTCGCTCCCACGTCGGCCAATGCCTGACGAGCGACATCAGCGCGCGATAATGCCCCCTCCGGTTCCCCACTCGGTACAGCTCTCGAGCCAGGGCCGGCGGGAGCGAAGCCTTGCGATACACCCCGCCCTCCAGAACCTGCTTGAACATCGGGTAGAGCCGCAGCCGCGCAACGGTCGCCCCCAACAGGGGGACGTTGTTCAAGCCGAAGAAGACATTCGCCGCCAGCGAGCTTCTCCTGAGACCGCGCCCCGCGTCGTAGTCGTAGGGATTGATGGCGATGACGCGCTGCACCCGCCGGTTGTGTCGAGCCGCCAGCAGCAGGGCAATACTGCCACCAATTGACTCGCCAACCACCACCGCGTCTTCGATGTTGAGCCGATCCAGAAACCGAGCGACCGCCGTCACGAAGAACTCGGCGGAGTAGGCCGCCGTCGGGATGTCGGAGTAGCCGTGTCCCGGATAGTCCAGGGCATAGACCCGGAAGTGCTTGGCGAAGGCCGGGATGACCCTCTGGAACATGTCGAGCTGGGTACGCAGTGTGTGCAGGAGCACGAGCGAGCGGCCCCCCCCCTCCTCCCCCTCCTGCCCCGCGACGATGTAACGAAGCTTGGTGCCATTCACCGCCACATGACTGATGGGAATGTCCGGCGCCCAGCTCAGCCGCTCTGGGACCGCAGGGGAGGGCCGCAGCGCCTCCACGAGAAGAGAGATAGCCGGTAAGCTCACCACCACCAGGACCACGAGGAGCCAGCCATTGTTCAAGTGCATCGGCCACCTGCTACGAAAGGGAACACGAGCAGCAACAGCATCTGCACACACAGCCTCGCCGGAGGTTCTAGTGTCCCACTACCAGCGCGCGAACGATCACGACCGCCCCGATCCCGATCAGGGCGACACCGGTAGCCCGGGCCGTCCTCTCGGGGCGCGGCGCCAGCCGCTCCAGGGCGATCGCGGCGGCGAGGGCGGCGACGACCACGAGATGCGTCATGCCCGCGACGACCAGGACCGCCATCAGGCCGGCACAGCAGGCGCTGCACAGCACCCCGAACTGGAAGCCGTACCGAAGGGCGCGGGCGGCATCGAGTGACGCCGGTGCGGCGCAGGCGCGGCAGCGCTCGAGACGATCTCGCTTCCACCGCGTGAGCTGCAGCCATCCCGCGGCAGCCAGAACAACGCCCGTGGCGAGCGGCGCCTGCCGCGCGAGCGCGGGCCAGCGGAGCTCCGCTGCGGCGATGGCGGCGCCGAGGACGTAGACCGCCCCGCCGACCAGCGACCACACCGAGAAATAGCCCGCGCCCGCGAGGGCCGCGAGCCGGCGGCGGCCGAGCGTCGCCAGTAGCGGCGCCAACGCCGGAAGCATCATCGCCACCATCATCACGAGCCACGTCGCCAGGAACGCCGCGGCGACGCCGGCCCACGTCTGGCCCGGCATCCGCAGCCACATCATGGTCAGGGTCCACCCACCGGGCATGGCCGTCCCGCCCGTCATGGACCGGGCCGAGTAGACCACGCCTGCCGCGCTCGCGAGGAACAGCAGCGCGACCGCGGCGCGATCAGTCCTGGTAGCGGTCGTGGTATCGGACCCAGCTTTGCGTGTCGTCAGGATCCTCGTCGCGCCCCTTGGGCACCAGATCGAGGAAGTGATACGTGCCGTTCACCACCTCGATGCCACGGGCATAGCAGGAATAGGTGTGGAAGACGGCCCCTCGGCTGTCTTTATAGAACACGCTGATCCCCTCGCGGTCGGACATCCCCGCGTCGGTGTTCTGGTAGTTGTAGAACATCGCGCCGTTCTCGACTTCTTGCGGGGTGAACGAGGCCTGATAGTCGTAGTTGAAGTCCGTGTTGGCGGACGACAGCCACTTGAATCGCCAGCCCATCCGTTTCTTGAACGCCGCGATCTTGGCGAGCGAGGCGCGGGAGACGGCGACGAACGTCACATCGCGGTAGTTCAGATGCACGCCGGGGCCGTCGTAGTGGTCGGCCCAGAACGAGCAGTGCTTGCAGCCCTCGTCCCACTCGGGCGGGAACATGAAGTGATAGACGATCAGCTGGCTGCGGCCGGCGAACAGGTCCGCGAGCGTCTCCTTCCCTTTCGCCCCTTCGAAGGCGTAGGTCTTCTCGACCCGCTCCCACGGCAGGGCCCGCCGCTGGCGGTTCAGGTCGTCCTTGGCGCGGGTGAACGCCTTCTCCTGAGCGAGCAGCGCGGTACGCGCGGCGAGCCACTGCTCGTGCGACACTACCGGGTGGTTGCGGAGATCCTCGTGTGTCATGCGTGTGCCTCGGGTCGCTGGTCTGGAGACTAGGGAGATACCTCCGCGATGGGCCGCACCTCGACGCTGCCATGGCGGGCTCCGGGATTCCGCGCGGCGACCTGAATGGCGTCGTTCAAGTCCCTGGCCTCGATCAGATAGTAACCGCCGAGCTGCTCCTTCGTCTCCGCGAAAGGCCCGTCGGTCGTGGAGATCTTGCCATTGCGCACCCGCACCGTGGCGGCGCTGGGGGTCGGTTGCAACCGGTTCGAGCCGATGTAGTGGCCGCTCCGCTTGATGCTCTCGGTGAACGCCATGTATTCACCGATCCACTTGTCCGCTTCGACCTTGGGAAGCTTCGGCCATTGGGCCTCGTCCGAGTAGATCAGGCACAGGTATTTCATCGCCCCCCCTTATCCAAATCGTGGGTGAATGCTGTGAACACCTATAGTCGTCTCGAGGAAACCAAGATCGACAATAGCGGTTGATCTTCGGAACCCTTGACAACGGGCAGTGGTTTGATAATGATCAAACTATGTCCACCCGGACCGTCGCCCCCCTGACGCTGACCAGCAGGCAATTCGAGCTGGTGGCGAAGGCGCTGTCCGACCCCCACCGGGTCGCGCTCCTCGAGGCGATCGGCAGCGCGGACGAGTTCCCCTGTAGACGACTGTGCGAGCAGTTCCCGCTGTCCAAAGGGACCATTTCCCATCACATGAAGGAGTTGCTGCGCGCCGGGCTGATCAGCTCTCGCCGGGACGGCCAGTTCAAGCTGTACGAGGTGTCCCGGGAGACGATCACCGCGTACACCCACGAGCTGATGCGACGCCTCGGGACGTAGGGGGAGTCGGGACTCGAGGCGGGATCTTTTTTTTTGTGCTTGTCGTTTGACAGTTATCAAACTGTTACACACGCAGGACCGTTTCGCAACGTCGTCGTTCTGAGACTGATGTCGATTACCGGCTCGGCCGGACGACGAATATGACGAGTTCCACGCTCCACCATTTCCGAACAAGGAGATCGCCCGTATGCGGAGTCTTGGCTTCATGAACACCCGCGGTTGGACCGGCTCTGCCGTGCTGCTGCTGGGCCTCGCCATCACCGGCGGCGGCCTGGTGGCCTGGAAACGCGCTTCCATCCGTCGAGCCGATGCGACAGCCGCGCACCAGCCCGAGCCCATCGAATCGGTGACCATGGCCGTCGCCCGGGAGCGCCAATATCGCCCCACCACGACGTCGGTGGGAACCATCCTGGCGCTCACTTCGATCACGCTGCGCAATGAGCTCCCGGGCACGGTCCGCCAGGTGATGCTCGCCCCCGGACAAACAGTCGACGAGGGCACGGTACTCGTGGCGCTGGACGTCTCCGTGGAGGAGGCAGAGCTCCAGGCCGAGACCGCCCAAGCCGACCTGGCGCAAACGAGCCTCGCACGGCTCGAGCGCCTGCAGGAGGCCCGGGCCACGTCCCAGGAGGAGGTGGACCAGGCTCGCGCGGGGCGGGATGTCGCGCTGGCGCAGATCGCGCGCACCCGGGCCATCATCGCGCGCAAGACGATCCGCGCCCCGTTTCGGGCGCGCGTGGGTCTCTCCGATGTGCACCCCGGCCAGTACCTGAACGAAGGCACCGAGCTGACCACGCTGCAGGGAGTCGATGCCGCGGCCAACGTGGACTTCACCGTGGCCCAGGCGGTGGCGGCCGAGCTGCGCCCCGGCGAGCCGGTCGCGGTGTTCGCTGCGGCCGACCCTCACCCGCTGACGGCCCGGATCGTCGCAGTCGATGCGCGGATCGATCCCACGACCCGCAACGCCCTGGTGCGGGCCCGAATCAACAGCCACGCCCCGTCACCCGGCGCCTCGGTGCGGGTCGAGGTCCCGGTGGCGCCCCCGACGACGGTCGTCGCGATTCCGGTGAGCGCGCTGCGCAAGGGGCCCAGTGGTGATCACGTCTTCGTGATCGTGACCGACTCGAGCGGTAGGAGCCGCGCCCATGTGCAACCGGTGCAGAGCGGATCGGTGCTCGAGGACGAGGTCCTGATCCTGAGCGGTCTCACTCCCGGCCAGCGCGTCGCCACGTCCGGGTCCTTCAAGCTGCGCGAGGCTGTGCTGGTCGCGGGCGATTCACTTCGTTAACCCGAGAAACCGTCATGCGCTCTATCACCGATACCTTCATCAAGCACCCCGTCCTCGCGGCGGTGGTGAACCTCGTGATCCTGCTCGTGGGCTGGCGGGCGCTCACCACGCTCCCGGTGCAACAGTACCCGAAGATCGAGAGCTCCTCGGTGTTGATCACGACGGTGTACTACGGCGCCAGCGCCGAAACCGTCCGCGGCTTTCTCACGACCCCGATCGAGCGCGCCGTCTCGGCCATCAGCGGCGTCGATTACGTCGAGTCCACGAGCCGCGCCGGCGTCAGCACCATCACGGTGCACCTGAAGCTGAACCACAACAGCACGGCGGCGCTGGCGGAGGTCACCGCCCGGCTGCAGCAGGTGCGCTCCGAGCTGCCCGCCGAGGCCGAGCCACCGGTGGTCGAGGTGCAGCGGGCGGACCGTCCCTACGCGTCGTTCTATCTGAGCTTCACGTCTTCCGAGCGCGACATTTCAGCGCTCACCGACTGGCTCACCCGCAATCTGCAGCCGCAGCTGTCCACGCTGGCGGGGGTGCAGCGGGTGGACGTCCTGGGCGGCCGTCCGATCGCGATGCGGATCTGGATCGACCCCGACCGCCTCGCCGCGCTCAACCTCACCCCCGGCGACGTGCACGCGGCCCTGCAGCGCAACAACTACCTCGCCGCGGTGGGCCAGACCAAGGGCGACCTGGTGCAGGTCAACCTGCTGGCCAACACCGATCTGCGCACGCCCGAGGAGTTCAAGAACCTCGTGGTAGCCGAGCGGAACGGGGCGATCGTGCGGCTCTCCGACGTGGCCCGGGTGGAGCTGGGCGCCGAGGAGGCCGATTTCATCACCAAGTTCAACGACAAGGAGGCGGTCTACCTGGGCGTTTGGCCTCTCGTCGGCAGCAACGAGATCGAGGTGGCCAGCCGGCTCCACGCCGAGATGAGCCGGATCCAGCCGACGTTGCCGAAGGACATCGACATGCGGCTGGCCTACGACGCGACGGTCTTCATGACCGACGCGCTGCACGAGATCTCCAAGACCCTCGTCGAGACCATCCTGATCGTCGGCCTCGTGGTGTTCCTGTTCATGGGATCGGTGCGGACGGCGCTGGTGCCGCTGGTCGCGATGCCGGTCTCGCTCGTCGGGGCGGCGATCGTGATGTACGCCGCCGGCTTCAGCCTGAACCTGCTCACCATCCTCGCGATCGTGCTGTCGGTGGGGTTGGTGGTGGACGATGCGATCGTGGTGGTCGAGAACGTCGAACGGCACGTGCGCTCGGGCAAGACGCGGATCCAGGCGGCACTGATCGGCGCCCGCGAGCTGGTCGGTCCCATCATCGCGATGACGATCACCCTCGCCGCGGTCTACACCCCGATCGGGTTCCAGGGCGGCCTGACCGGCTCGCTGTTCCTGGAGTTCGCGATCACCCTCGCCGCCGCCGTGGTGGTATCGGGCATCGTCGCGATCACGCTGTCGCCGGTGATGAGCTCGCGGTTCGTCAACGAGCGGGGCCGGGAGGGCCGGCTGTCCCGGCTGGTGCACCGTGGCTTCGAGTCGGTCCGCCGGCGCTATGAGCGGCTGCTCGATGGCGCCCTGGGGATGCGCTGGGCCATCGTCGCCGGCGCCGTGCTGGTCATGATCGCGGCGTGGCCGCTGTATCGGTACTCGCGGCGGGAGCTGGCTCCGATCGAAGACCAGAGCCACATCAGCCTGTTCATGCAGGCCTCGCCCGATGCGTCCCTCGAGGCGACTAACCGGGCGTCGCTGCAGGTGGTGAAGGCGATCAACTCCTTCCCTGAGGCGAAGTTCATGTGGTCGCTCACGACCTCGTGGGGCGGGTTCGGCGGGATGGTCGCGAAGAACTTCAAGGAGCGGCACCGGACCACCGAGCAGATGTACGGCCAGGTGTACGGGGCGGTGTCGCAGGTCCCGGGACTGCAGGTCTTTCCCCGCCTCGACCCGCCGTTGCCCTCCCCCGGCCAGTACGACGTCGAGCTGGTGCTGGCGAGCGACCTGCCACCGGAGCAGATGCTCCAGACGGTGGGCGCCGTGCTGGGTGCCGGCTGGCAGAGCGGCAAGTTCCTGTACGTCGACACCGACCTGAAGATCGACCTGCCCGAGGCGCGGGTCGTGATCGACCGCGACCAGGTCGCGGACCTGGGACTCGATCTCGCCAGCGTCGGCCGGGAGCTCGGCACGTTGCTGGGCGGTGGCTACGTCAACCGGTTCAACTATTTCGACCGCAGCTACAAGGTCATCCCCCAGATCGGCGACGAGCGCCGCACCACGGTGGCGCCGCTGCTCGACCTCAAGATCAAGACGCCCGGCGGCCGGCTGGTGCCGGTGTCGACCTTCACGCACATCGAGTCGACCACCGCGCCGCGCACCCTGAATCGCTTCCAGCAGCGCAACGCCGTCCGGATCTTCGGCGGCGTGAAGCCCGGCGTGACCAAGGAGGAAGGCCTGCGGGTCCTGGAAACCGCGGCGGCAGCCGCGGCCGGCCCGGGCGTCGGCCTCGACTACGCCGGGGAATCCCGGCAGATCCGCCTCGAGGGGGCGGCGCTCACCGTGACCCTCGGGTTCGCCGTGATCCTCATCTACCTGGTGCTCGCGGCCCAGTTCACGAGCTTCCGGGACCCGCTGATCGTTCTGGTGGGCTCGGTGCCGCTCGCGATCTCC
>CAZXKD010000106.1:0-9056 GCA_964641215.1 uncultured Gemmatimonadaceae bacterium
CCCGGCGTGCGGCGCGGTCGATCTCGGCGTCGATCGCCGCCGCGAGCCGCTCGGCCACCGCCCGCACCGCCGGCTCCCACGCCCCGGTCCAGGCGCGCCGACTCACGGCCTCGAGCACCGCCTCCCGCTGCTCACGCAACGCCGCCGTCCGAGCCTCGCCGCCCAGCTCCAGGACCCGCGTGGCCAGCCGCTCGCGGATATCGTCGAGGGGAATCCACGGCTCCGTGAGCCGCCGCGGCACGATCACCCTGCCGAGCGACGAGGCCAGCTCCGGCACGCGGAGCGGCATCGGGATCTTGAGCGGTGCGCTCACGGCGTCACGGGCGGGGGGGGGAGGGGGGGCGAGGCATCAGCGGCGATGCGGGCGCGCCGTCCGGTGCGCGCCTCGTAGTCGGCGACGAAGTACGGCAGCGCCTCGGGCAGGAAGCGCTCGCGCGCGAGTCCGGTCGCGGCCACCGCGCGCTCGATGGCGGCCGGCGCTCCTTCCACCTCTACTAGGACATCCATGGCGGGGTAGCGCTCGATGCGCACGCTGGCCCCGCCGAGCCGGTATTCGGCGACGGTCCGGTCGATCCGCATCACGACGTCGTATCCCAGCCGCTCCAGGATGGCGCGCGCCTCATCGGGGTCGGCGACGCGCGCCTCCCGCTCCTCGCGATGCTTGTATCCGTTCCGCACGCTGACCGGGCCTTTCCAGCTCAGCACGCCTGAAGCCGCGCTCCCGGGCGCAGCGGGCTGGTAGATCCGCAACCGCAGGACTTCGTCCTGTTTGCTGAGCGTCCCCGTCCCCCCCTCCCCGCGGTGATCGTAGCGGCGGTCAATCATCGTCCCGCGGAACACGAGTTGGGCGCCCGCGTCGACCAGCACGCGCTCCAGCGTGGCAGGGTCCTCCACGCGGGCTTTGACCTCCAGCTCGTCATACGTGCCGCTCACTCGAGAATCGCCTCGAGCACTGCGGCGGTATCCCGCAGGTCCGGAAACACGTTTGCGGCGCCGGCGGCGCGCAGCGCGGCGACGTCGAAGGATCCGGTGGCCACGGCTACGACGCGCGCGCCGATCGGCTCCCCGCACACGATATCGTCCGGCGTGTCGCCGATGATGACGACGTTGCGTCCGGGGATCTCCTGTCCCGTCCGTTCGGCGGCGCGTCGCGCGGCGATGGCGGGGAGATCGGGCCGGTGGTGGGAGTCGGAACCGAAGGCGCCCACGACGAAGCGCCGCGGGTCGAGCCCAGCCGACACGAGCTTCAACGCTGCCCCGCCCTCCAAATTGCCGGTAAGCAGGCCCACGAGCGCCCGGCCCGCGGCCTCGTACGGCTCGAGTGCCGTGAGCAGTTCTGGGACGCCGGCGAAGACCCTCGTACGGTGCGTCGGCCGGGCGAGCTCGCTCTCCAGCAGCGCCAGGTAGCGCCGGCACACGGCCTCGACCCGCCCGGCGGCCGTCGCCTCCGGGTGCCCGGCGAGCGAGAGCAAGTCGCGCACGATCTGCGGGTCGGTCTTGCCGTCGAAGCGGTAGCGCTCGATCGGTCCGGCGGTGCCCATCTCGTCGAGCAGCGCCCGGTGAATCGCCCGCCGGCCGGCGCCGTCGGTCCACAGGATCGTGCCGTCGATGTCGAACAGGACGAGCTTCATGAGACTAAATTAACGTCGGACGGTGGGACTGTCGGGCGGTCGGATTGTGACGGCGGGGTCAGCGCTTGGGCTCCACTCGTCGTACGGCCACGAGCCGCTGGCGGAGCCGCCACGCGAGCGGGGTGTCGCCGAGCAGGTCGTCCCTCGCCACACCGCCGCGCGCGATGGCCGAGTGGACGATCCGTCCCGCTCCGGCCCACATGGCCACGTGCGAGATCAGCCCGTTCTCGGCGAAATAGAGCAGGTCGCCCGCCTGGTAGCCGGTTCCTCGCGTGTCGAGCACGACCTCGCTACCCTGGTCGACCTGCTGGTCGCTGTCCCGTCGCAGCAGGATGCCCCGCGCCGCGTACACGCTCTGCGCGAGCCCGGAACAGTCGATGCCCCACTCGGTCCGTCCACCCCACAAGTACGGAGCGCCGTCGAACCAGCGCAGTGCGAGCTCGGGAGCCGCGAGCATGCGGGCCTCCGCCCGGAGCTCGGCCTCGGGACGCACGTGGCCGACGACGATCGCCGCGAGACAGCCGTCCGCCAGCTCGACCGTCCCGTCACGGCGTGCCGCGACCCGTGCTCCGATCGGCAGGCGGCGCCGGCTCCCCCCGTCGGGCACTTGCAGCTCGACACCCAGCGAGCGGGCGCCAGCCCGGGCCGTCCAATCCGCGGCCCAATCCTCCGGACCGGTCGCGACGTAGCCCGCGTGCAACCAGCCGTGGTAGCCGTCTCCGACCCGCACGCGCAGCCACTGATCTCGCCGCTCCAGCACCGTCACCGTCTCGCCGTGGAGCACCTCGTTGACGCGTGCGGCGCTGGGCCTCGGCTGCTCGAGGAGCGGGGCGATCGCCGCGGTGAGGACCGCGGCCGCCTCGCCGCCTACGGAGGCGTCCGGCAGCCGCGTCAGCTCCACGACGATGCCGGCGTCCGCCGCCAGACGGCGCAGCGCCTCGAGCGCCTCCGGACTCGTCGTCCGCCCGCTGAGCCGTCGCGGCTCGCCGCTCAGCACGACGTCGAAGACGCCGAGACGGCGGTCGGGCAGCCAGCGGCGCCCCAGATCGTCGATCGCGCGCTCCAGTTGGTCCATCAAGGGTTCCTGTCCGCGAGCCCGGGCACGGCCGGCGTCCCTTTCGCCAGGCGCACCGCGCGCTCCAGCGCTTCGGGCACGGCCTCGGCGGCCAGGGCTTCTATCTGCAGGGGCGACGCGACCGGGACCTTGCCCGGGCTGACCGCGAAGGTGATGTCACCGTCGAACAGGGTGCCGAACGGGGTGATGCGGCGGGCGAGGGCGTCGTTCGCCGCCTGGGCCAGCGCTTGCAGCTGGATGCGGTCCAGCCCCGCGCTCGTGGCGACGACGGCAAGCGTGGTGTTGTGGCGCAGTCGGCTTCCCTCGCTCTCATTCCCGCCCCCTCTTCCTGCGAACGGCGTGCCGCCCTGCGCGAGGTAGCGCTGCGCGTCGAGGAGCATTCCCCGCTCGTCGCGCGCACCGGCGAGGATGGTGCCGCGGGCATCCCGTACATCGCCCACGGCGTTCACCACCACCAGCGCGCCGACGACCACGTCCCCCGAACGCGCTGCCCAGCTGCCGAGGCCCCCTTTCATCATTCCCGCGAGCCCGGCCGCCTTGCCCACCGTGGCGCCCGTCCCCGCGCCGACCGAGCCTTCAGCGAAGGTCGTGCCCGCTGCATCGCATGCCCGCTCCGCGTCCTCCGGCGTCGGCCATCCGACCGGTTGGCCGGTGTTGCCAAGATCGAAGATCACCGCGGTCGGAACGATGGGGACCACGCCCGCAGCGCCGACGGGCAGCCCGCGGCCGCGCGCGCGCAGCCACCGCATCACGCCGTCGGCCGCTCCCAGCCCGTAGGCCGAGCCGCCGGTAAGGAGGACGGCGTGGATCGCGTCGACGAGGTGGCGAGGATCGAGCGCGTCGATCTCCCGCGTTCCGGTGGCGCGTCCGCGGGCGACCGCCGCCGCGCGCATCCCACCCTCGGGAGCGAGCACCACGGTGCACCCCGTGGCGCCGGCCGGATCGGTCCAGTGTCCCACGGTGATGCCGGGGACGGCGGCGAGGTTGGACGGAGCGCGGTTAGGCATCGACCCGCGAAACCTACCGTTGCTTGCTCGGCTTGTGGAGTGCGCATACCTTACCGGGCCATGTCGTCCAGCGACGCCCGTTCCGAGCCCACCACGATCCTCGTCGTGGACGACGAAGAGGGCATCCGCCAGGCACTCGAGCGCTTCCTCACGCGCCTGGGCTACCGCGTGATCACGGCCGCGGACGCCGCCGCAGCGCTGGCGCAGATCGCCCGGGGGGGTGGGGGAAGCGAGGGCGGGCCCCAGGCGATGCTGTGCGACATCCGCATGCCCAACATGACCGGCGTCGAGCTGGTCCCCAAGGCGCTGGCGCAGGATGCCGACCTCGCGATCCTGATGCTTACCGCGATTGATGAGCCCCGCACCGCCATCGAGTGCCTCAAGCTCGGCGCCCTGGATTATCTCATCAAGCCGGTGGACCTCGAGGAGCTGGAGCTGTCCCTGCAGAACGCGCTGCGTCGCCGCCAACTCGAGATGGACCGCCGCGGGCTGGAGCAGTGGCTGGCCCGCGAGGTCGCCGTGCGCACGCGCGAGCTGGAGGAGCGCACCGCGGCGATCGCGGCAGTGGCCCTGGACGCGCTCGCCGCGGCGCGCGACTGGAGCGGTGCCCAGGCCGCATTCGAGCGACTGGCCAAGGAGCTGGGGATGACGCCGGAGGAGCTGAAACGGGAGGTGCGCTCGCCGCAGTCTTAGGCTTTGGCGGCGTTCGCTTTCTCATCGCACGCCTTGCAGCGCGTGATGCCTCGGAACGTGCAGATCAGACAGAGAAAGGTCCCGCAGTCAGCGCACGGGTAGCCCTCCGAGGCGCGCTCTTCGTTGCCGCAGTAGCGGCACACCATCGCGTCGTGCTCTTTCAGGGCCGGTTTATCCACCATGGCGATGCCTCAGAGGTCGAGGGCGTAGCTCTTAATCTTATTGATCAGCGTCGCGCGCGAAATGCCGAGCTCCTGGGCCGCCCGGGTGCGGTTGCCGCCGTGGTGGCGCAGGGCCCGCTCGATCTGGGCCCGCTCCACGTCCGCTAGGGTGAGCGGCTGGTGGCGTCGCTCGGCGGCGCCGGCCCTGCGAAAGTCAGCCGGCAGATGCTCCACGCCGATCTGCGGCTGGCCCCGGGCTAGGATCATCGCTCGCTCGATCACGTTCCGCATCTCTCGCACATTGCCCGGCCAGGGGGCCGACAGCAGGCGATCCAGCGCCTCAGTCGCGCACTCGGCGGGACAGCCAGGCAGCTGGACGCGGAGCTCGGCCAGAATGCGGGTGAGCAGCGCCAGGCGGTCCTCGCGCGAGCGCTCCCGCACCGGCGGCAGGTGCAGCGGCATGACGCTCAGCCGGTAGAACAGGTCTTCCCGGAACCGGCCCGCCTTCACCTCGCTCACGAGGTCACGGTTGGTCGCCGTGACGAGCCGCACGTCCACCTTGAGCTCCCGCGTGCCGCCCAACCGCCGGAACGTTCTGGTCTCGAGCACCTTGAGCAGCTTTGGCTGCAGCTCGGGGGCGAGGTCGCCGAGCTCGTCCAGGAAGATGGTGCCCCCGTCGGCGAGCTCGAACAGCCCCTGACGGCGCTCCTTGGCGTCGGTGAAGGCTCCCTTCTCGTGGCCGAACAGCTCTGACTCGAGGAACGTGGCCGAGAGCCCGCCGCAGTTGACTTCGACGAACGGTCCCGCGGCGCGCGGGCTCAAGTGGTGGACCATGCGCGCCGCCCACCCCTTTCCGGTCCCGCTCTCCCCCGTCAGCAACACGGTCGTCCGATCGCTCGTCGCGAGCAGCTGCAGCTGTCGCGCCAGCTCCTGCATCGTGGGCGAGACGCCGAGGGAGTCCGGGCCTTCCTCCAGGTGCTCGTGGAGGCGCAGCAGCATGTTCTGACGCCGGAGCCGGACTTTCTCGGAGACGCGCGCCGCAGCGGCGGCGAGGTGCGTCATGTCCACCGGCTTGGTGAGAAAGTGTTCGGCGCCGAGCTGCATGGCCCGCACCGCAGTGTCGATGTCGCCGTGGCCCGTGAGCAGGATGACCGACGCGCCTTGCGACTTGAGCCGCTCCAGCACCTCGAGCCCACCGCTGTCGGGGAGGTGCAGATCGAGGATCACCACGTCAGGCCGCAGCCGTTCGAAGGTCTCGATCCCCGCCTGGCCGGTCACCGCCCGGTGCACCTCGGCCCCGAGCTTTTCGAGGTAGGCGCCGATGGCGCGCAGCACGCCTTCGTCGTCGTCGATCAGCAGCACGCTGTCAGGCATCGGTCCGGACTCCTCCCGGCACGGCCGCCGGATCCACCAGCACGGAGAGCGCGCGGGGCGCGAGGCTCGCGTCGAACGGCGTCGTGCCCGTGACCTCGCCGTCCAACTGCACCGGCCGGGCAGACCCGCCCCAGCCCTGGACCCCGCCGCCCTGCGCGAGCACCTCCACGCGCACCGCGCGCCCGCGGGCGAACCACACTCGTCCGGTGCCATTGGCCGTCCGGCGGAGCAAGTCGAAGAACGCCGCCATGCTCTCGATCACTCCGTCGCTGCGCACGACCACGACGTCCAGCCACCCGTCGTCGGGGCGGATTCCCTCACGCAGGCGCAGGAACGGCGGCAGCAACTCGCCGCAGTTGGCCACGAGGATCATCGCGGCCGGCAGCTCGTAGGCGGTGCCGTCCACGGTGACGCGGTGGGCGACGCTGCGCACCTGCGGCAGAGCGGCGATGGCCTGAGCGAAGTACGCGCCCATGCGCCAGCGCCGCTTGTCCTCCCCGCGGGTGCGCGCCATCAGCGCGGCGTCGAACCCGGCACCGCAACACACGGCGAAATAGTGCAGCCCATCGGCGCGCTCCATCCGGCCCAGATCGATCCGCATCGGCGTGCCGTCGAGGATGACACGCGCCGCGGCCGCCGGCCGTTGCGGCAGCCGCAGGTTGCCGACGAGCAGGTTGCCGGTGCCGCCGGCGACGAGACCGAGCGGGATCTCGCCCCCGACGAGGCCGGCCGCGACCTGCATCGCGGTGCCGTCGCCGCCGTAGCACACCACCACGTCGAACCCCTCGACCCGCGCCGTCGCGGCGAAACGCCGCGCATCGCCCTGCACCGCGGTCGCGAGCACCTCCACATTCCAGCCGCCGCCGCGCAGCGTCTCACGGATCGCGGTGACGGCACGCGCATCGGTGCGGGCGGCGGCTGGATTGGTGATCAGCAAGGCGCGGGTCACGGTCAGTACCGCTTCTCCCAGAAGAGATCCAGGCCCACCTGCCGGAGCGGCGACCCCGTCGTCGCGACCGTGCCGCACGTCCGCACCGGCTCGAAGCTCGCCTCCGTCCGCCATTCCGGGCTGATCCGGAACTGCAGACTGGCGCCCAGGGAGTTCGCGACGTCCACGCCCTGGCCGGACTGGGCCTGGCAGAACCCGCCGTTGAGCACCAGAAACGTCTTGCGCCCGATCTGCCATCCGGCCGCCAGACGCGCTCCAGAGAACGGGTCGCTCGGGTCGTAGGGGCGGAACTCGAAGTAGTCGAGGGGGACTCCGAGATCCGAGACGAACTTGCGCTCGAGCTCGCCCGAGATCGCGCCCGAGAGGGCGGCGACCGCGTTGTTCAGCACCAGATTGCGATTCCCAGTACCGCCGGCGGCTCCCCCGCCCAGGTCGAAGCTGGACTGCCCGAAGAGCAGGTACGAGATGATCTCCGTCTGCGACAGGTCCTGCCGCTCCACCGAGAGCGAGAGCTTGGGCACGAGCAGTGTGCCACCGATCTTCGCCACCACCGTGAGGTCGGGCGTCGCCTTGATGGGCGTCACCGGGTGCACGACGTGCTTGGCTTCGATGTCGAGCCCGGCGTCCAGGTCCGGCGTGCCGAAGTATCGTACGGTCCCCTGCGTCACAACGAATTCTCGCGTCACAGGTCCGACCACCAGCCGGTAGGTGCCGCGCGGCGCCTGCAGCGTCCCGGTCAGGCGATAGGCGCGCTCTTCCTTGTTCACGGTCACGGTCCCGGTCAGCTGGACGTTGGCTTCGGATGAGCGCAGCCACACGTCGCTGCCCATCGCGAGCTGCAGGCCGTCGATGCGCAGTCGATCGAGGAATACGCTCTCGAACCTGGGGCCGAGCCGCTGTCGCTGGATCAGCGCGGCGAGTGTCGTGTCGATCAGCGAGGCGATCCAGGGGTCGGGCTGATCGAGGTTCACCACGCGCTTGTTCACGAGGTCCGCGAAATACAGGACGCCCGACGTCACCGTCCCGCTCCCCGTGAGCGTCGCCCCGACCACCGGGCCCCGCAGGGCGAGATCCCCGCTGGCCGTCAGGCTCAGATACCCGCGGATCTCCAGCGCCTTGAACTGGTCGGCGCTGATGTCGAGCGCGAGGATCGGATGCGTCAGTCGCTCGAGCCGCACGAAGCCGTGCACGTCGGCCCGCCCCCGGTCGCCCCGGACCGACAGCTCCCCGACCCGGATGGTGTCGCCCGTGAGCGACAGCCGCCCGTGGATCTGCTCGTAACGCACGTTCAGCGCGGGGATGGTTGCGGCGGCCGAGTCGATCTGCAGCGTGCCCTCGAGCTGCGGCTCGTCCCAGGTACCGCGGATCCCGAGGTCGGCCGTAAAGCTGCCCTCGACCTGGCGCAGCAGCGGAGTCGCCGCCTCCAGCACCGACAGATCCACCCGGCTCGCCACGGCGTGGACGGAGAGCGTGTCAGGCAGCGGGCGCCGCTGCACGCTGGTGAGCGCCAGATCGAGCGGCAGGCGGCCCGTGATGTTGAGGATCTGCTGACCGCTGCGCCACAGGTGCATCGAAGTCCCGAGCCAGTGGTCGCGGTACTCGATGGTGCCGTCGAGGTAGGGGGCGCGAAAGTCGCCGAAGTGGGCGTCGTTGAGGGCGAACGAGCCCGTGTACACGGGCGTTGCGCGCGTGCCGGCGAGCGCGACCGTAGCGGTAAGCGTGCCCCCCACCCCCAGCGTGTCCTGCTGCAGCAGCGCGTACGCGCCCGCGACCGGGAAGCCCTCGAGCTGCAGGCTGGCGCTCGCGGGTCCCGTCGCCGGCAGCGTCCCGCGCAGGTCCAACCGGCCGCCCGCGCTCCGCAGCGTCGCAGGCGTGACGGCGAGCGCGCTGTCGCTCGCGATCACTTGGAATGGTGCCTGCAGGGACCAGACGCCGCCCGGCAGCAGCAGGGCCAGCGAGTCGATCCCGACCGCCAGCTCCGGGCGACGACCCGGGACGGGCCTGCGGGCAAGGCGCCCTCCGGCGAGAAACGCCCCGAGATCGCCGAGGCGCGAGCGGGCGAACCAGGTGAGCGAATCGCGGGTGCCGCGATGCACGACGGACGCGGCCCCGAAGCCTGCCCCGCCGTAGGCGACCGAACCGAAGGAGGCATCGAGGACGAACGCC
>CAZXKD010000106.1:9066-9803 GCA_964641215.1 uncultured Gemmatimonadaceae bacterium
CGCCTACTACGCCTCCCGCTTCGACACCGTCGAGCTGAACTCGACCGGGTATCGCCTGCCAGGCGAGGATCAGTTCAAGCGGTGGGCGGAGGCCGTCCCGGACGGGTTCCGGTTCGCGGTCAAGCTGCCGCTGACTCGGCTCGACCGGGTGACGACGTTCCTCGAGCGCGTCGCGTGGCGCGGCGACCGGCCCGGGCCGGTTCGGATCCTCGTCCATTCGCCGCGGGACGCCGGCCCCGCGGTGGGAGACCGGATCGAAGGGGGCATCGAGGACGAACGCCGGCACCGGTCCCGGCTCGTAGCGCACATGCGCCCGCCCCGAGGGGATGCGCACCGCGCCCGCCTGCAACCGGTCCACTGTCCCCCGGGCGTCCACGGCGACCGAATCCAGCGCTCCAGAAAGCGCCAGGTGCACGTGAGCCGCACCGCCCAGCGGCCCGGGCGGCAGACGCGCCCCCGCCAACCACCCAACCAACGAGTCGATCACATTGAGGCTTTCGGCCTCGATTTCGACGGCCACACCGTTAGGGAGCGAGGCAAAACCCAAGGCGCTCCGCGCATGATAGCCGTCGCCTTGCTTGCCGAACACTTCGTGAAGCAAGTCGGAGCAGCCATTGATGACCTGCGGCTGCTCCGTGAAATCAAGCGTGCAATTGACACAGCCCAGCCCCTTCAGCACGCGCAGACCATCCAGCGTTCCATGCCCGTTCCCCACGGAACCCAACATTCGGGCAACC
>CAZXKD010000107.1:0-5630 GCA_964641215.1 uncultured Gemmatimonadaceae bacterium
GTCGCCCACCAGGATCTCGGCAGGCCGGTTGTCGAGCGTGGTGATCGAGGGCTCCGCCTGGATGTCGGCCAGGTCCACCCGCTGCAGCGCCTGGAGGAAGGTCGTGAGATCGAAGTTTCCGAGCGCGGTTGAGAAGATGAGGTCGAGCGCCGGGCTCCCGATGGTCCCGCTGGCATTGCCGAGCGCCGAGAGCGAGTTGCCTCCCAAGTCGACGATCGTCTTGTCGGGCGGGAAGTTGGCGGTCGGGAGGAAGACGTCCGGGATGCCGTCGCCGTTGGTGTCGATGCCCTTGATGGTACTCGGGTCGGGTCGTTGCACCAGCCGGTTGAAGAACTGCGTGGACGAGCCGAGGTCGTACTTGAGGCCGAGCTCCTCGATGTCGGTGCGGTCGACGAAAATGATCTTCGCCAGGATCGAGACCTGCGGGGTTCGCAGGTCGAGCCCTCTCACAAATTCCTCGACCTGGCCGATGCGCGTCTGGACGTCCGTGATCACGAGCGCGTTGCTGCCGGAGTCCGCTACCACCGTGCCCCGCGGCTTGGAGACGATCGCCGTCACCGCGGGCACAAGGGATGTAGCCCGGGCGTAATTCACCCGCACGATCCGGGTCTCCACGGGCACCGTGGAATCCGAGCGCGCCAGGTCGACTTTGTTGGCCACGTTGAGGATGCCGCCGGGCAGATTCTGGTAGGCTAGGCCCTGGGACTCGAGCACGGCGGCGAAAGCGAGGTCCCACGGCTGATTCTTGATCTCGGCCGTGACCTTGGCCTGCACGTTCTTGCCCACGAGGATGGTACGACCGCTGAAGGCCGCGAACCCGGCGGCCACCTCCGCGATGTCGGCGCCGTCCCACGTCACGGTGATCCGCGGCGCCTGCGACTGTGCGGCTTCGCGGCGGTGCAGCGCCAGGTACTCGTCGATCGGCAGCGGTGTGGCGGCGGTGGGCGTGGTGACCGCGGCAGCGGGCTCCGACACGGCCGGCACCGGCATCGGCGTCGCGCCCACGACCGCTGGGCTCCCCGTTTGACTGGTCCAGGTCGCGAACGCCGTGCGCTCGCTCCCGATCTGCACCCGCACCTGCCCGTCCCGCCGCTGGATCTGGTAGTCCTTCAACGCGTCGAGATCGATCACGACCCGGACTGTGTCGGGCCGGAACTGGGCGTAGCGGATGTTCCGCACTCCGCCGCGGTTCTGCCCGTCGTACAGGGTGGCGGGCGCCGAAAGGCGCGCTCCCAGGAGGTCGATCACGAGGCGCGCCGGGCTCGCCAGCGTGAAGTCCCGGAGCTCCACTGCACCCTGGAGGTCGATCACGACCTCCACCTTGCCGGCCGCCGGGAGGACGCTGACGGCCCGCACTTCGCCGTCGCGCCCGGGGCCCGCCAGGGCCGGGGACGCCGTCGCGAGCGCGAGGCATGCGACGAGGGGAGTGATCTGCTTCATGGCCGTACCTCCTGCTTAGCGACCGACAGAGTCTCCTGCCGCTCGTAGCCGAATTCTTGCACGGTGAATACCACTTCGCGCGGGCGAATCTGGGTCACCCGCAGCCGCCCCACGACCTCCCCCGTCTTGACCCGGTAGCGCTTGTTGTTGGTGATGTCATGCAGCACCGCGACACTGCGCGCCGGGTAGACGCCGTCGTAGACGATCGTGACCACCTTGAGATCGGTGATGAGCGGCCGGACGTCGCCCGAGCGCAGCAGCGAGACGAACGGGTCCCGCCCACCACCCTCGTAGACGAACACCTCCCGTACAAGACCGGTGTTCGGGGTGGAGTCCGGCTTGGTCGCCGGCTGCGCCTGGGCCTGGAGCGACGCGACCACGAGCAAGGCCGGGAGCACGAGCTTAATCGCTCTCATCGGCGCCTCCCGGGGCGGCAGCTGGCCGCGCCGGTGTCGCGGGCTTCTTGGGGGGCGGCGGTGGGGCATTCGACTTCACGAAGGTCCGCAGCGTGAGATCCGCCTCCAGGAGCCCGCCGGCCGTGTCGGCCAGCAGCCGGGCAGTACCCTCGGTCGCCGCCCTCAGCGTCAGCTCCTGTGCCACGATGATGCGCGGCAGGCTGGCCACGTCGGCCAGGAACTCGCCGATCTGGTCGTAATGGCCGTACACTTCGAGCCGGTAGCGGTAGGTATCGAACGGCTGCCCCACCTCGACCGGCACGGGCTGGAACTTGCCCAGCGTCAGCCCGCGCACCTTGGCCTTGGTGCTGATGTCGTCCATCAGCTTCGGCACCTCGTTGTGCTCCGGCACCAGGCGCCGCATCAGCTGCAGGTTGGCCCGGTACTCGTCGACCTTGCGGCGCAGGTCCTCGACCGTGCCGCTCGCCAGATCGCGCTTGGCCCGCGCCACAATCGCCCCAAGACTGTCGATCTCCGCATGGGCGGCGTCGATCCTGGCGGCCTGCGGCTCGTGCACCTTGGTCCAGAAGAAGTAGCCCCCTGCCGCCGCGACGACCACGAGCAGCAGCATGATCTGGCTGCGCTGATCCGTGGGGAGTCCGAAGGCCATCGCCCTACCGCACCGACTGGAGCAGGGAGACGGTCCGGATGTAGACCGAGTCCGCCACCTTGTAGCGCATCGTCACGTTGAACGCCGTCACGGGACGGTCGGCCTCCATCAGCGTGCTGGATTGGTTGGGCGTCACGTCCGTGATCCACGGCGAGGCTTGCAGCTGCCGCAGGAACGTCGTGTAGGCCTGGAAGTCCACCGTATGGCCGTCGATCGAGACACGCACCGCGTTCGCCAGAGAATCCTCGATGGCCGGCGGCGGGCCTCCGGCCTGCCCCGCGGCGGGCGGGGCGATCACGCCTCCGATCTGCGTGATGCCCATCAGCCAAGTGTAGGGGGGTAAGGCCTTCGTGACCTGGTCCAGGATGTGGGGCCAGATGTAGCGGTCCGCGTCGATGCTGCGGATCACTCCGATCTCGGCGAGCAGCGAGTCGCGGATGCGCTCCGACTGGCGCTTCTGCGCGATGACCACGTCGAAGCGCCGCTTCTCCGCTTTGACGGTCTCGAGCGCGCTCTCGGCGACCGCCAGCTTGGCGCGCTCGAGCACGAAGAGCGCCGCGGCGCCCCCCCCCACGATCAGCCACGCCAGCACCGCAGCGATCAGCCACGGATCCTTGACATTGGCGAGGAGCCCGCCGATGTCGGGCATGCGGAACTTGAAGCCCGCCCCAGGGACCTTACGCTTCTGCCCCGGTAGCAGATTGATTTCGATCATGCGGCGCGCCTCAGCGCCAGACCCACGGACAGCATCAGGAGGGGTGCCACTTCGTCCACCGCCACGGCTTCGAACGCGCTGTCCCTGTACGCCAGCCGTTGGATCGGATTGGCCGGCTCGACCGGCGCCTTCAGCCGCGTCGCCAGGGCCTCATTGAGCCCGGGAATCCGTGATCCGCCGCCGGTGGTGAATACCCGCGACAGCCCCCCGGCCGACCGGGACGCGGTGGCGAGGAACGCCGCCGCACGCTCCACCCCCACGGCGATCTCCTCACCCCGCGCCTCGACATACGACGCCAGGTCACCGCTCTGGGTGACCCCCTGGATCAGACTTTCGGCGTCCTCCGCCGAGAGGCCCTTCTCGCGCTGCAGGTCCTCCCGGAAGCGCCGCGTGCCCACGGACAAATCCCGCGTCAGGACCGGCACGCCGTCCTCGAGGATGTTCACATTGGTGACTTCATGCCCGATGTTCACCAGCCCGATCACGCCCTGCATCGCGTCGGGGTAGTTGAGCTCGAAGGCGTTGTGAATGGCAAACGCGTCCACGTCCACGACGGCAGCCTGCAGCCCCGCCTCGGCGAGCAACCCCATCCGGCCCTCGACCAGCTCCCGCTTGGCGGCCACGAGCAGCACGTTCATCTGCAGGCCCTCGGCGTCGGGGTCGAGGATCTGGAAGTCGAGCTCGACGTTCGCCATGTCGAACGGCACGTGCTGCTCCGCCTCCCAGCGGATCACCTCCCGCGCGTCTGCCGCCTTCATCCGGTCCATCTGGATCTTCTTGACGATGACGTCCCGCCCCCCCACTGCCGTCACCACCGATTTCTGCTTCACCCCGGCCGTGGAGAACAAACCCCGAACGGCCTCGGCGACGATGCCGGGGTCCATGACCTCTCCCTCCACGATCGCGTCAGCCGCGATTTCGGTGGTCGCGACCTTGACGAGCTGCGGCTCGTTGGCGCTGTGGTCGATCACCACCAGCTTGGCGATCCCCGAGCCGATATCGAGCCCAACTGTGGTTTTTTTGCCGCCCAGAAAGCCAAACAGGGCCATGGTCGCCTAGGGGTTGATAACAGAGGGGGCGAGGGCAAACTACAGTATGCCCCGCCCCTTATCCTGTCAAGCCTCGAACCTACTTGAGGCCAGAATCAACAACTGGTTTGAGGGCCTACAGTTAGGCCGTTCAATAGAGCTGCGACCATGACCGCGAGCGCACGGGCGTGACTATCATGGTGCCTTGCATCGCATTGGTAATAGCGCACTTAGAGTACTGGAGTGTCGCGTTACCGGACAGTTGTTGCGTCGAGAGCGACACGTCCTTGCCCATCACGGCGCCGTAGAAATGGGCGTCGGTGCTACCGCCACCGGCGCTCTTGATGGCTCCCTGCACGATGACGACCCCGTAGAAGATATAGCTGCCCTGGATCATCAAGTCCCCATCCACCAGCAGAATTCCCTGCCCCTCGACACCGTTCAGGGTCGCACTACCGGCGATGTGAACGATCGGGAAGTAGTTTCCGCAAGGCTGGCTGGGGTTCATGCCGTCGC
Organism: uncultured Gemmatimonadaceae bacterium; assembly: GCA_964641215.1. Lineage (GTDB taxonomy): Bacteria > Gemmatimonadota > Gemmatimonadetes > Gemmatimonadales > GWC2-71-9 > 13-1-40CM-70-15. The sequence goes on from CAZXKD010000107.1 coordinate 4,765, forward strand.
CCCAGTTGAGGAGCTGCGTCTTGTCGCACTGCGTGCCGATTACCGCGGGCTGGGTCTTGTAATTGCCGCCAGATAGCTGGATCCCCGCGGCGGCCGCGAGGCTCGAGTAGCTGACGTCCCCGAACTGGGTGAACGTGTTCGCGTTCACGCTCGTGTCCCCCTTCACCGGAGGGTTGCCGAGCACTGTACCATTGCCCGTCGTGGTCACGTTGGAAGCATTGGGCAGGCGGATCCCCGCCTTGGTGGTATCGCCGGTGGTATCGCAGTAGGCCGTGTTCCAGCCCTGGGGGACAGTATCCCGGCCGTTCACCCTCGCGTTCCCGGCGAGACTGACGGAGCCTCGGGTGGTGAGCGCAGCGTTGATGCCGAGGTTGAGCGTGCGGATGCGGACGAGCTCACCAAGACGCTGGCGCGCGCCGCCCCCGATCATCCCGGCGGCGCTCCTGCGATCGCGCGCCGTGATGTCCACCAAGTAGACCTGGGAGTTCAACCGGTAGATGTAGCCCCCGTAGATGCCGGTCCCGTCGGGCGTGATGGAGTCAGCCGGGTTGAGCGGCACCGCCACCGAGTCGAGCGGATACTGGCGAACCCGGTTGACGACCTGCGGGTCCCATTTCCGGATGATTTCGTTCAGCCCGGTTTCAGCCGCGCCGAACGACTGCGTGACCCGGCGCGAGTTCTCCCCTACCCGTTGCTCCTGGGTGCCGGCGAAGAACGCTCCGGCGACCAGCGCGCCCACGACCACGAGCGCGAAGATCGCAACAGCGAGCGCCATACCGCGCTCGTTCGACAGGATCGGTTTCATGCACCACTCCTTCATGTGAGTCAGGCGCCCGCTAGAAGCGCCGGTTGTTCCGCAACGACAC
>CAZXKD010000107.1:5730-9704 GCA_964641215.1 uncultured Gemmatimonadaceae bacterium
GGCGCCCGGATGCCGTAATACCGCTTGTTCGTCATCGTCATGGTCAGCGGCGGAGTCTGCACGAGCCCGCCGGTGATCGGCGGGTTGCAGAGGAACCCCATCCAGCGCATGGCGCGGAACGTGATCGACGTCGAGGTAGCCGCACTGATGTCGCCGTCGGTGGCGTCCACCTCGTGCAGGTCGGCCGGCAGGATCGTCGCCGCCGCGCGGATGTTCTGCTGCAGGTCGATCCGCTGGGTCTGCGCCGTGTAGAGCCGCTGGTTGTTGATGAGCACGCGGTACAGCGCCGCCGTCACAACCCCAAGCAGCACCAGGGCAATGAGCAGCTCGACCAGCGTGAACCCCGCCTCCCTCCCTCGACACCTCAGGTCAGACATGGGATCCCCGCTTCCAGTGTGTCGACGCGAAGGTTCATCTTGTCCGTCTTGTACGTCGTGACCACCCGCAGCCGGTAGTACTGGTTCCCCTCATCCACGAAGGACCAGGTGCTGGTCGCGACCCAGGTGCTGCCGCGATACAGGGTGTCGGTGCCGCCGACACGCTGGGCGTCGATGCAGGCAGCCGGCCGCATCTGTTCCATCCGTTGGGCGGCGTAGGTCGCCGCCATGGCCGAGCGCTGGCCGCGCGCGATCATGCGCGTCACGAGGGCCGCGGTGGTGACGAGTCCCAACAGCCCCACCGTCAGCACGATGATCGCGATGATGACCTCGATGATCGTGAAGCCGTGCCGGTTGTTCATTGCCGGACCACCTTGCCGATTTGGTTGATGATCACGGAGTCCGTGACCGTGCTCCCCACGACCTGGACCGTCACGGCCGTGGAGGAAGTGGCAAGACCGCGGGGATCGTAGACCACCGTACTCGCCGAAGGCGCCAGCGTCACGCTGAAGTCGCCGCCGATCAGCTTCTTCGTGCCCACCTGCACCGAGGCCGCTGGCGGACTGACCCCGCACGCGGTCACCCAGGCGCTGTCCGCCGTCAGGTTCAGCGTGGCGGGGCAGCCGCGCGACACCGACGCCCCGCGAGCCGTCGCCACGAGCGTTGCGAGCAGCGCCTTGGCGCTGCGAACGTTCTGCTTGTCCAGCGAATTGCGCAGCCGCGGGATGCCGAACGCCGCAAGGATGCCCATGATGATTATCACGATCAGGATCTCGATGAATGTGAAGCCCCGGTTGCGCATACCAGCTCCTTGTGTCGGACCGACTCCATTACACGTCTCATGCCGTTGCTCAAGTTATTGTTTTACAATGAGATACACAACTCGGCGGAGTCAGCTGGTACTGCAAATTGCTGCGTGGGTGCAAGACACTGCACTACTCGATGCGGTACCGCTCCATCTTGTAGAACAACGTCCGTAGGCTCACCCCCAAGCTCTTGGCGGCGGCTCGCCGGTTTCCGCCGCTCGACGCCAGGGCGGCGAGGATCGCCTCGCGCTCAGCGGCCTCGACCGTTTCCCGGAGCGTACCACTCCCCTCTCCCTTGTCCACCGGGGAGAGGAGAGAGGGGAGAGGTTGCTTCCGGAGATCTTCCGGCTCCAGGATCTCTTTGTCCGTCAGCACCGCGGCCCGCTCGATGGCGTGCTCGAGCTCCCGCACGTTACCGCGCCACAGCTGGGCCTCCAGCCAGTGTACCGCCGCGGCGCTGAGCTCGAGGGGCCGCCCCAGTCGTCGGGTCAGGCGCGCGGCGAAGTGGTGCGCCAATGGGCCGATGTCCTCCGGCCGCTCGCGCAGCGGCGGCAGGTGGATTGCGACCACGTTGAGCCGGTAGTAGAGGTCTTCGCGGAACCGACCAGCGGCGGCGTCTGCGGCTAGGTCCCGGGCCGTGGCCGCCAGCACGCGGACGTCCACCCGACGCGTGCGTTGATCGCCCACGCGGCGGATCTCGCCGTCTTGCAGCACCCGCAGCAGCTTCGCCTGCAGCCCGAGTGGCAACTCGCCGATCTCGTCGAGCAGCAGCGTGCCCCCGTCCGCCTGCTCGAACAGGCCCGGCTTGTCGCTCCCGGCTCCCGTGAACGCCCCCCGCACGTGACCGAACAGCTCCGATTCGAGCAGGCTTTCCGGGATGGCGGCGCAGTTGATGGCGACGAACGCCGCGACCGCCCGGGGCGGAGGGCTGGCGCGATGAATCGCTCGGGCGATGAGCTCTTTCCCCGTGCCACTTTCGCCGGTGATCAGGACCGTCGTGCGGTGCGCGGCGACCCGGGCTACCAACTCCAACGCGGCGCGCATCGCCGGACTTTCCGCGACCAAGGCGCGCGCTTCGGGGCCGCTCTCCAGCTGAGCCCGTAGGCCCGCGACGGCCCGGCCGAGGCGCTCCCGCTCCTCGGCCTTGCGCAGCGACAGCACCACCTCGTCGGGACGGAACGGCTTGGGGATGTAGTCGTATGCGCCTTCTTTCATGGCGGCGAGGGCGGCGTCCTCACCCCCATAGGCACTCATCATGATCACGAGGGCGGTCCCGCCGCGCTCCCGGTAGGCCCGCATGAATTCCAGCCCCCCGAGCTGCGGCATACGGACGTCGCACAGAATGAGGTCGAAGGGCTCCCGCAGGGCCCGCTCGAGGGCGTCCCGGCCGTCGCTTTCCGCCGCCACCTCGTAGCCGGCATCGCCCAGCAGCAGGCCCAGGGACTGCCGCAAGCCCGGCTCGTCGTCCACGACCAGGACGCGGCTCATACCGCCGGCAGGAAGATCTTGAAGGCCGCCCCGCCCTCGCGTGCCTGATCGACCCAGACCACGCCCCCCATTTCGTAAACGCTGCGGGCCACAATCGCGAGCCCCAGCCCGGTGCCCCGCCCTGGCTCCTTGGTCGTGTAAAACGGATCGAAGATCCTCTCCCGGTCCGCGGGCGCTACCCCGGGCCCGGCGTCAGCTACGAAGACCAGCACGCCCGGATGACCCGCGCCATACTCCACCCGGGAGGGGCGTCGGTCCTGGGGTCTGGCGAAGAACGCCGCGCTGGGATCGTTGGCGCGCCGGGCCGGCGCCCGCCCCGGTTCATACGCCCAGCGGCGCGCGCCGAGCACGAGCACGCCCTCGGACGCCGCGTCCACGGCGTTGAGGAGCAGATTCACGAGCGCCTGCTCCAGTTCGTGGGCGCGGCCAAGAATCGGGGGCAGGTCGGCAGGAGCGTCGAGCGTCGGCCGTGTGCGTCGGAAGGCCCCCTGCGCCTGCAGCAGGTCGAAGCTCGCTCGGAGCACCACGCCGAGCGCTACGGGTTGCAGCGCTTCCTCGTGGGGGCGGGCGTAATCGAGCAGGCTCCGCACGATGCGGTCAATGCGCTCGAGCTCGCGGCCCAGGCCGACCATCACTTCGGCGTCGGCCCCGCGGCGACGCAGCACCTCGACATACGTTCCCAGAGCGCCGAGGGGGTTGCCGATCTCGTGGGCCACGCCGGCAGCCAGACGACCGACGCTCGCCAGCTTTTCCGCGCGGACGAGCTGGCTCTGGGCGTCGAGCAGATGGTCGGTCATGCGGTTCAGCCGCTCCGCCAGCACCGCGAAATCCCGCGTTTCGGCATCGGGCGCGCGCGCGGCGAGGTCGCCGGCACCCACGGCATCGGCAACCGCCATGAGCCGGCTCACCGGACGCAACACGTGCCGCGTCACGAGGTAACCACCGAAGACGATGAAAATCCCGACGTCGAGTGCCACGACCATGAGGATGAGCGCGACGACCTGGCCCGGTGTGAGAGTGGGGGCCAGGGCCTGCACGGCGAGGAGGCTCCCCACGCCGAGCAGGAGGGCGCCGCTGGCGAGGAACGCCAGGTTGAACAGCAACTCGGTGCGGAGCGACGGCTTGCCGGTCATGGGGGGGGCTGGAAATAGGCAGAAAAAAAGAGCGGCGGGGAAGTCCCCGCCGCCTTGTGTGTCTGTGCGTCCCGACGTCTAGCCGGTTATTGGCACGCCGGCGCGCCTTCCTTGTTCGCCGGCGCCAGCGGTGTCGACCCGACGTAAATCGCGCAGGTCTTGGTCGTCAC
>CAZXKD010000108.1:0-9525 GCA_964641215.1 uncultured Gemmatimonadaceae bacterium
GTGGCCCGCTGCTCGTGGCCTTCGCCGCGCTCGCCGCCGGCGTCGCACTCGCGGGGCCGCGGGGCGGGCGCACCAAGGTGACCGCCGAGAGTCACGCGTTGAGCCTGGTGCTGGCCGTGGACATCAGCCGGTCGATGCTGGCGGAGGACGTGAGCCCGAGCCGGCTGCAGCGGGCCGTCCGGGAGGCACGGCGCCTGGTGCAGGACGTGGACGGCGATCGGGTGGGGCTCATCGCCTTCGCGGGCCGCAGCTACATCCTCACCCCGCTCACCGTCGATGGGGGCGCGGTGCGCATGTACCTCGACGGACTCGACCCCGATCTCGCGAGCGAGGGTGGAACCAGCCTCGGCGCGGTGCTGCAGCAGGGCGGCCAGCTCCTGACGGCCGGCGGGGAATTGGCGGACCGCGTGCTGGTCGTTTTCACCGACGGCGAGGGGCACGATTCGCTGCCGGACGCCGTGGCGCAGGCCCAGGCCCTCCGCGCCCACGGCATTCGCCTCGTCCTGGTGGCCGAGGGCCGCGCGACGCCGGTGAAGATCCCCATTCGCGACTCCGCCGGGGCACTGATCGAGTACAAGCTGGACGAGCAGGGGCAGATGGTCTACACCCAGCGGCGCGACGACATCCTCCGCGCGATCGCGGACGCGGCGGAGGGTACCGTCGTCCCGGCGGATCTGCCGGACCAGGCCGGGGCGATCAAGAACATCGCGGCGGCGCTCAAGCGGAGCCCGACGTCGGAAACCCGGATCTCCGATCTCATCCCGCGTGCCTGGATCCCGGCGCTCCTGGCCGCACTGATCCTCATCGCCTTCACCGTGCTGAACCGTGGGGCCGCCCTCGCGGCCCTCGCGGGGCTTGCGCTCCTCAGCCGCGATGCCTCGGCCCAGCGCCCCACACCCGGCGACCGCGCGCTCGCTGCCGGGGATCCGGTGGGCGCCGCGCAGGCCTGGCTTGCGCTCGCAGGGGCGGGCATCTCCCGGGACACGGCGTTTTACGATGCCGGCACGGCCGCGCTGGCGGCTGGCAAATACGACGTGGCCCGCCGCGCGCTGTCCGAGGCGGCCAAGTCCGCCGACCCCGGCCTTCGGTACCGCGCGCTCTACAACCTGGGAACGGCGGCGCTGGTCCAGGCCGCAGCGGACAGCGCGCGGCGGGAGACGCTGCTCGATGAAGCGACGACCAACCTGCGGGCGGCGCTCCTGCTTGCTCCGGCGTCCGCGCCGGCCAAGTGGAATCTCGAGCTGGCCCAGCGGCAGCGCCCGCCCCACTCCGGAGGCGGTGGTGGCGGGACCCCGCCACCGAGTGGCGGGGGCCAGCGCCCGCCACCGCCGCAGCCGACGCCGGGGCCACAGGGGCTGAACCAAGCGGAGGCCGAGCAGATTCTCAACTCGATGGAGCGACAGGAGCGGGCATCACGGGCGGACCAACAGAGCCGCTTCCACGGCGGCGCCGGAGGGGTCAAGGATTGGTGAACCTGCTGCTCGTCCCTCTCGCCTGGCTGTGGCTCCAGGGGAGCGGCCTCGAGGTGCGCGTGTTCGTCGATCAGACGCGGCTCACAGTCGACGACGACCTGCTGCTCACCATTCAGGCGACGGCGCGGGATCCGGCTCCGGTGCAGGTGACGATGCCGCCCCTCACCGGCTTCGAGATCACCGCGCGGAGCGAGCACACCGAAGTCTCGCAACTGGGGACGCCCAGCCGTACCACGACACTCGAGCTGCATCTCCGCGCGATCAAGGCGGGCCGGTGGGAGCTGGGGCCCGCGCGCGCCACACAGGGGACCGAGGTCGCCCTTGCCAGCCCGGTGCTGGTCCAGGTAGAGGAGCTGCCGGGCGCCGCGACGGCGGCGGCGAATCCCATGCTCAAGCGATTGCTCGAGCGCGCGCCGATACCGCCTCGGCCCGGGCAGCCGGCCGTGAGTCTGGTGCTCTCGACCCGCGGCGCGGCGGTCGGGGAACAGGTGGACGTGCTGACCGCGGCCTGGTTTCCGCGTGAGCTTCGCACGCAACTCCGCCGGCCGCCGACGCTCCAGCCCCCGGTCATCGAGGGCGTATGGAGTTACCCGCAGCCTGCGCCACCGGGCATCGCGGCGACGCGGACCGTGGGCGGTGTGCTCTACGATCTCTTCGTCTCTCATCAGATCGTGTTCCCGCTCCAGCCGGGCAAGATCGAGATCCCGCCCGCCGTGCTCAAGTACAGCGTGCCGATCGCGCTGCAGTTCTTCAGCCAGGAGGAGCGTTACACCCTCGAGAGCGACGCCGAGACTCTCACGGTGTCGCCGACGCCGGCGACGGGGCGGCCGGCGGGGTACGGGGGCGCCGTCGGCAGTGCGCTCCGGCTCGACCGTAGTGTCGAGCCCCCGACGGCCCGGGAAGGAGAGCCCGTGTCTGTCTCCTACACGCTGAGTGGGGACGGCAACCCGGCGCTCTGGCCGGCTCCCGACATCGCGTGGTCGGCTACGGTGCGCGCCTACCCGGATCGAACCGACGAGCGCCTCGAGGTCAAGGCCGGACGTCTGGGCGGGAGCAAGACTTTCCGCTATACCGTAGTACCCGACTCGAGCGGGCCGGTGTCGCTACCCGGTGCGGCCTACGTGTACTACGACATGGCCGCGAGGGGCTTCCGCTCGACCTCGCTCGCTGTTGGGCGCCTCGTGGTCGCCGAGGGCCGAGGGGCCACCGGGTCGCGACCACTACCGCCGCCGCTCCTGAGCCGAGCAGGCCCGGAGCCGGGGTATCGCATCGCAACCGGGCTCCCCTCGTGGGCCTGGGCCGCTTTGGCGCTGGTGCCGCCGCTGTTCGTGCTCGGCCGCCGGCGGCTCCGCCGGCGCCGGCGCGCCCCGCCGCCGCCGGTGTCCGATGCCCGAAGCGCGAGCGTGGAGCTCGAGGCACTGATTCGCGAGCTGGTCGGTGAGCCGGATACCCTCACCGAGCGGGGGCTCGTGTCCGCTTTGCGCACAGTCGGCGTGGAACCGGCGCTCGCCGCACGCATGGTGGAGCTGCGCGGCCGGCTTCAGGAGGCGCGGTATGGGCCGGGAGGCGGATCGGTGCCCGGCGATCTCGGCCGAGAGGCACGCACCCTCGCCGCCCGGCTGGCCGACAGCCACCGGCGGCGCCGCTACGCCGCGGGTGGGCTCGCCGGCATCCTGCTGCTGCTCGCCGTTCCCGTCCGGAGTCAGTCGGTGTCGCCCGAATGGCAATACGATCACGGCGGCCTGACCGGCGCGATCGACGGCTTTGCCCACCGAACGGCGTCGGCCCCGGAAGATCCCGCGAACTGGTACAACCTGGGCGCGGCGTACTATCGCCTCGGACTCGACGGCCGAGCGGCGGGCGCGTGGCAGCAGGCCCGCCGGCTCGCACCCCGCGACCGGTCGGTCGCCCGCGCACTGGAGCTGGTGCCACCGCCGGAGACCGGGAGCGCCAGCCGCCTCTGGGGGCCGCCGTTCACCTGGCGCGAGCTGGCCCTCGTTGCGCTGCCCCTGTGGATAGGCGGGTGGTTCCTGCTGATCACGCGCGGGCGCCGCAGGCGCGAGCTGGGCTACGGACTCATCGGTGTGGCCGTGCTCATGGGCGCTGGCGCGATCGCGCTGCGCGTGCGCGACGACCGGCCGCTCGCGGTGATCGTGGGACGGACGCCGCTGCAGCTCTCGCCGCACGAGCGCGCACCGACCGTCGCGCCGCTGGACGCGGGCACGGCGGTCCTCATCCTGCGCCACGCTCCGGGATGGACCATGGTGGACGCACCGGGCGAACGCCTCGGCTGGGTGCCGTCCGACTCGCTCGCCGCGCTCCGCGGGGGCTGACCCCGTGGCGCGACTGGTCGCGATCCTCCCCGACGCCGTCGCCGACCAGATCGCGGCCGGCGAGGTCGTGGAGCGACCCGCCTCCGTCGTCAAGGAGCTGGTCGAGAACGCGCTCGATGCCGGCGCCCGTCACGTGAGCGTCCGGCTGGAGCAGGGCGGCAAGACCCTGATCGAGGTGAGCGACGATGGCACCGGCATGGGGCGGGAGGATGCCGTGCTGGCCCTCGACCGACACGCCACGAGCAAGATCCGGAGCGCGGCCGACCTGGTCGGAGTCCGGACCTTCGGCTTCCGGGGCGAGGCGCTGCCCGCGATCGCTTCGGTTTCCCGCCTGACCCTGCGGACCAGCGACGGCGAGGGCGACGGCTCCGAGCTGAGCGTGAGCGGTGGGCGTCTCGACCGGGTCGACCCCGCGGCGCGCCAGCGCGGGACGACGGTCAGCGTACGCGGTCTTTTCTTCAACACGCCGGCTCGCCGCAAATTCCTGCGCTCAACGTCGAGCGAGACCCGGGCCGCTCACGATACTCTCACCACGCTCGCGCTGGCCCACCCGGAAACCGGGTTCTCGCTCGACGTGGACGGCGTCACCCGCATGCAAGCACCCGCCGCACAGAGCGTCGTCGAGCGGCTTGCCGGCGTGTGGGGCAGGGAGCTGGCCGGTACGCTGGTGCCGGTGAGCTACGCGGCGGGGGCCTTTCGCGTGGCCGGCTTCGTCCAGCGCCCGGCGGACGCAAAGCCGACCGGCCGGCGCACCCAGCTGTTTGTGAACGGCCGTCCGTTCAAGGATCCGTTCCTCGTGCGCGCCGCGGAGGCCGGCTATCGATCGTCCATTCATCCCGGCGACCGACCCTCGCTGCTGCTGGGCGTCAGCGTGGCCCCCGACGAAGTGGATGTGAATGTGCACCCGGCCAAGCTGGAGGTGCGCTTCCGCGATCGGATCGGGGTCGAGCGCGTGGTCGAGGAAGCGGTGCGCGACGCCCTCGGCCGGCTCGATGCCGCGGCCCCCATGGGCGAGTGGCGTCCGATGCCGGGCCCCGGGTGGAGGGGACAAGCCGGCGGGTCAGTGATGCTCCCGCCCGACGAGCTCGGGCTGGAAAGCGCCGCTGCATCGGCGCCGTCCGGGGCACCCGCCGGATTCGACGCGCCGCTGGTTCAGCTGTTCGACTCGTACATCGTGTACGAGGCGCCCGAGGGCATCGTCATCGTGGACCAGCACTCGGCCCATGAGCGGGTGCTCTACGAGTCGGTGCTGACGCAGCTGCGTCGCGGCGGGGCGGCGGCTCAGCGCCTGCTGCTGCCGCACACGCTCGAGCTGACGGATGAGGAGCTCGATGCGCTCGAGTCGCACGCGGAGGCGCTGCGCAGCGTCGGGTTTGAGGTCGAGCCGTTTGGCGGGCGCGCCGTCCTGATCCATGCGGTTCCGTCGCCGCATCCGCGGTTCGACGGCGTCGCCTGCTTCCGTGAAACGCTGGCCGACCTCGCGCGCGGGCGATTCGGCGGCTGGGCCAACCCGCTGGAGCGATTCGCCGCGACCTTTGCCTGCCGGGCCGCGATCAAGGCGGGCCACCGTCTGAGCGATCCGGAGATGCGGCGGTTGCTCCTCCGCCTCTTCGAGACCGCGCTGCCGCCCCACGATGTCCACGGCCGTGCGACCATCGTGCAGCTGCCCCGCGAGGAGCTGGAGCGCCGGTTTGGCCGGCGTTAGCCTCCCGGTGCTCGTTGGCCCGACCGCGGTCGGGAAGACGGCGGTCGCGCTCGCCCTTGCTCAGCACTGGCCGCTCGAAGTGATCTCGGCGGACTCTCGCCAGGTGTACCGGCGCCTCGACATCGGCACCGCCAAGCCGACTCGACGGGAGCGCGCGCGCGTGCCCCACCACGGGCTCGACGTCGTGGAGCCGGGGCAGCGGTACAGCGCGGGGCGGTACGCCCGCGAGGCGAGCGGCTGGGTGGCGGAGGTGTCCGCGCGTGGGCGTCTGCCAGTGGTGGTCGGGGGTACCGGACTCTACGTCAAGGCGCTCGTGGAAGGGCTGTTTCTCGAGCCTCCCCTCGAGACCGCGCGGCGGGGAGGGCTGGACGCCTGGCTGGCCGGCCTTGATGCGCGCGAGCTGCTGCGCTGGGCCGGCCGGCTCGATCCCGCGTTTCGGGGCGGGGGGCGCCAGCGGGCCGCGCGGGCGATCGAGGTGGCGCTCCTGAGCGGGCGCCCCCTGGGGTGGTGGCAGACAGCGGCGCAGGTCGAAAGCCTCGTGGCGCCGTGGTACGTGCTGCTCACCGCGCCGCGCGCGGTCCTGCACCAACGCATCGCCGTCCGGGCCGAGGAGATGGTGCGCCGTGGCCTGATCGAGGAGGTGGCCTCGGTGCTCACCGAGGGGCATCCCGCCAACGCCGCGGGGCTCGACGGGATCGGCATCCGGGAAGCGGTGGAGTACCTTCATGGGCACCGTCCCCGCGACACCGTGGCGGCGGCCATCGCGGTCGACACTCGGCGGTACGCCAAGCGCCAGGAGACCTGGTTCCGGCACCAACTGGCGGGTCCGGTGCTCGCGCTGGATGCGACCCGGCCCGCAGAGCGACTGGCCGAGGAGATCGCCGCTGCCTGGCGAAGGAGAACCGAGGCATGAGGCTGGGCATTACCTGCTACCCGACCTACGGTGGCAGCGGCGCCGTCGCCACCGAGCTGGGTTTGGCGCTCGCGCGCCGCGGGCACGAGGTCCATTTCATTACCTACGACTCGCCGTTCCGTCTGCGCGGGTACGCCGAACGCGTGTACTTCCATCAGGTGGAAACGCGCATGGGCCGGTATCCGCTGTTCGACCACTACCCCTACACCCTGGCCCTGGCGTCGAAGCAGCACGAGGTCGCGCTCCGCGAAGAGCTGGAGCTGCTGCACGTGCACTACGCGATTCCCCACGCGACCACCGCCTACCTTGCGCGCGAGATGCTCCGGGGCACCCGCACGCTTCGCGTCATCACGACCCTCCATGGCACCGACATCACGCTCGTCGGCCAGGAGTCGAGCTTTTATGGGATCACCCGCTTTTCCATCGAGCAGTCGGACGCGGTCACGGCCGTGTCGGCCTTTCTCAAGGACGAGACCTATCGCGCGTTCGGCTGCGTGGGGTGCGACGTCCGGGTGATACCGAACTTCGTGAACCTCGACGAGTACCGACCGGCGCCCGAGCCCCGGCGCGCCGGTCTCGCTCCGCCGGACCACAAGCTGATCGCGCACGTGTCGAACTTTCGGGAGGTGAAGCGGGTGAAGGACGTCGTGCGGGTCTTCGCGCGCATTCAGCGCGCCATGCCCGCGACGCTCCTCATGATCGGAGACGGGCCCGATCGCCCCGAAGCGGAAAAGGAAGCGGAGGAGCTGGGCGTCACTGAATCCGTCCGCTTTCTGGGGCGCCTCGATCAGGTCGCCACGCTGCTCCAGGCCTCGGATCTCTTCGCGCTGCCGTCCCAGACGGAGTCGTTCGGCTTGGCCGCGCTGGAGGCGATGGCGTGCGGGGCGCCGGTAGTGGCGTCGAGGGCCGGCGGCTTACCCGAGGTCATCGATGACGGTGTGAACGGGATCCTGGAGCCGGTCGGGTCGGTCGAGGCGATGGGTCGCCGCGCCGTCGAGCTGCTCCGCGAGCCGCAGCGCCACGCCGCCATGCGTGCCGCCGCGATCGCGAAGGCACAAACGTTCTCGGCCGATCGCATCGTGCCCCAGTATGAAGCGCTCTACCAGGAGGTGATGGCGTGGAGCTGAGCATGCTGGCCCAGCTTCCCCTCCTCGTCAAGGCGGCCATCCTGGGCGTCGTGGAAGGCGCGACCGAGTTCATTCCCGTCTCCTCCACCGGGCATCTCATCATCGCCGGCGATTGGCTCGGCTTCACCGGCGAAGATGCCAAGGCGTTCGAGATCTTCATCCAGCTTGGCGCCATCCTCGCGATCGTCTGGCTGTATCGGCAGCGGCTGACCCGAGTCGTCCGGTCGGTGTCGACCGACCCCCTGAGCCGGCGCCTCGTGGTCAACCTGGCGATCGCCTTTCTTCCGGCGGCGGTGGTCGGGCTGCTGACGCACCGTCTGATCAAGGAGTACCTCTTCTCGACCATGGTCGTCGCGATCTCGATGCTGGTCGGCGGAGTCATCATTCTCGTGATCGAGCGATGGCACCCGAAGCCGACGGTCGCCACGATCGATGACGTCGCGCCGACCACCGCGCTTGGCATCGGGCTGGCGCAGGTGCTGTCGCTCATCCCCGGCACGTCGCGCTCCGGCGCCACGATCATGGGTGGCTACGGCCTCGGACTCACCCGGCAGGCCGCGACCGAGTTCTCCTTCTTCCTGGCGATCCCGGTCATGATCGCGGCAACCGCCTTCGATCTGTCCCGGAGCACCTCGGTCCTCTCGGCCGGCGACGTGCCGGTTTTCGCGGTCGGGTTCGTCGTCGCCTTCGTCACCGCGCTCGTGGTGGTGCGGGCGTTCGTCTCCTACGTCGCGCGCTCGAGCTTCGTCGCGTTCGCCTGGTACCGGATCGCGTTCGGTCTGCTCTTTCTCATTTGGCACGTGCGCTATCGGGGCTGATCCGGATGCCTCCGATCCACCGGTTCGAACGGCTCCCCTCGACCCAGGACGAGCTGCACCGTCTGGCCGCCGCCGGGGCGCCCGCAGGAACGGTGGTCGTGGCCGTCGAGCAGGAGGCGGGGCGGGGCAGCCGAGGCCGGCGCTGGGCCTCGCCACCGGGGGGACTCTGGCTCAGCTTTCTCTCCCGGCCGCGGCAGGCCATCGGCGTGGAAGTGTTGAGCCTGAGGACGGGGCTGGCCACCGCCGAGGCCCTGGCCGAGCTTGGCGGCTTGCCGCCCGTCGCCCTCAAGTGGCCGAACGATCTTATCGTGAGCGACCGGAAAGTCGGTGGCATTCTGGGAGAGGCGCGCTGGCAGGGCGATAGCCTGGCCTGGGTGGCGATCGGCCTCGGGCTCAACGTCCAGAACACCCTGCCCGCCGGCGTTCGCACGCCGCCCGGTCGGCTCGCGGACTGGCGCCCGGGTCTCGAGCCGGACCACGTCCTGCCGCCACTGCTCGCCCGGCTCGCCCCGCTTGCGGAGGCGGGCGCCGGACTCAGCGCGGCCGAGCTCAACGCCTTCGCGGGGCGGGACTGGCTCGCCGGCCGGGAGCTGGCGGCCCCGATCCAGGGCCGAGCGGCGGGAATCGCGCCTGACGGCGCATTGCTCGTGACGCTTCCCGACGGACGCACGGTCGCCGTCAGCTCGGGCTCGGTGCTGCTGGCGGGCGAAGCGGCGTGAGCACACGCTGCTCGCACGCGACGGTGGCGCCACTGGGCGACACGGTCCGGCGCGCGCCCGCCGGCTGACGGGAGGCGGGGCGCATGGCTCGCATTATCCTGGTGGACGGCGACGACCAGCTTCGCACGGTGCTCGCCCTCGTGCTGGAGCGGGCCGGGCACACGGTCACCGCGGTCCCTGACGGCTCGCGCGGGCTGGCGGCCTACCGCGCCGCGCCGGCCGACCTCGTGGTCACCGACCTCGTGATGCCCGAGAGGGAGGGGATCGAGACGATCATGGAGCTGCGGACAGAATTTCCGGACGTGCGCGTAATCGCGATCTCGGGCGGCGGCCGGCACCCGGGCACGGACTACCTCCAGCTGGCGTCGCGGCTGGGCGCCAAGCGCGTGCTCTCGAAGCCGTTTACCAACCAGGAGATCCTCACGGTCATCGACGACG
>CAZXKD010000109.1:0-9522 GCA_964641215.1 uncultured Gemmatimonadaceae bacterium
CAACCTGTGGCTGCAGATCGCCCTGTACTTCGCCGTCTTACTCCTCCTCGTGAAACCGCTCGGGGCTTACATGGCGTGGGTGTACGAGGGCGAGCCGGTGCCGCTCGCCCGAGTCTTCGGTCCACTTGAGCGCCTGCTATACCGCGCGAGCGGTATCCGACCAGACGAGGAGATGAGCTGGAAGACCTACGCCCTCGCGGTTCTGGCGAGCAATTGCGCCGGGTTCCTGGTCGTCTACGCGCTGCAGCGCCTGCAGAGCCATCTACCGCTCAACCCGCAGGGCCTGGGCCCCGTGTCCCCGGACCTGGCGTTCAATACCGCCGTCAGCTTCGCTACCAATACCAACTGGCAGGCCTACGGTGGCGAGACGACGCTCAGTTACCTCACGCAGATGGCAGGGCTGACGGTGCAGAACTTCCTCTCCGCCGCCACGGGGATGGCGGTGCTGGTGGCACTGATCCGCGGGATCGCGCGCCACTCGGCCGCGACGATCGGTAACTTCTGGGTGGATCTGACCCGCACCACGCTGTACATCCTGCTGCCGCTCTCCCTCGTGCTCGCCCTGGTGCTCGTTTCCCAGGGTGTCGTGCAGACGTTGCATCCCTATGCCCATGTGACGCTCGCGCAGCCCTTCACCGGGCCGGATGGCAAGGTCATCACGGACCAGACGCTCGCCCTGGGGCCGGCGGCCTCGCAGATCGCGATCAAGCAGCTCGGCACCAACGGCGGCGGCTTCTTCAACGTCAACTCCGCGCATCCCTTCGAGAACCCGACGCCGCTCGCCAACTTTCTAGAGCTGCTCTCGATCCTCCTGATTCCCGCCGCTTTGTGCTACACGTTCGGTCGGATGGTCAAAGACTCGCGGCAAGGATGGGCGATTCTCACGGCGATGACGCTCGTCTTCGCCGCGTTGTTGCTCCCCGCGGTCATGGCCGAAGCGCACGGCAACCCGCGGCTCGCCGCCTTGGGGGTCGACCAGCACCCCAGCGCGTTGCAGGCGGGCGGCAACATGGAAGGCAAGGAAGTCCGGTTCGGGATCGGGACCTCGGTGCTGTGGGCGGCGGCCACGACGGCGGCGTCCAACGGCTCGGTGAATTCGATGCACGATTCGTTCACCCCGCTCGGCGGGCTCGTGCCCCTGTGGCTCATCCAGCTGGGCGAGGTGATCTACGGCGGGGTGGGATCCGGGCTTTACGGCATGCTGATGATCGCGATCGTCGCGGTGTTCGTGGCCGGGCTGATGGTGGGTCGGACGCCGGAATACCTCGGGAAGAAAATCGAGGCCTACGAGATGAAGATGGCCTCACTCACGATCCTCGCGCCCAATGCCGCCGTGTTGATTGGGACGGCCGTCGCGGTGGCGACCGCCGCCGGTCGGGCGGGGGTCTTCAACCCGGGCCCGCATGGCTTCACGGAAATCCTGTACGCCTTCTCCTCGGCGTCCAACAATAATGGGAGCGCCTTCGCCGGGCTGAACGCGAATACGCCGTTCTACAATGTCGCGCTCGGTCTCGCGATGCTGGTGGGGCGCTACTGGATCATCGTGCCGGTGCTGGCGCTCGCGGGCTCGCTTGCCCGCAAGAAGACCGTGCCCGCGAGCGCCGGCACGCTGCCGACGCACACGCCGCTGTTCGTCGTGCTGCTGATCGGCACCGTGGTCCTCGTCGGCGCGCTCACGCACCTGCCCGGTCTCGCGCTCGGCCCGATCGTCGAACAACTGACGCTGCCGGGGAAGTGATCGCGATGAGCCGCCAGGCGCTGCAGCCCTCGCTCTTCGACTGGCCCATGGTCCGGCGCGCGTTGGGGGATTCCGCCCGCAAGCTCCACCCCCGGCACATGGTGCGGAATCCCGTGATGTTCGTCGTCGAGGTCGGGAGCGTGCTCACCACCGCCCTGTTCTTCGTGGCTACGACCGGTCACGGCGAGGGCCGCCCGGGGTTCGTGCTCGCCATCGCCGTCTGGCTCTGGTGCACTGTGCTGTTTGCCAACTTCGCGGAGGCGATGGCCGAGGGGCGCGGGAAGGCGCAAGCCGACGCGCTGCGCCGCAATCGTCGCGATATCGCCGCGAAGCGTCTGGTGCAGCCCGACGATCGGAATCGCTTCGAGGCCGTCCCCGCCGGCATGCTGCGCGCGGGGGACGTCGTGGTGGTGGCGGCCGGGGACTACATCCCCGGCGACGGTGAGGTGATCGAGGGCGTCGCCTCAGTGGACGAGAGCGCGATCACCGGCGAGAGCGCGCCGGTGATCCGCGAGAGCGGCGGAGACCGCAGCGCCGTGACGGGCGGGACCCGTGTCCTCTCGGACTGGCTGGTGGTGCGGATCACCGCCAACCCGGGAGAGTCTTTCCTCGACCGGATGATCGGGCTGATCGAGGCCGCCAAGCGCCAGAAGACCCCGAACGAGATCGCGCTCGACATTCTGCTGGCGGCGCTGACGATCGTCTTTCTCCTCACCACCGCCACGCTGCTGCCGTTCTCGATCTTCAGCGTCAGCGTCGCTGGACAGGGAACCCCCGTGACGGTGACGGTGCTCGTCGCCCTGCTCGTGTGCCTCATCCCCACGACCATCGGCGGCCTGCTCTCCGCGATCGGCATCGCCGGTATGGACCGGATGATCCAGAAGAACGTGATCGCGATGTCGGGGCGGGCCGTGGAGGCGGCGGGCGACGTGGATGTCCTGCTGCTCGACAAGACCGGCACAATCACCTTGGGGAACCGTCAGGCGGTGGCCTTCCTCCCGGCGGATGGTGTGACTGAAGAACAGCTCGCCGATGCCGCGCAGCTCGCATCCCTAGCCGACGAGACTCCCGAGGGGCGCAGCATCGTCGTCTTGGCCAAGGAGCGCTACCATCTCCGCGAGCGGGACATTCGCGGCCTCCACGCGACCTTCGTGCCCTTCACCGCGCAGACTCGGATGAGCGGGGTCAACCTCGACGGGAGGCATATCCGCAAGGGCGCGGCCGACGCGATCGAGGTATTTGTGCGCCAGCAGGGCGGAGGAATGCCGGCCGCGGTACGGACGGCGGTGGAAGCGATCTCGCGTCAGGGTGGCACGCCGCTCGTCGTGGCGGTGGGGTCGCGCGTGCTAGGGGTCATTCACCTCAAGGACATCGTCAAGGGCGGCATCCGGGAGCGGTTCGCCGAGCTGCGCCGGATGGGGATCAAGACCGTGATGATCACGGGCGACAATCCGCTCACCGCCGCCGCCATTGCCGCCGAAGCCGGGGTGGACGACTTCCTCGCCCAGGCCACCCCGGAGGCGAAGCTGGAGCTGATCCGCCAGCATCAGGCCGGTGGGCGACTCGTCGCGATGACGGGCGACGGCACCAACGATGCCCCCGCGCTCGCGCAGGCGGACGTCGCGGTGGCGATGAACACGGGCACGCAGGCCGCCAAAGAGGCGGGCAACATGGTGGATCTCGATTCCAACCCCACCAAGCTCATCGAGGTCGTCGCGACCGGGAAACAGATGCTCATCACGCGCGGGGCGCTCACCACGTTCAGCCTCGCGAACGACGTGGCGAAATATTTCGCCATCATCCCCGCCGCCTTCGCGACGACCTATCCGGCGCTCGGCGCGCTCAACGTCATGCGGCTGGCGACGCCGGAAAGCGCGATCGCGTCGGCCGTGATCTTCAATGCCCTCATCATCGTCGCGCTGATCCCGCTGGCGCTGCGGGGGATTCGCTACCGGCCCATCGGGGCCGCAGCGCTGCTCCGGCGGAACCTCTGGCTCTATGGAGTGGGTGGGGTTCTGGTCCCGTTCCTCGGCATCAAGCTGATCGATCTTGTGCTCGTCTCTCTCCACCTCATCTAGGTGAGACTCGGATGCCCTCACGGTTCGCCGTCGCGCTGGTCGCTGCTCTCGTCCTCTCCTGCGGCCGCGTGGTCGATGCCCGGGCGCAGGAGACCATCTTCAACGTCCCGTCCCCGGATGTGCTCGAGCGCGGCAAGCTCTACCTGGAGACCGATCAGTACTTCAGATCCTGGAAGATCGGGAGCGACCGCGGCGCGTTCTTTCTGCTCCGCGGTGTGCTCGGGGTGGGGCGCAGCGCCGAGGTCGGATTCAATTCGGGCTCGTTCGACTATCTTCACACCAGCGAGCCGTTCGTTGATGCTACGGTCAAGTGGCGCCTCGTCCGCAGCGGAACCACCGGCCTGCTGGTGGGCGACGACGCCGGCGTTGGTCTCCGTGGCGGCACAGCCGGCGTGTTTCGCAATCTCGCGTACGCCGCCGGCTTCGCGACTGTCGCACGTTCCAAGACGAGGGCTTCGGCCGGGCCGTATTGCGTCACGCGAGACGTGTTCGCTGACCGTGGGCGCTGCGGGGCGCAGGTCACCGTCGAGCAACCGATGCCCGGGGTGAGCGGCCTCGAGCTAGCGGGAGACTGGTTCTCGGGCAGCGGGGCGTTCGCGACCACCGGCGTCATCGGGTCGGTCCATCGGCTCGTCTTCTACGCCGGCTACGGCTTCGCCAACGCAGGTCGCGGCGGCGATCTCCTCACGCTCGAACTCGGTGTCACTCTCTTCTGAAGGTGTGAGCTCAATGCGATCCCTGCTGCGCCCGGCGGTCGTCAGTCTCCTGGTCCTCACCGTTCTGACGGGCGTGGCGTATCCGATCCTCGTGACCGGCCTGGGGCGCGTCCTGTTTCCGCGCCAGGCCGAGGGGAGCCTGATCGCGCGGAACGGCAAGGCGGTCGGGTCCGCCCTCATCGGGCAGCCGTTCGAGCGGCCGGAGTACTTCTGGCCCAGGGGGTCCGCCACCGCCGCGGTTCCCTATGACGGAGGCGCGTCGTCGGGGTCGAACCTCGGTCCGACGAGCCCGGCACTGCTCGACGCGGTCAGTCGGCGGATCGCCGCGTTTCGGTCCGTGGATCCCGGAAGCTTCGGCCCGATCCCCGTCGATCTAGTCACCGCTTCGGGGAGCGGCCTCGATCCCCACATCAGTCCGGCCGCGGCTGCCTACCAGATTCGTCGCGTATCGCGGCAGCGGCACCTCGAGCCCGCCCGGGTGGCGGCCCTTGTGGCGGCGGCGACGGAGCCGCGCACCTGGGGTCTCCTGGGCGAGCCACGAGTGAACGTGCTGCGGCTCAATCTTGCCTTGGACAGCATCGCGCCGGTGGGGGTGGTACGTTAGACGGTCCTATGCACGATCGCCGGCCTGATCCCGAAGCGCTGCTCGAGCGCGTACGCGAGGAAGCGCGTCGCGCCGGCCGGGGAAAGCTCAAGATCTTCTTCGGCGCCTCGCCCGGCGTCGGCAAGACCTACGCCATGCTGGAGGAAGCCCGGGCCAAGCGCCGCGAAGGCGTGGACGTCGTCGTCGGCGTGGTCGAGACCCACGGTCGCGCCGAGACGACCGCCCTCGCGGAGGGCCTCGAGGTCCTGCCGCGGCGGCAGGTGGAGTACCGGGGCGTCACGCTGAAGGAGTTCGACCTCGACGCTGCGCTCGCGCGGCGCCCCACCGTTCTGTTGGTCGACGAGCTCGCGCACACTAACGCCCCGGGATCGCGGCATGCCCGGCGCTGGCAGGACGTTGAGGAGCTGCTGGCGGCGGGGATCAACGTTTCCACCACCCTGAACGTTCAGCACCTCGAAAGCCTCAACGACGTCGTCGCCCAGATCACCGGCGTCGCCATCCGGGAAACGGTTCCCGACCGGGTCTTCGACCAGGCCGACGAGCTCGAGCTCGCCGACCTGTCGGCCGACGATCTGCTCAAGCGCCTACAGGAGGGCAAGGTGTACGTGCCCGAGCAGGCGGCCCGGGCGATCGATCGGTTCTTCCGGAAGGGCAACCTGATCGCGCTCCGCGAGCTGGCGCTGCGCCGGACCGCCGAGCGGGTGGACGCGCAGATGCGCGGCTACATGCGCGAGCACGGGATTCGCGAGACGTGGCCGGCGGGCGAGCGGCTCCTCGTGTGCATTGGTCCGAATCCGGCTGGTGCCCGGCTGGTCCGCGCCGGCAAGCGGATGGCGACGGGTCTCAAGTGTGATTGGATCGTCCTCTTCGTCGAGGCGCCCGGGCAGCGCATCTCCACTACCGACCGGGAAGCGCTCGTCCAGAACCTGCAGCTGGCCCAGGAGCTCGGCGCGCAGACGGCGAGTCTCAGCGGGCACAACGTGGCCGAAGAAGTGCTCGCCTACGCGCGGGCGCACAACGTCACGAAGATCGTCGTGGGCAAGCCGACCCACGCGTGGTGGCGCGATCGGTTGTACGGATCGTTGAACGATCAGCTCGTGCGGGGCAGCGGGGACATCGACGTCTACGTCATCACCGGCGATGTCGACGCCCCGCGGGTGTCTCCGCGTGCGGCAGCGGGCCGGCGGTCCCCCCTGGCGCAATACGGCTGGGCGGGAGCGATCGTCGCCCTCTGTACGGCGGTGGGGGCCGTGATCTTCCCCTACCTCTCCCTGACCGACATCGCCATGGTGTATCTGTTGGGGGCCGGCATCGTGGCATCGCGGTACGGGCAGGGCCCGTCGGTCTTCGCGGCGTTCCTGGCGATCGCGCTGTTCGATTTCTTCTTTGTGCCGCCACGGTTCACGTTCGCCGTGTCTGACGTCCGTTACGTCCTGACCTTCGCGATCATGCTGGGCATCGCCCTGCTGATCAGCGGGCTCACCCTCCGGATCCGCGAGCAAGCGGAGGCGGCGCGGGTGCGCGAGGGTCGCACGGCGGCGCTGTACGCCATGAGTCGGGAGCTCGCCGCGACACGCGCCCCCGCCGAGCTCAACGCGGTGGCCACCCGGCACTTGCAAGAAACGTTCGGGGCCCAGGTGCAAATCCTGCTGCCGGATCCTTCCGGGCGACTCCAGATCCCCATCGGGACACCACCTGCCTATCCGATTGACGAGAAGGAGCAGAGCGTGGCGCAGTGGGTGTTCCAGCACGATCGGGTCGCCGGCGTCGGCACCGACACGTTGCCGGCGGCGCACGCCCTGTATTTGCCTCTGGTCGCCTCGGCGGGGGCGATCGGCGTGGTTGGCCTCCGGCCCGCCGATCCGAAGCGGTTCCAGGATCCGACCGTGCAGCAACTGGTCGAGACGTTTGCGGGCCAGGCGGCGCTGGCGCTCGAGCGCGCGCAGCTCGCCGAGCGCACGCAGCGCGAGCAGGTCGAGATCGAGGCCGAACGACTGCGGACCGCCCTCCTGAGCTCCCTCTCCCACGATCTGCGGACCCCCCTCGGCGCCATCAACGGCGCTGCGAGTAGCCTGTTGGAAGACCGTGGGGCCCTCACGGAGGCGACACGCCAGGACTTGCTCAAGACCATCCTGGAAGAGTCGCTGCGGATGAATCGCCTGATCGGGAACCTGCTGGACATGATTCGGGTGGAGAGCGGCGCCTTGCAGGTGCAGAAGGAGTGGCAGCCGCTCGAAGAGAGCGTGGGCGTGGCGCTCATCCGCCTGGAAGGACGGCTGCGCGACCACCCGGTGGAGGTCCGCCTGCCGTCGGATCTGCCGCTGGTGCCGCTCGACGGCGTGCTCATCGAACAGGTGTTCGTCAATCTCCTGGAGAATGCGGTGAAGTACACGCCGGCGGGCACGCCGATCGAGATCTCGGCTACGGCCGGGGATGGCGCCATCCTGGTCGACGTCGCCGATCGGGGTCCCGGACTGCCGCCCGGAGAGGAGAACAGGATCTTCGACAAATTCCACCGCGCCGTGAACGACACGGGATCCGGAGGCATCGGGTTGGGCCTGACGATCTGCCGCGGCATCGTCACGGCCCACGGCGGGCGCATTTGGGCCGAGAACCGGCCCGGCGGCGGAGCGATGTTTCGCTTCACGCTGCCGCTCGCGGGGTCGCTGCCGCCGCCCGAGAGTATCCCGGCCGAAGTCAATCCCGATTAGGGCGCATGGCAGAGCCACTCCCGGTGGTCTTGGTCATCGAGGACGAGCCCCAGATGCGACGGTTTCTGCGGGCGGCGTTGGAGAGCCACGCGTATCGTCCGGTCGAGGCCGCGAGCGCCCGCGAGGGGCTCGCCCAGGCCGCGGGGAGGAATCCGGACGTCATCCTGCTCGACCTGGGGCTGCCGGACGGGGATGGGATCGACGTGACCCGACGCATTCGCGAATGGTCGCGGACGCCGATCGTCGTCCTCTCGGCGCGGGGACGGGAGCAGGACAAGATCGCTGCGCTCGACGCCGGCGCCGACGACTATCTGACCAAGCCGTTCAGCTCGGGGGAGCTCATGGCCCGACTCCGCGTGGCCCTCCGCCACGCGGCCCAGCCCGAGGGCGAGGGGGTGGATGTGGTGTTCGAAGCCGCCGACCTGCGCGTGGATCTGGGTCGCCGGCAGGTCGTGGCCGCCGGTGTGGACGTTCACCTCACTCCCACCCAGTACAAGCTGCTTGCCACCCTGGTGCGCCACGCCGGGAGGGTCCTCACCCACCGGCAGCTCTTGAAGGAGGTCTGGGGTCCGAACGCGAGCGCGCAGACGCACTATCTGCGGGTGTATATGACCCAACTGCGCCACAAGCTGGAGCGGGATCCGGCGCGCCCACGCCACCTGCTGACGGAGCCCGGCGTGGGGTATCGGTTGCGATTCGACTGAAGCGGGTTCACAATTCCCGCACCGTCCGTCCTCGGGAGACTCCCCGTGTCTATCCACGCCGCCCCGTTTGCACCACTCCACCCGCTGCTCGCCCTACTCGTCGTGGGCGCCGGCGCCGTGCCTTCCCGGGCGACGCTCGACAACGGCCTCGCGCGCACTCCGCCGATGGGGTGGAACAGCTGGAACCACTTCGGGTGCAACGTCTCGGCCCAGCTGATCCGTGAGACCGCGGCCGCCATGACGTCAAGCGGCATGCGCGACGCCGGCTACCGCTACGTCGTGATTGACGACTGCTGGCAAGTGGCCCGCGACGCGCAGGGACGGCTCGTGGCCGACTCCGTCCGCTTCCCGGACGGCATCAAACCGCTCGCCGACTACGTGCACGCCCAGGGGCTCAAATTCGGCATCTACACCGACGCGGGACGGAAGACGTGCCAGGGCCGGCCTGGCACGTACGGTCACGAGCTTGACGATGCCCGCACCTTCGCCGCCTGGGGCGTGGATTACGTGAAAGAGGACTGGTGCTACGCGGATTCGCTCGACGCGCCCGCCCAGTACGCCAAATTCCGCGACGCGCTGCGCAGCGCCGGCCGGCCCGTGGTCTTCAGCATCTGCGAGTGGGGGTCCTTCAGCCCTTGGGAATGGGGACCGGGGACCGGCCACTTGTGGCGGACGACGACGGACATCGAAGACCGCTGGTCCAGCATGCTCGACAATCTCGACATCTCCGCTCAGCACGCCGCGGCCGCGCGGCCCGGCGCCTGGAACGATCCCGACATGCTGGAGGTCGGCAACGGCGGCATGACCGACGCCGAGTACCGCGCCCACTTCAGCCTGTGGGCGATCATGGCCGCGCCGCTCATTGCGGGCAACGACCTGCGCACCATGACCCCCGCGACGCGGGACCTCCTCACCAATCGAGAAGTGATCGCGGTGGACCAGGACTCTCTGGGCGCTCAGGGGACGATCGT
>CAZXKD010000110.1:0-9511 GCA_964641215.1 uncultured Gemmatimonadaceae bacterium
GCCGCGCTCGCCCAGGCGTCCTCGGCGCTCCACCAGGCGGGCTTCGTCGTCACGCCCGACGTCATGCAGCAGCTCGCCGGCCGGATGGGAGAGCAAACCCTCGTCGCCCGCTCTGGGGGCGCACCCTCGCTCGCGGTCGGCATGGCCCAGATCTTCGCGAGCGTGACCGCCGTGCTCGGCGGCAAGACGCTCACCGCGCTCTGGTACCATTTCGCCATCATGTTCGAGGCGCTGTTCATTCTTACCACGATCGACACCGGGACACGGGTGGGACGTTTCATGCTGCAGGAGATCGTCGGTCACGTCTGGCCCAAGTTCGGCGAGACGTCGTGGTATCCCGGCGTGGCGGCGGCGAGCGCCGTAATAGTGGCTGGCTGGGGCTACTTCCTCTACCAGGGCGTGGTGGACCCGTTGGGTGGGATCAACTCGCTGTGGCCCCTGTTCGGCATCGCGAACCAGCTGCTCGCGGCGGTGGCGCTGTGCGTGGGGACAACGATCCTGATCAAGATGGGCAAGGCGCGCTTCGCGTGGGTGACGGTGGCGCCGCTCGCCTGGCTCGTCGCCGTGACGATGACCGCGGGATGGCAGAAGGTGTTCTCGGCCGACCCGCGGCTCGGGTTCCTGGCGCACGCCGCTTCGCTCGCTGGCTCGGCCGATCCCGACGTCGGCCGGCTGATCTTCAACGACCGGTTGAACACCTTCGTGGCGTTGCTCTTCATGAGCGTCGTGGCCCTGCTGATCGTCGTGTCGATTCGGGAGTGGTGGCTGGTGCTCTCCAGACGCAAACCGGCCGTGACAAAGGAGGCGCCGTTCATTGAGCGAGCATATGCGACGGGGGACTAGGGTCGGACAGTCGGACGGTCGGACCGCCGGACTGTGGTTTCGGGTCCGCCGCGTTCTGCGGCGCATCTTCGGCGCTCCGGACTACGAGGCGTACTTGGAGCACTGCCGCCAGGCCGGGCACCCGGCGCATCTGACCGAGCGGGAGTACGTGCGCGAGTTCTTCGAGTCGAAGGGGAAGGGGGTGCGGTGCTGCTGACTCTCGGGCTGCTCAGCTACCCACCGTCTACCGCACGATTCACTCCTTGCTTGAGGCGACGGCCGCTTCGATTCTCCGAGAGACGATCGGCCAGGTGAGCACGAGCGCGGCGCCGCCCACCGCGCTGACGCCGAACGCCGCCGCCGCGCCACGGCCCTGGAACAGCCAGCCGAGCACCACCCCGCCAGCCAGGGCCGCGAGGCCGGTCCACCCGTGGTAGCCGCCGAAGCCGCTCCCCTGCTGTCCGCCTGATGCCCGCGCGACCAGGGCGCGCTCGGGGCTCTCGGTGAGGCCCGCCACGAGGCCCAGTGCCAGGAACAGCGCCCACGCCTGCGTGGCCCCGCGCGCCAGCGCGAACCCGGCGGCGAGGAGCGCGTACGCCACCCACCCTAACCACATCGTGCGCGCCGGCCCGATGCGGTCCGTGAGCGCGCCGCCGACGAAGCTCGAGGACGAGCGCACCACGTGCAGCGCCGCCCACAGCAGCAGCACCGACGACACTGAGACCCCGAGCTGTTGCGACCGCAGGATGACCAGGGTCTCGGGCATGCGGAGGAGATAGAAGGCGACGATCGCGTACAGGGCGGTCGGGCGGACGGGCGACGCGGCGGTCGGGCCGGCCGCACGGTCGGCGTCGGCCGAGGCACCGCTTTCCACCCGACGGCCCGATCTCCCGACCGCCATCATCGCCAGCACGAGAACCAGGACCCCGGGCACGACGCTGGCGGTGATGACGCGACGCACGTCCGCGCCCCGTGACGTGAGCAGCCAAAAGGCCACGAGGGGTCCCAGCACCGCCCCCGCGTGGTCCATGCCGCGTTGCAGCCCGAACGCCCTGCCTCGCAGCACCGGCGGCGTGACGTCGGCGATCAGCGCGTCGCGCGGCGGGGTGCGAATCCCCTTGCCGATGCGGTCCACGACCCGCAACCCGATCACCTGCCACGCCGCGGCGGTGACGGCAATGACGGGCCGCACCACGACCGCGATCAGGTAGCCGACGACGATGAGCGGCCCGCGCCTCTGGGAGCGATCGGACAGCCGGCCCGAGCCGAATTTCACGAAGGCCGCCGCGAAATCGGCGGCGCCGTCGAGCGTGCCGAGGGCTACCGCCCCCGCCCCCAGCACGCCGGTGACGAACGCCGGCAGCAGCGGATAGACCATCTCACTGGCGAAGTCGTTGAGGAGCGAGACGAACCCGAAGAGGGCGACCTGGCGCGGGAACCTATTCACCAAGCCCCAGGCCCCAGCGCATCAGCGTCACCGATAGACCTCCGTACGGCAGAATGGCATCGTGGAACCCGCGCAGGGTGAAGGCGGCTCCGCGCGCGGTGCGGAAGTCCTCGCGCAGCCGCAGGAGCTCGCGCCGTCCCACCGCGTAGCACAGCTGGTAGCCCGGCGACGCGCAATAGCGGCGCACTTCGTCCTCGGCGTTGCTGCGCTCCAGATGCAGCTCGCGAACCATCATGTCCACGGCCTGGTCGACCGTCATCCCCCGCGTATGCAGCCCGACGTCGATCAACACCCGCACCGCCCGCCACAGCAGGTGGACGCGCTGGAAGAATCGCTCCTCCTCGTTGGCGTAGAACCCCTCCTCTGCCATCATGTCCTCGCAATACAACGCCCAACCCTCGATGGTGAGCGGCGTCGCCAGGTTCTTGCGTACATCAGATGCCTGGGCCTGTGCCTGCACCAGGTGCAGGTGATGGCCGGGGACGCCTTCGTGCAGAGCCGTCACCCCCAGCTCGTAGCGGCAATGGTCCCGCAGCAGCCGCTCGCGCTGGGCGGCTGGCAGGGCGGCATCGGGAACCGTCACGTAGAACCATCCGGTCCGGTTCCGCGAGTACGCACCCGGGCTATCGTAGGCGGCGAACGGAATCACCGGCCGCAGGAAGGCCGGCGTCGGCACCACTTCGAGCGGCGCGTCGGGAACGGCCACGAGCCGGCGCGCGGTCACGAACTCCCGCGCCCGGCGCATCTCGGCCGCGTAGGCCGCCACTAGATCCCCGGCCGCCGGGTGGTGGGCGCGCAGCCGGTCAACCAGATCCGGCCACGGCGTGCCGGCGTCGAGCAGCCGTGCCCGCTCAGCCAGATCCGCCTGCACCTCTTCTTTGAGGCGGTGACCGTAGCGCCACAGCTCCGGCGCGGTGTCCCGCAGCGTGTGTTCGTAATGGAGCCGGAAGTTGAAGCCATCCTCGCCGAGAGCAAAATGCTCCGAGCCCGTCTCGGTCCAGCGCTCGAGATCGTGGGTGAAGCCGGCAAGCGCCGCTGCCGCCGCCTGCGCAGCAGTCTGGAGCCGCTCGGCAAGGGCCGGCACCCGGGCGCCCGCGGCTGCGGCCGCTTCCTGGATCAGCGTCAGCCCGCCCGCGGCCATCCGCAGCCCCGTTTCCGCGAACACGCGCACCGGCTCGGTGAGCGTCTCCCGAGCCTCGTCGAGCAGCCGCGGCACCTGCTCCAGCCGCCCGGCCAGCGCCGCGGCCTGTGCCTCCGGCTTCCGGTCGGCACGCAGCAGCAGATGATGGAGCCCGTTCAACAAGTGGGCGAGCCAGAATTCGGGATCGCGCGTCTGGGGCCGCTCGCGCTCGTACACCCGCAGGGTCACGCGCAACTCGTTCAGGAGCGCGGTGCGGTCGATCTCCTCATCGAGCTCTTCGGTATCGGTTCCCTCGAGGGCGGAGGCCAGCGATTTCAGGGCGGCGAGGTGGGCGGTGAAGACGGGGCCGGCGTATTGCCCGTAGCGGTCATCGTAGGTGGTGATCCCCGCTTGGGTGGCCGCCACCGGGTCCATGTGCCACCGCAGGTCGAAATAGGAGCGTTCCAGCTCCCGCAGAGTGCCTAGGGCCATGCGGCCTGTTTCAGCAGCCGGTGGCACTCCTCGTCGGTGAGCGCGCGGTCCGTCTTCTTCGCCGCCTCGAAGAGCGCTTTGCAGGCTGCCTCGTCATCGGCGTCGTAGCCGTGCGTCTCCAGCCAGAACTTCACGTTGGAAAGCCCGGAGACCGGCGTGATCTCGATCTTCTGCTCGAGTCCGAGCTCCTCCGCCGGTACCGAGCTGTACACCCGGTCGGCGAGCCAGCGGTGTCCCTTCTTCTTGGCCTTGATGATCGCCGCGGCATGCACGCCGGTGCCCGTACGGAAGGCGTCGCTGCCCATGACGGGGTAGTTGATGGGAATGGGAATCCCCACCGCGTCCGCCACGGTGCGGCAATACTCGGGGAGCTTGGAAAGGTCGTGCCGGTAGGTGCCGAGCAGCTTGAGGTTGACGATCAGCAGGTCCATCTCGGCGTTGCCGACCCGTTCACCCACGCCCAGCGCCGTGGCGTGCACGCGATCGACCCCCGCCTCGATCGCCGCCAGGCAATTGATGAGGCCCATCCCCCGGTCCCGGTGACCGTGCCAGTCTATTTTCACGCCTTTTTCCCCTACGATTTCCTTCTTTACGAAGTTGACTAGCGCCTTGACCCCATCGGGCGTCGCGTGCCCGACGGTATCCGCGAGGCAGATGCGCGACGCCCCGCAGTCGATGGCCGCGCCGTACAGGCGCTTCAACGTCTCCGGCCGCGCCCGCGTCGTGTCCTCGGTGACATACATGACGGGCAGGCCGTGCCGGACCGCGAACGTCACCGCCTCCTCGGTGGAGCGGAGAATGCGCTCGACGGTCCAGTCCTCGGCGTACTGGCGGATCGGTGAGGAGCCGATGAAGGTGGCCGCCTCGATCCGGATCCCCACCTCGTCGGCGATCCGCACGATCGGCTCCACGTCGCCGATCACCGTCCGGGCGGCGCAGTTCGGAAAGATCGGCAGCTTGTGGTCGCGGATCTCCTGGGCGAGCACCCGCACTTGCTCCACCACCCGCGGGCCGGCTCCCGGCAGTCCGATGTCCGCTGCCACGATGCCGAGGTCGGCCATCAGATGCAGGAGCTGCTTCTTGATCTCCAGGGAGGGGTCGCGCACCGAGGGTGATTGCAGCCCGTCGCGCAGCGTCTCATCGTTCAGATCCACGTGGGCGCGCGTCCAGTCGAACCCACCGCCTCCCGGCACCCGGTTCCAGTCGTAGATCAGCTCGCGCTCGTCCATGGGATTAAGCTAAGAGGAAGGAGGCTAAGGGGCTAAGAGGCTAGGACGCTGCTCTTGAGCTATCTTAGCCCCTTAGCCCACTAGCCCTCTAAGCCTACTAGCCCGTGAATCTCGACTGCCTGCTTTCGCAACCCTGCATTCAGGCCGCACGCGCCCACCTCGAGCGGACCGACGAAGTCACGCTCGCGCGCCAGGTCGAGCTGTCGGGCCTTCCCGCGCCGACCGGGGCTGAAGCGCGCCGCGGCGCCCGGGTCGCCGAGTTGTTCCGCGAGATCGGCCTGCGCGACGTGCTAATCGACGAAGTGGGGAATGTGCACGGGTGGTACGGAGGACGGGGAATGGGGAATGGGGAATGGGGAAACGGGAACGGCGAAAACGCCGTGCTCCTGTGCGCCCATCTCGACACCGTCTTCGGGCCGGAGGTGAACGTCACCGTCCGCCGCGATCGGGGAAACGGAGGAGGACGGCTCGAGGGGCCCGGGATCTCCGACAATGCTCGCGGCCTCGTGGCGCTGGTCGCCGTCGCCGAGGCGTTGGCGCAGGCCCGGGTCGCGACGGCGCGGCCGGTCCTGTTCGCCGCCACGGTGGGTGAAGAAGGCTCGGGCGACCTGCGTGGCATGAAGCACCTGTTCGGCCGTGACGGCCTGCAGCCCTCCGCCGTGATCGCCCTGGACGGCGCAGGCGTCGAGCGCATCGTGCATAGAGCACTCGGCTCTAAGCGCTACCGCGTCACCTACCGCGGACCGGGCGGGCACTCCTGGGCGGCGTTCGGCGTCGCCAATCCCGCCACCGCGGTCGGCCGCGCCGCCGCACAGCTAGCCGATCTGGCTTCCCCTCCCCCCCCCTCTCCCTCCCCATTCGCCCCGCGGTCCCGCGTCACCGAGCCCCGCACCACCTGCGCGGTCGTGCGCCTCGGGGGCGGGATGGGACTCAACTCGATACCGCAGGAAGCCTGGCTCGACCTCGACCTGCGCAGCGAGGACGCGGGTGCCCTGGCCCAGCTCGACACCGCCGTGGCTACGGCACTGGCCCACGCGCGGGACGAAGAAAACCGTCGCCGCACTCCCGGCACACAGGCGTTGACACTGGAACGCCAGCTGCTGGGCAACCGTCCATCCGGGATCACACCGCGCGCTCATCCCCTTGTGCAAGCCGCAGTCGCGGCCAACAAGGTGCTCAGCAAACCTCACGAGCTCGCCTGCGCGTCCACCGATGCCAACATTCCTATCGCCTTGGGCGTGCCGGCCATCGCTCTCGGGGCGGGCGGTAGAGCCGGCGACACCCACCTTACCACCGAGTGGTTCGAGAACAGCGATGGAGCGCTTGGCTTGGTCCGCGCGCTCCTCGTGGTGGCGGCGATGGCGGAAGTGGCGCCGTGCGTCAGCTCGCCGCGGTGAGCTCGATGAGAGTGATTTCGGAAGGCGCCCCCAGGCGCAGGGGCGGCCCCCAGTACCCCGTGCCGCGGCTGACATAAACCCACATCGCTTCCAAGCGGTGCAACCCCGCCACGAACGGCTGGAACAGCCGCACCAGCAGGTTGAACGGGAAGTACTGCCCGCCGTGCGTATGCCCGGAGAGCTGCAGGTCGAACCCGGCGGCGCGCGCGGCGAAGGCGCTCCTCGGTTGGTGGGCCAGCAGGATGCGCACATCGCTCGCGGGTGCGTCGCGCAGCGCGCTGGCCGGGTCCGAGGGTACCGAGAGGTCCGGCACCCCCGCGACCAGCAACCGCGCCGTCCCCTGCCGAACCACCCGGTGAGCGTGGTGCAGAACGGAGAGCCCCAGCCGCTCGATCTCCCGCGTCCACCCGGGCCCATCCCAATAGTAGTCGTGATTCCCCGACACGTAGAACTTGCCGTGCCGTGCCGCGAGGGCGGCGAGCGGCGCCACTTCGCGGCGCAGCTCGGGTACGAACCCGTCGGCGACGTCCCCGGTGAGGGCAAGGACGTCGGCATCGAGCGCGTTCGCCGTTGCTACCACCCGCTCCACGAACCGGCGCTTCAGCGTGGGCCCGATGTGCAAATCGGAGAGCTGGACGATGCGGAACCCCTCGAGGTCCCGCGGCAGGCCAGTGATCGGCACCGTCACCCGCACGACGCGCGGCCGGCGCGCCTCCAGTACGCCCAGCGCCGTCGCCAAGCCGGCCAGGCCGAGCCCGAACAGCGGGGAGAGCGGCAGGCGGAGCGCGTCGGTAACGGCGAAGAAAACGATGAGCAGCGAGGACAGGCCCATCGCGGTGAAGCCGGCCCAGTCCACCGCGGCGCGCAGCGCCGCCCAGCCGCGCCGTCCTGCCATGAAGGCGAGGAAGGGCGCCCAGGCGAGGGCGAAGACCGCCGCCCAGGCGAGCGCCCTCGGTGCGCCGGCAAGGCCGAGCGTGAGGTGCCGGCCGATGTACACATGCAACAGGGTCCAGATCGTCCCGACGATCGTCACCCCTGTCGCCAGACGCCGCGCCCCGCTCATCGCCCACCCAGATTCGAGAGCACGGACAAGGCTTCCCGGCTGTGACGGGTCGGGAGCAGCTGCGAGGAATAGACCTGGCGAACTACACCTGTCTGGTCGATCACGTACGTCACTCGACCTGGGAGCACGCCTAACGTCTTCTCGACGCCGTAGAGGGCGCGCACGGCGCCCTCGCGGTCCGAAAGGAGGACAAACGGCAGATGGTGCCGCACGGTGAAGCGCTGGTGCGACTTCACGGAGTCCGAGCTGATCCCGACGACCTCAGCGCCCTGCGCGTTGATCTGCTCGTAGCGGTCGCGAAAGGCGCGTGCCTCCAGCACGCACCCCGGCGTCTCGTCCTTCGGATAGAAGTACAGCACCACCATCTTCCGGCCGAGCAGGTCGCGCAGCCGGACAGGGTTGCCCCGTTGATCCGGCAAGACGAAATCGGGCGCCACGTCGCCGACGCCCACCCTCTGCCGCTTTCCCATGCGTTCCCTCGTCCCTGTTGGCCCGTTCAATGCGCTGCGCCCGCCCCCGGCATCCCCCGGCTCTTGTGCATCAACAACAGCAGCGGCAATGAGAGCACGAAGCAGGCGCCGAACAGCAGGAACAGCTGCTCGAAGGAGAGCATCAGCGCTTGCTTGGTCACGAGCCCGTCCAGCACGGCCATCGCCTTGGTCTGGACGAGCCCGGGGGGAGTGCCGCGGGCCAGCAATCCGCTGGTGATCGCGGCGACGCGCTCGCGCGTGATCTCGCTGTAGGGGGTCAGGTTGGCGATGAGGTCCGCGCGGTGGATCGCCGCGAAGCGCTGCACCAGCGTAGCCGACATGGCGATGCCGACGCTCCCGCCCAGCTGCCGCATCAGGTTGAAGAGACCGGTGCCGTTGGGAATCTTGCTCATCGGGAGATCGGCGAGAGCGAGGTTGGTGAGCGGCACGAAAATCAGCCCCAAGCCGACCCCGCGGAAGATGAGCGGCCAGAAGAAGTCCGGCATCCCGCTGTCGGTCGTGAAGTGCGCGTGCTTCCACATCGACAGGGCAAAGATCCCGACGCCAACCGCGATGGACCAGCGCCCGTCGAACTTCCCCTGCTGGCGCCCCATGATCGCCATGGTGAACGCGCTCGCCAGCGCGCCCGGGAGGATCACGAGGCCCGTCTGATTCGCCGTGAAGTTCTGCAGGTTCTGCAGGTACACCGGCAGCACGAATACGGTCGCGTACAGGCACACCCCGAGCACGAGGCCGAACACTACTCCCACCGCCAGCTGTCGACTCTTCAGGATCCGGAGGTCGACGACGGGGTGGTCGGTGCGCAGCTCGTGCCAGACGAACGCGACAAGCGAGATGACACTGATGATCGCGAGCGCGGTCACCTGCCGCGAATCGAACCAGTCGAGCCGCTCGCCGCGCTCCAGCATCGTCTGCAGCGTGCCGATGCCGGTCGCGAGCAAGAGCAGCCCGACGTAATCCACCCGATCGGCCTTCTCCTGGTGCCGCGAGTTCTGGATGAAGGTGAGCGTCAACGCCAGCGCCAGCATCCCGAACGGGATGTTGATGTAGAAGATCCACGGCCAGCCGTACGTGTCGGTGATCCATCCGCCCACCGTCGGACCGAGGGTCGGCCCGACCATCACGCCGACGCCGAAGATCGCCATCGCCGTGCCGTACTCCTCGCGCGGGAACTCCTCGTACAGGATCGCCTGCGACGTCGACAGCAGCGCGCCCCCACCCAGCCCCTGGATGATCCGCCACAGTACGAGGGACACGAGCGAATGCGCGTTGCCGCACATGAACGAAGCGATCGTGAACAGCGCGATCGAGCCCGCGAAGTAGCGGCGCCGCCCGAAGTAGGCCGACAGCCACCCCGTGATCGGCAGCACGATCACGTTGGCCACGATGTACCCGGTGGACACCCAGGCGATCTCGTCCAGCGTCGCGCCCAGGTTCCCCATCATGTGGG
>CAZXKD010000111.1:0-9494 GCA_964641215.1 uncultured Gemmatimonadaceae bacterium
CTGGGGCGAAGTCTGGCACCCCGGCGCGGATTCGGCGACCACGATCCAGTTCAGCCGCGAGGTGCTCGTGCAGGGCCGCCCACTCGCGGCCGGCCGCTACACCCTCTGGACCATCCCCGATTCCCTGCGGTGGACGGTGATCTTCAGTCGCGCCCTGAACGTCTTTCACGTGCCCTATCCGGGCGCGTCGCTCGACGTGCTGCGCGTGACCGTGGCACCGGAGGAGGGGGATCACATGGAAGTGCTGGCCTATTATTTCCCGGTCGTAGGACCCGATTCGGCCGTGCTGCGGCTGCACTGGGGAACGACCATGGTACCGCTGCACATCCGCACGACGCCGTAGCCGGTCCGGCGCGCGATGTTGAAGTCGGCCAACGTCCGTGCCAGCTTACAGGGTGAGCGGACGAACGGTATGACTCCGGAGCGCGGAGGTCGCGTGAGCCGAATCACCCCTCTCCTGGCGGCGCTGCTGGCATCTGCGTGCATGACCCATGGACAACCCTCCGCGCCACCGCCTGTCGCGGATTCCTCACGAGCGACGGGGCACGAGGCAGAGCTATCGCAGCGCGTGACGCGGCTCGAGCTGCGTCTCCTGGAGCGCGACGCCCAGGTCGAAGAGCTGCAGACCCGGCTCGACGACGCGCGGCGGGAGGTGGTCCGGGTGATGGAAAAAGTTCAGACGCTCGCCACCCGCGCGGAGGCCGCATCGGGGATCGCCGAGGCGGAGATCGCGCTGCAGCCGCTCGCCGCGGCCGCGAGCCAACCGGCGGCGCCGGAGTACGCGCCGGTGCGCCGGCTCCTCGACCAGAGCACGGCCGCGTTCGAGAAGTCCAACTACGGCGGCGCGCTCTACCTCGCCAACCAGGCCAAGAGTCTCGCCGGGGTGGGCATGGGTCGGCTCGCGGGTGTGGATCGGAACACGCTGCGGCCCGGCGAAGTGCCGTTCGCCGTGCCGCTGAAGCTGCAGACGGCCGCGCACGCCAACGTCCGTGAGGGCCCCGGCACCACGTTCCATGTGACGTTCACGTTGGACGCCGGGGCGGCGGTCGTGGCGTATGCGTACTCGGAGGAGTGGGTGCGGATCATCGACGACGGCGGGCGCAGCGGCTGGGTGTTTCGGACGCTCATCGGCCCGCGCCCCGGCGCGGGCGACTCCCGCTAGCGGCCCCGCGTCTCGCGGAGGTGACGCCGCGCGCCGGCGCGGACCACGCGGTCGCGTCCCTCGTCTTTGGCCTGGTAGAGCGCCGCGTCCGCCATCGCGATCAGGGACTCCGGCGAATCCCCGTGCTCGGGGAACTCCGCCGTGCCGATGCTGATCGTGACTTTGCCGCCCGTGAACGTCTCCGTCGCCAGCCGGGTACGGATCCGCTGCGCGATCTCGCCGGCCCCGCGGGCGTCCGTCTCGGGGAGCAAGAGCAGGAACTCTTCGCCGCCGTAGCGAGCGGCCGTGTCCACCTCTCGCGACGTCTCCCGCAGGATCGCGGCCACGCGCCGGAGCACTTCGTCCCCCGCCAGGTGCCCATGCGTGTCGTTGTACTGCTTGAAGTGGTCCACGTCCGCCATCAGCACCGCGAAGTGGTGCTTGAGGCGAAGCGAGCGGCGCACCTCGTTCGCGAGCGTTTCCATCAAGTGCCGGCGATTGTAGAGGCCGGTCAGGCTGTCGGTGACCGACAGCCGTTCCAGCGCCTGCCGGCCTTCGCGCAGCCGCGTGACCATGTTGTTGAAGACTTGGGTGAGGTCGCCGACCTCGCCTCCGCCCACCACCGGCAGGTCCACGTCCAAGTGCCCGGCCGCGACGGCGGCGGCGCCGCTCGTCAGGCGGTTCAGCGGCCGGATGATCAGCAGGCCCAGGAAGTAGCCCAGGAGCCCGAGCACGACGAGCAGCACGGCGAGGATCAGCGCCGTCGTGTTGCGCAGCCGCGCGATCTGCCGGAACGCCTCGGCCGACGGCATTTCGACCAGGGCCGACCACCGGAGCGCCGCGATGGGAGCGAGCGTGCCCACCACGCGCGCGCGGTCGATGCTGCGGAATTCTCCGACGCCCTCCCGACCGGCCAACCCTTGGACCGTGCTCTTGGCGAGCTTGGTCTTGAGCGGTTCGACGCCTTCGAGCCGGAGTCCAGCGATCAGAGCGCCGTCCTCGTCGAGGAAGTAGGCTCGGGCCGGCGTCCGGGGGGCGAATCGTCTCAGCGGCTCATCCACGGCACGGAGGTTCAGGGTCACGGCGAGCGCGCCGAGCAGCCGTCCGCCGGCGGGCGGATGAAGCGGGTAGGCCAACACCATCTCCGTCCTGCCGGTGGCGTCTCGGCGGGGGGCCCCAACGACCTGGTTGTCGCTGCGAATCTGCGCTAGCCAGTCGGCCGGCAGCGGGACCCCGGTCGTGGCCCGCGCGTTTCCCGCGATCACGCGGCCCTGCGGGTCGACCACGACCAGACCCACGTAATCCGGGAATTTCAGTCGCACCGAGGCGAGGTAGTCGTTCACCCGCCGCAACACCCTCCCGCCTCCGCCCAACCGCGCCACGTTCCCGGAGACTTCGGGTGACGCGGCGAACACCCGTAGGTTGTAAATCTGGCTCTTGAGCCACAGGTCCATCTGGTTGGAGATCTGCTGGCCGGCCGTCCGTAAATCCTGGGAAATCTTCTCGGTGAGGGCGCGCTTGTTCTGGAGATAGGAGACCCAGGCGGTGCTCAGGGACGGGATGAGCGTAGCGATCAGCGCGAACGCCAGAATCTTGCTTCTGATCGTCTCCAGACGCAGGGCGTGCAGGCCCGTGGCGACGACCTTCTCCCAGGAGACCCACGCGAACCGCCGTTTCATGGCTCACGAAGATAGGGGGCGGGCCTCCCCCGGGCGAGACTGGAGGCCCATCCGGCCGCGCTTAACGAGAGCCAGATCACAGCGTCTCAGCACTGCGCCCTGTATCGTGCCTCCCCCCTCGGAACCCCAGGAGGAAGAAATGGGCGGTTCGTCACGCAACGTTACGACGCTGGCGGTCGGCGCGGCGGTATTGGCACTGGTGCTCGCCGGCTGTAACAACGAGGGGCCCGTGCCCGTGCTGACCCAGGCCCAGGCAGACTCCCTGGCGCTGGTGGTGACCACGGACGCGAGCGCCCTGGTCGAGGGCAGCGTTTCCGACGCCACGACCGGTGTGCCCATCGCGGGCGCGCCGGGCATCGTCGCGGCCCCCGAGGTATGCATCAGCAAGAGCACTTCGGCGAACAGCGATGCCGATCCCGTGCCCGATTCGATGCGGGTCACCTTCACCGGCTGCACTCTCACGGTGGGGAACGAGACCGCCACCGTGAACGGGATCATCGACATCATCGATCCCACGCCTACCACGACGGATCACGCGCTCAAGACGGTCTACACCGACTTCCTGCGCAGTGTGACCAACACGCTCACGAACAAGACGCGGTCGGTCAAGGAAAACGGCACGCGCATGGTGTCCGGCGACGCGTCGACGTTGCAGCGCTCGGAGACCAACTTCACGACGGTGTACTACTACGCCAACAGCGACGTCGCCACGCACGTGCGGACCTGGTCCGCGACCTTCACGGCGGACGTCGCGGGCACCATCCGGCCCGACTCGTTGCCGAACGGGAACTGGAACGTGACGGGGACGTCGACCTGGACCCACGGCAGCAACAGTTACTCGCTGGCGGTGACCACGAACCCACAGCTGCATTACACCGCCACCTGCACGGTCGCGCCGCGGTTCGACGCGGGGATCCTCACCGCCGTCGTCACGAAGCAGAACGGCGCTACCAGTGCGCAGATGACGATCACCGTGCAGTTCACAGCCTGCGGTCAGTACACGGTCACGCGGTCCTGACGGCGCGGCGAACGCAGAGCGGCCCGATCCGGTCCCCGGATCGGGCCGTTTTCCTTTGTGCCTGGCGGACGCTAGCTTTGCGGCCAACTCCCCTGCCGAGGCGGCCCCGTGAGCCAGCTGGCGGTCCTGGAAGACCTGGCCATCATCTTCGCCGTCTCGCTCCTCGTGATCCTGCTGTTTCATCGCCTCAAGCTCCCGGCGCTCCCGGGGTTCATCGTGGCGGGCGTCCTCGTGGGGCCGAATGCGCTGCGCCTGGTGGGCGACGTGCACCGCGTGGAGGAGTTGGCGGAGATCGGCGTCATCCTGCTGCTGTTCACCATCGGCATCGAGTTCTCGTTCGGCCGGCTGCGCATGATGGGGCGGCAGGTCGTGGAGGCCGGCCTCGTCCAGCTGGGCCTCACGGTCGCCGTCACCGCGGGGGCGGCGCTCCTCTTCGGGCCGCGCTGGCAGGTCGCGCTGTTCCTCGGCCTGCTGGTCGGGCTGTCGAGCACCGCCATCGTGCTCAAGATCCTGGCCGACCGCGGCGAGATCGACGCGCCGCATGGGCGGCTGGCCACCGGCATGCTGATCTTCCAGGACCTGTGTGTCGTGCCCATCATGCTGGCGCTGCCGTTCCTGGCGGGCCGGGCGAGCGGCGGGGCGACGGGCCTGGTGCTCGCGCTGGGTAAGGCCGCCGTCGTGGTCGTCGGCGTGATCGTGGCGGCGCGCACCCTCGTGCCGCGGGCGCTCACGGTGATCTTGCGCACCCGGAGTCGGGAGCTGTTCCTCATCGCGATCATCCTCTTGGGGACGCTCACCGCGCTGGGGACCGCGGCGGTCGGGGCTTCGCTCGCCCTCGGGGCCTTCCTCGCCGGCCTGGTGCTCTCGGAGTCCGACTACGGTCACCAGGCGCTGGCCGAGCTCCTGCCGTTCCGCGACATCTTCATCTCGCTCTTCTTCGTCGCCGTGGGGATGCTGGTGCAGTTCGACGTTCTCCGCCGGCATCCGTTCCTCACCATCGGCGGGGTGGTCGTGGTGGTGGTGGGCAAGGCGCTGATCGCGGCGGCCGGCCCGGCGCTGATGGCCTATGCCGCGCGGGTCGCGCTGCTCGCCGGCCTCGCGGTGGCGCAGATCGGCGAGTTCTCGTTCGTGGTGGCCCGCGAGGGCCGGACCGCGGGACTATTGGACGAGACGCTGTATCAAGGGTTCCTCGCCGTGGCCGTGATCACGATGCTCGTGACGCCGTTCCTGTTGCAGAGCGGGGCTGCGCTGCTGGACCGGATGGGCACGGTGCTGGCGCTCGAGCGCTTCCTGCCGGGTCGGCGGCCCGAAGGCCTGGCGCCGACGGAAGAGCAAATGCGCGACCACGTGCTCATCGCGGGATACGGGCTCAACGGACGGAACCTCGCCGCCGCGCTGCGATCGATCAACGTGCCGCACCTCATCGTGGAGCTGAACTCGCAGGCCGTGCGCAATGCCCGAGCGAGCGGCGAGCCGGCGTTCTACGGCGACGCCACCCGCGAGGAAATCCTGCGCTCTCTCGGCATCGAGCGGGCCCGGCTGCTCGTGGTCGCGATCTCCGACCCGGCCGCGACGCGGCGGATCGTGCGCGTGGCCCGCACCATGAACCCCGGATTGCACATCATCGCGCGCACCCGCTACGTGGTCGAGATCCCGGAGCTCTCGCGCCTGGGGGCCGACGACGTGATTCCCGAGGAGTTCGAGACCTCGATCGAGATCTTTTCGCGGGTGCTCGCCTACTACGGTCTGGGACGGGCGGAGATCAACCGGTTGGTGGACATGGTCCGGGCCACGCACTACCAGGCGTTGCGCGAACCCGCCGCCCCTCGCGGTCTTTCGCCCGCAGTCTCCGGCCGGCCGGCGGGGATCCCAGAGCTGCCGCAAATGCGGGTGGAGCGGATCCGGCTGCCGCGCGCCGCGCCCGCAGCGGGCCGGACCCTGGCGGAGACCGGCCTGCGCACGCACACGGGAGCGCTGGTGTTGAGCGTGCAACGGGGTCGCGAGGACGTCCCGACGCCCGATCCGCATTTCCGCCTCGCGGCGGACGACGTCCTGACCGTGGTCGGCCAGCCGCGGCAGCTCGCGGCCGCGGCGCGGCTGCTCACCGGCGCCGAATAGGATGAGGAGGAGAGCCTAGCCATGTCGTCCTTCCGCGACCATTTCTCCGCGGTCGCCGCCGGTTATGCCGCCTATCGCCCGGGCTACCCGGACGCGCTTTTCAGTTATCTCGCGAGCCTGCCATCGAAACGGGCGCTCGCCTGGGACTGCGGCTGCGGCAGCGGCCAGGCAACGCTCGGGCTCGCGCCGTACTTCGCCCGAGTGATTGGCACCGACGCCAGCGAGGCCCAGCTGGCGAAGGCGCCACCTCACCCCCGCGTCGAGTACCGTGTGGCGCGCGCGGACCAGTCGGGTCTCGAGGCCGCCACCGTCGATCTGGTGACGGTCGCTCAGGCTATCCACTGGTTCGATCTGGAGCCGTTCTACGCCGAGGTTCGCCGCGTCGCGGCGCCGGGTGGGGTGCTGGCCGCGTGGGTGTACCCGAATGCCGCACTCGACGAACCGGCGCTGAACGACGTGCTGCAGCGGTTCTACCGGGAAACGGTCGGAGCCTACTGGCCACCCGGGCGCGAGCTGGCCGAGACCGGGTATCGCACCCTGCGGTTTCCGTTCGACGAGCTGACGCCACCAGCGTTCGAGATCGTGGCCCGGTGGACGCTGGAGGAACTGCTGGGGTACGTCGGCTCCTGGTCGGCGACCGCCCGCTACGTCGCAGCGCTCGGGCACGACCCACGCGGCATGTTGCGAGCGACGCTTACGCCTCACTGGGGCGCACCGGACACACGGCAACCGGTGCGCTGGCCGCTGCGGCTGCGCGTTGGGCGGGTGGGCGAGCGGTCCGGGGGAACGGGAGGGGGGGGCGTCGAGTGACGCTCAGCGCCGTTCGCCGTACGCGATGCCGCGGCGCTCAGGCCCCAAGGCCGCGACGACCGCGCACAATACGAACACGGTCCCCGCCGTCAACGCCATCGCCCAGGCATAGCTGAGGTGCGCCGCGAACACCGCTTCGATCCACGCCACCGTTCCGGCGATCAGCACGCCGCACTGATAGGCGAACCCCGGCAGGAAGCCGCGCACGGAATCGGGTGAGAGCTCGGTGATGTGCGCCGGGATCACCCCCCAAGCCCCCTGCACCATGAACTGCATGAGGAACGCGCCGAGGACGAGGAGCGGCAATGTGGGAGCGAACGCCCACACCGGGATGACGAGGAACGCCCCGGTGAGGGCCAGGACGATCGTACGCCGGCGGCCGAGCCGGTCGGAGTAGAGGCCGCAGAGCACGCCCCCGGTCAGCGCGCCGACCATCGAGAGCGCGGTGAGGACGGCGCGGCGCTGCGGCGTGAAGCCCCAGTCGCGCTGCAGGAACGTCGGGTAGAGGTCCTGCGTGCCGTGCGACACGAAGTTCATCATCGTCATTAAAACCACCAGGTACAGGAACAGCTTCCAGTAGGAGGCGATAGCGCGGCCCAGTCCACTCCAGGACTCGTGCCGCGTCTTTTTCCAGACCTCGGATTCCTTCACCTGGAAGCGCACGTACACCGCGAGCAAGGCGGGGAGGCCGCCGATGAAAAACATCGGGCGCCAGCCCCAGCGCGGGTAGACCAGAAGGTAACACAGCGCGGCCAGGAGGTACCCGGCCGCGTACCCCTGCTGCAGCAGCCCCGAGAACACGCCACGCAGGCGCGCCGGCACCTTCTCCATCACCAGGGACGCGCCGACGCCCCACTCTCCGCCCATGCCGATCCCGAACAGCGCTCGCAGCACCAGGAACGCGGCATAACTCGGCGCGAGTCCCGACAACACCTCTATCAGCGAATAGAAAACGAGGTCCAGCATCAACGGCAGCCGGCGGCCGTACCGGTCCGCGAGGAGTCCGAAGATGAACGCGCCGACCGGCCGGAAAGCGAGGGTGAGCGTGAGGGACAGGGCGATCTCGGCGTCGCTGCGGTGGAACTCACGCGCGATCGCCGTGAGCGTCATGACGACCACGAAGAAATCGAACGCGTCGAGCGTCCAACCGAGGAACCCGGCGAGAACGGCGGCGCGATGCTCGGAGCTCGCGGACCCGGGGGCGGGGGCGGGGGAGTGGGCGGTCATGGGCGCTCCCAAAATGCTCCCCCCGTGGCGCCGGCGCGACCTTGACCCCGGCGCGCGGGCTGTTCTCTTAGAGGCGACCGTACCTTACGCGCCGATCTTTGGGAGGGTGTATGCACCACGATTCCCGTTTCGCGACTCCTGTTCTGCTGGCCATCGCCGTCGCGCTGCCCGCTGCTGTCCGAGCTCAGGAAACGGCAAGCGACACGCTGCTCACCGTCGAACACTATCTCGACTGGGAGCAGGTCGCTGACCCGCAGCTCTCGCCCGACGGCATGCAGGTCGTCTACACCCGCCGCTACGTCAACAAGATCGAGGACAAGTGGGAATCGGCGCTCTGGATCATGAACGCCGACGGCTCCAAGAATCGCTTCCTCGTGAAAGGCTCCGGGGCCCGCTGGTCGCCCGACGGAGCGCGGATCCTCTACCTCGCCGACGGGGAGCCGAAAGGGACGCAGCTCTTCGTGCGCTGGATGGACGCCGCAGGGGCCACCTCGCAGATCACCCACGTCACCGAGACACCATCCAGCCCGCAGTGGGCGCCCGACGGCAAAGCGATCGCGTTCGCGATGTTCGTCCCCGACCAGGAGCCTTGGAAGATCAGCATGCCCGCGGCCCCGACCGGCGCCAAGTGGACGGAGGCGCCGCGCATCGTCGACCGGCTGCACTACCGCCAGGATCGCGTCGGATTCACCGAGGCCGGGTACACGCATCTCTTCCTCGTGACGGCCGACGGCGGCACGCCGCGGCAACTCACGCGCGGCAAGTGGAACGTCGGCGCCCGCTTCGACGGGTTGTCCGGGAACGTCGGCTTCGACTTCACGCCGGACGGCAAGACGATCGTCTTCGACGGCCTGAAGGACAGCGATTGGGACACCCATTACCAGGATGCGCAGTTGTACGCGCTCGACGTCGCCTCCGGGGCGACCCGCCAGCTGACCAGCCGGCCCGGCTACCACGCGAATCCGCAAGTGTCTCCCGACGGCAAGCTGGTGGCGTTCGCGGGCTAC
Organism: uncultured Gemmatimonadaceae bacterium; assembly: GCA_964641215.1. Lineage (GTDB taxonomy): Bacteria > Gemmatimonadota > Gemmatimonadetes > Gemmatimonadales > GWC2-71-9 > 13-1-40CM-70-15. The sequence goes on from CAZXKD010000111.1 coordinate 9,001, forward strand.
GACTCGACCCCCCACACCCATACGGCGAGCGACCTTTGGGTGGTCGGCATCGACGGCGCCGGGGTCCGCGATCTGACGCACGACTTCGACCGCGACCCGAACGAGCTGCACTGGGCGCCTGACGGCAGCGGCGTCTACTTCGCGGCCGGGGACCGGGGCGCGATCAACGTGTACTTCGCCCCCCTGCGGGGCGGTGCGACGCCGGTGACGAGCGGGGCCCAGGTGCTCTCGCTCTCGTCGGTGGCCCGCGACCTCTCGGCCGTCGGGCTGCGCAGCGACGCGAACACGCCGCCCGACGTGGTCCGCTACCACCTGCGGCGGCCGGGGGCGCCGGTACGGTTGACCGCCGTCAACGATGACGTGCTGGCGGGGAAGCGACTCGCGAAGGTGGAAGAGGTCTGGTATCCGTCGAGCGGCGGCGCGCGCGTGCAGGCGTGGATCGTGAAGCCGCCGGGGTTCGATCCGGCTAAGAAATACCCGCTGATCCTCGAGAT
>CAZXKD010000112.1:0-9396 GCA_964641215.1 uncultured Gemmatimonadaceae bacterium
TTCGGCCTCGTCTCGGTGCCCATCAAGATGTTCTCGACCGGCGAATCCGCCGCGTCCATCTCCTTCAACTGGCTTCACAAGAAGGACGGCGCCCGCCTGAAGCAGCAGTACTTCTGCTCCAAGGACGGCGAGAAGGTCGAGAAGGACGACATGATCAAGGGCTACGAGTTCTCCAAGGGCCAATACGTCACGTTCACGGTGGACGAGCTGAAGGCGCTCGACGAGAAGGGCACGGGCGCGATCGACATCCAGGAATTCCTCCCCGCCGAGCAGGTGGATCGCATCTGGCAGGAGAAGACGTACTTCCTCGGCCCCGACAAAGGCGGGGAGCGCGCCTACCGGCTCCTGTGCGAGGCGCTGAAGCAGACCAAGCGCGTGGCGCTGGGGCAGTATGTCGCCCGGGGCAAACAGTACCTCATCCTGGTGCGGCCGCTCACCGACGGGCTCGTGATGGAGCAGCTGCGCTACGCGGACGAAGTCCGATCCATCGACGAAGTGCCGATTCCCAAAGTGGACCTCAAGAAGCCGGAGATGACGCTCGCGGTGCAGTTCATCGAGCAGGCCGCTTCGGACACCTTCCGGCCCGACGCCTACCGGGACAATGTGCGCAAGCGCGTGCTGGAGCAGATCCAGCGCAAGGTCGAGGGCCAGGAGATCACCGAGGAGCCAACCGAAGCGCCCAAGACCCAGATCATCGACCTCATGGCAGCCCTGAAGGCAAGCCTCGCCAAGGGCGGGGGGGTGGGGAAGGGCGCGGGCGAGCGCAAGCCCGCCAAGCGGACGGAGTCGAAGACCGCCAAGGCGGCCCCGGTCGCAAAGCGAAAGGTCAGTGGGGGTCGCTGACAGCTGACGGCTGAGAGCTGACGGCTCCCGTGAAGGGCTACACCTCGCACGACGTCGCCAAGCTGCTGGGACTTTCTCTCGCGCAGGTGCGCGCGTTCGCACGCGACGGGTTCCTGACGCCCGGCCGCGGCCCGCGCGGCGAGCTGCAGTTCTCCTTCCAGGATCTCGTCATCCTCCGGACCGCGAAGGGCCTGGTCGCAGCGCGCATCGGCACGCGGCGCATCCGCGGGGCGCTGAGGCGGCTGCGGGCCCAGCTGCCGCGCGGGCGCTCGCTCGCGGAGCTGCGGATCGCGGCCGAAGGCGACCGCATCGTGGTGAGCGACGGGGAGGCCACCTGGAGCCCGGAGTCGGGGCAAATGCAGCTCGACTTCGCCGTGTCGGAGCTGGCTTCCAAGGCCGCGCCGATGGCCCGGCGCGCCGCCAAGGCGGCCCGGGAGGTCGAGGACGAGCTCTCGGCGGGAGACTGGTACGAGCTCGGTCTCGAGCTCGAGGTGGCCGCTCCGGCCGAAGCGCGGGACGCCTACCGCCGGGCGCTGGAGCTCGACGCCCACCACGCCGACGCGCACGTGAACCTCGGCCGGCTGCTGCATGAGCAGGGCCTCGTCGAGGAGGCGGAACGCCACTACCGGCTGGCGCTGCGGGAAGCCCCGGACCACGCGACCGCGGCCTACGACCTGGGGATCGCCCTGGAGGACCTGGGCCGGCCGGCGGACGCCATCGAAGCCTACCGCGCCGCCCTCGTCACCGATCCGCGGCTGGCGGACGCCCACTACAACATCGCCCGCTTGTACGAGAAGGTGGGGAAGAAGGCGGCGGCGCTGCGACACTTCAGCGCCTATCGGGGGCTCACGGGCGAGCCGTAGCTGTTGCGATCCGGGACCTTTCTTCTATCTTAGCGCGGCCTCAGAACACTCGAGCTGCACCCGCTCCCCCCCCCTCCCCCCTCACCCGCAGAGGAGGACCGCCATGCAGATGGAACAGATGCAGCAGAGTTATCCGATGCAGGGCTTCAGTACCATCTTCTGGGTGTGCTGGTTGGTGGTCATCGTCTTCTACATCTGGGTCATGTGGAGGATCTTCGAAAAAGCGGGAAGGCCGGGGTGGGCGGCGATCATCCCCATCTACAATACGATCGTGAAACTGCAAATCGCGGGCAAGCCGGTGTGGTGGTTCTTCCTGTATCTGATTCCCCTGGTGAACATCGTCATCGCGATCATCGTTACCGTCGCCTTCGCGAGAGTCTTCGGGAAGGGTGGCTGGTTTGCCGTGGGGCTCATCCTCCTGGCCCCCATTTTCTACCCGATCTTGGCGTTCGGAGACGCCCAGTACCAGGCGCCACCGCCTGGCATGTAAGGGCGAGAAGGAGGGAGAGGGGGGGGCGTCACCCGAAGATCGTGGCGAACTGCGCCGCCAGCGCGGGTCCCTGCCCCGCCTCCTCGTGCTTGAAGAAGACGTAGACCTCCTCCCAGCCGGCGCCGAGCTGCTTGATCGTCGCCACCCACCGCTCCAGCTCTTCCTTCGGGTATCCCTCATCGCGTAGCCGCAGGTAGCCGAAGCCGCCGGTGGCGACCTGCGGTGTCGTCCCAGTCTCCGTGTCGGCGACGCACAACGCCGCGTTCCGGGTGCGCAGCACCTTGTAGACCTCCTCGTCGAACCACGAGCCGTGGCGGAACTCCCAGGCGGTGTGGATCCCGGGGGGCACCAGCCGGAGCACCTCGTCCAGCCGGTCGAGCTCCTTCTTGAAGTTGGGCGGCAGCTGGAACAGCAGGGGTCCGAGCTTGGGACCGAGCGCGAGGGCCGTGTCGCAGAAGTAGCGCAGCGAGCTCTCGACCTCCTTGAGGCGCGCGATGTGAGTGATGCGCTGCGGCGCCTTCAGCACGAACGTGAAGCCGGCGGGCGTGGCGTCATTCCAGCCGGCGATCGTCTTGGCGTTCGGCATCCGGTAGAAGGTGTAGTTGATTTCCACGGTGCCGAGGCGCTCGGCGTAGTACGCGAGCATTTTCGACTCCGGGTACTTCTCGGGATAGAACGTGCCCTTCCACTCGGGGAAGTTGTACCCGGAGGTGCCGACGTAGAGGCGCATGGTGAGAATATGCTGTGCCCCCCATCGCTTGCCACCGCCGCCCCGACGTGATTAACTCTCACCGTGATGGCCGCCGCCCCCCCGCGTCTCTCCAAGTCCCGGTTCGTCGCAGGCGTCCAGTGTCACAAGCAGCTGTGGTGGCGGGTGCACGAGCCCGACGCGCCGGAGCTGGTGCCCGAGCCGGCGCTGCGCAACCGCTTCGACCAGGGCGCCGAGGTGGGCCGCGTGGCTCGAGGCTACGTCCCCGGCGGCGAGCTCATCGATCTTCCCTTCTACCAGTACGACAACAAGGTCGCCGCCACGCGCGCCTCGCTGCGCCGCACGCCTCCCCCCACGGCCGTCTACGAGGCCACGTTTCTCGCCGACGACACCTACGCGCAGGTGGACATCCTGGAGGGCGAACAGGGGGAAGGCGGCCACCGGGTGATCGAGGTCAAAGCGACGAACAGCCTGAAAATCGAGCACATCCCGGACGTCGCGATCCAGGTGCACGTGCTGCGCCGCAGCGGGCTGCCGGTGACGGGGGCCGAGGTCATGCACTTGAACCCCGACTGTCGCTTTCCCGACCTCGACAACCTGTTCGTGCGCGAGGACGTGACGGGCCTCGTCGAAGGCTACTTGCTCGGCGTCCCGGACGAGGTGGCCCTGCAGCTGAAGGTGCTGCAGGGCCCGATTCCGCGCGTCTCGATCGGCGAGCACTGCACGCGGCCCCACGAGTGTCCCTTCATCGAGCGCTGCTGGCCGCCGCGGCCGCACCACCACGTGAGCAGCCTGTACCGGATCGAGCGCAAGAAGGTGTTGGAGTACGAGGCGGACGGGTACGCCACCATCCTCGACCTGCCGAGCGACCTCGAGCTCTCGGCGATCCACGCGCGGCAGGTGAAGGCGGTCACGACCGGCACGATGGTCGTCGAGCCCGGGCTCGCGGCGGTGCTGGAGGAGTTCACGTCGCCGCTCGCCTACCTCGACTTCGAGACCATCAGCCTCGCCATCCCCCGCTGGACTGGCTGCCGGCCGTGGGAGAACGTGCCGGTGCAGTTCAGCTGCCACACCGAGGGCCGGAATGGGTCCCTGACGCACCACGAGTGGATCGCCGACGGGCCGGAGGATCCACGCCCCGCCCTCGCCGAAGCCCTGGTCGTGGCCTGCGCCGGCGCGCGCCGCGTCGTGGCGTATTACGCGAGCTTCGAGCGCGAGTGCATCAAGCACCTCGAGGCACACGTACCCGCGCTCGCCCGTGCCCTGGAGAAGATCCGCGAGCGGCTGATCGACTTGTTGCCCGTGGTCCGCAACCACCTGTATCACCCCGATTTCGGCGGTAGCTTCAGCCTCAAGCGCGTGCTGCCGGCCTTGGTGCCTAGCCTCTCCTACGGCGACCTCCAGGTGAACGAGGGAGAGCTGGCCAGTCTGGAGCTGATGCGGCTCATGCTGCGGCGCGACGAGCTGCGCCACAGCGAGCGGAGCCGGTTGCGCAGGGCGCTGCTCGCCTACTGCGAGCGCGACAGCTGGGCGATGGTCAAGCTGCTGGAGCGGCTGCGCGGCCTCGTTGGCGTGCAGCTGGAGCTGTTTTGAGAGCGCTGACCTTGAGTGGGTGACCGCGGACCTCCTCCCCGTATCGCGGGGTAAACACACCACGCCCTCGCGGTGACGGTCCCGTCACGTGCCCCGGGACCACGTGATCCGCATCACACGCCTTTCGGCAACAGGAGGACGACATGTTGAGCAGAAGCCGCCGTATTACAGCCTGCCTCCCGGCGCTGCTGCTGGGGTTGGTCGCATGCCAGCCGTCCAAGGAGACGCAGGCGAAGTTGGACCAGCTGGCCACCGTATCGACCCAGCGGGACCAGCTGGTGCAGGAGATGGCCGACAACGCCCGCCTGATGAGCGAGATCGGCGCTGAGCTGACGCGGGTGCAGATACCCCCGAAGAAGCTGCACGTCTCCAGCGAATCGCCGATGCGGGCCGCACGGGACAGTGTGATCCAGCGCATCCATTACATCGCCGTGAAGGTGAACGAGAGCGAGGCGCGGCTCCGGGAGAGCGAGCGGCGCATCAGCACCCTGACCGCCCTCTCCGACAGTCTGCGCACCACCCTCGATTCCACCCTGGCCAACTTCCGAACCGTCGTGGAAAGCCAGAAGGCGACGATCGCCTCGCTGACCGACCAAGTGACCCAGCTGACCGCCGCCAACGCGGCGTTGACCGACACGGTCAACGTGCTGGCCACGGCGACCAACCGGGTCTACTACGTGATCGGCACCGAAGACGAGCTGATCCAGCGGGGGATTATCCGGAAGGAAGGCGGCAGCCGCTTTCTGTTCGTGCTCTGGAAGAGCGGCCAGACGCTGGTTCCCGGCCGCGAACTCGACCCGAGCGAGTTCCGGGTCGTGAGCAACAAGCGCGAGACCCGTGAAATCACGCTGCCGGATTCGACCCGGCCTTATCGGATCGCCTCCCGCCAGGATCTCAGCGCGCTGGAGACGCCTCCGAATCCAGATGGCGAGATCACCGGGCGGTTCATCAAGATCGCCGACCCCGAGCGGTTCTGGTCCACGTCGAAGTTCCTGATCATCGTGCAGAGCTGACCGCGGTTGGGGGAAGGGGTCTCGATAGACCCCTTCCCCCGCTACTACAGATTGTCGATTTGCGCGCGCAGCTGGTCGAGCAGGGGGCGCTGTGCCTCCGCGTCCCGACCCAGGGCGCGCTCCGCGGCCCCGAGGGCCCGCCGGGCGGTGCGGGCCGTCCCCGCTGCGACGGCAGCCCGGACGACGCCGATCGCGGCGTCGAACGCGGGGTGTCCCGGCTCCACCTTGGCGAGCAGCTCCACGCACAGCACGCGCGCCTCGAGGTCCGCGGCGTCACGCGTGGCGAGGACCGCGATGGCGCGCCGGCGCAGCGTCTGTCGCTGGCCCGCCGTCAGGCACTCCCCCCGGACCGCCTCGGCGATGAGCGGCGCGACGAACGCATAGCGGCGACCGTCGAAGGTGACGAGCTGACGGCGCTCCAGCGCCACGAGCGCGTCGTCCACCCCGGCGCGCGGCAGGTCGGCGAGTGTCGCGATCAGATCGAGATCGAGCGACACACCGCCGATGCTCGCCGCACAAGCGACGCGACGGCCTGCCTCGTCCAGCTCCGCGATACGCGCGGCGATGGAGGCCCGCGCCAGCCCCGGCAGCGTGATGGGAAGCGGCGTTTCGAAGGTGCGACGCGGCGGCGGCCACGCCACGAAGTCTCCCCGCAGGTGGTCGATGCGCCGCAAGCCTCCCAACAACGTGACCACGAAAAACGGATTGCCGCCGGCCTCAAAGTGCAGGCGCCGGGCCAGGCGATCCCGCTCGTCCTCGGTCTGGCACCATGGCGCGAGCGGCCCGACCAGGGCGCGGATCTCCCCATCCGTCAACGGGGAAAGCTGCACGCTGGCGCCGCGGAGGCGTCGCCCGATCTCGCCAGCGAGCCCCCGCAGCTCGGCGGACAGAGGGTCGTCGCGGTCCGACACGGTCAACAGCAGGAACGCCGGCAGGCTGCGCAACGGCTCGACGGCCGCGGCCAGGACGCCGAGCGTCGCCCGGTCGGACCAGTGCGCGTCGTCGATCGCGAGCGCGATCGGGGATTCCTCCCCGACCGCACGGATCACGGCTGCGAGCGCGGCGGCGACATCGGCCGCTTCTCGGGGCGCCCGCGGCGGAAACCGGTCCGCGAGCTCGGGGAGCAACCACGCCAGCACACCCAGCGCGTCGGCGGGGGCAGCCGTGAGACCGGGGGCGGCGTGGAGTCCGGCCCGCAGCAGCAGCCGCAGCGTGCTCCACGGAGCGTCGTGGTCGCTCGGCAGCGGCCGCGCGCTCGCCACCACCGCGCCTTCGAGGGCCAGCCGCTCGACGCACTCGGTCAGGAGACGCGTCCGACCCATGCCCGGCGGGCCCGTGATCAGCAACGTGCGCGGGCCGTCGGCGAGGCCGGCGGCGAGCTGCTCGAGCACCTCCCGGTGGAGACTCTCCCGTCCGACCAGCGGCGGCTCGGGATCCGCTTCGCTCGCCCGGGGCGGCCGCCACGACTGCTTCCGGATGCGCTCGCTCAAAGCGGCCAGGGCCCGGCTCGGCTGCTCGCCGACGCCGGCGGCGAGACGTGTCGCGAACTCGTGAAAGACCGCCAACGCGCCGGGGGCATCGCCGGCGAGCGCCACCGCGCGCATCAGGAGGCGCGCCGCCGGCTCGCCGTACGGATGGAGGACGAGCGCGCGACGCGCGAGGTCTTGCGCATCGGCAAACCTGGAGGCGGCGAGCCGCCGCTCGCCGGCGGCGACCAGGGCGGCGGCGGTGAGGGTGCGGTAGCGCTCCCGCTCTTGCGTCATCCAGTCGTCGAATTCCGGTGCTTCGTCGACGTGGAATCCCTCGAGAAAGTCGCCTTTCAAGAGCGGCACGACGTCGTCGCGTGGGGATTCGGTGGCGGCGGCGAGCCGCAGCGCATCGACACGGAGCCCTTCCTCGCTCAGGGCGAGGGCATCCGCCTCCGTGCGCAGCCGGTCTTCACCGAGCGCCCGGCGCAGGCGCAACACCGCCTGGTTGAGGGAGTGGCGGGCTTCGGCCTGGGGTCGCTCGGGCCACAGGATGCCGAGCAGGTGGTCGCGGGTCCGGCGCCGACTCGGGGAAAGGGCGAGGTAGACGAGGAGGGCCAGGTGCTTGCGCCACAGGACCTCGGGCGGCGCGGCACGGCCGTCTACGAGGGCCGTGGGGGGGCCGAGACAAATGAGCTCCAGGCGCGAGAGGGTCGCGGCCATCTGGCGTCCGCCGGTTACTTGGCCCTTTCCAGATACACGCCACTCCTCGGATCCACGCGGACCGTCTCCCCCTCGCTGATGAAGTCCGGCACCTGGACGGTCACCCCGTTGGAGAGCTTGGCAGGCTTGGTGCTCGCCGTCTTGGTGGCGCTGCGCATCACGGGCGAAGTCTGCACCACCTTGAGCTCGATCACCGACGGCAGCTCGATGCCGATCGGCTTGCCGTCCAACCACTCCACCTGGACGTGCATCTCGGGCTGCAGCCACTCCGCCTGCTCCCCGATCGCCTCGTTGCTCAGCGTGTATTGCTCGTAGTTGTTCGTGTCCATGACATGGACACCGGAAGCGTCCCGATAGAGCACCTGGAACTCCTTGGTCTCGATCTGGGCTTCGTCCAGGAAGTCTGTGGCGCTGAGCCGAGTGTCGAAGGTGTTTCCGGTGACCAGGTTGCGGAGCCGCACTTGCACGAAGGCCCGGAGATTGCCGGGCGTGCGGTGGGTGAACTCCATGACGCGGCACGGCTGTCCTTCGATCAGGATGACGTGCCCGCGGCGAATGTCGGTGGCCTTCATTGCTTCCAGTACTCCACGACGGATGATGACGCTCGGGGCTGCGGCGGGTGGAAGATAAACGGGGGCCGAAGGGGGTCAACCAGCCCGGCGCTGCGCCTGTACCGGGGGCGGCTTTCCCGATAGGTTCTCCGGCCATGACCGAGCTGCAGACCGACGAGGACGTGCTCATTGCTGGCGCGGGGCCGATCGGGCTCGCCTGCGCCATCTCCGCGCGCCGCCGCGCCCTCCGGCCGCTGGTCGTCGACGGGGGCGCCATCGTTCACTCCATCGCCCGGTGCCCCATCGGCATGACCTTCTTCACTACGCCCGAAAAGCTCGAAATCGGCGACCACCCGCTGGCCTGCGCCGGCCAGAAGCCCACTCGGGAAGAGGCGTTGATGTACTATCGCGGCGTGGTGCGGACGGAGGATCTCCGCGTCCGGACCTACACTCGACTGACCGGCGCGCGCGCCGACCGCGGCACGATCGAGGCGGAGCTCGAGACGCGCCGTGGCCCGGAGCGCCTGCGCTGTCGTCGCCTGATCCTCGCCACCGGGTACTTCGACCACCCCAACATGCTCGGCGTCCCCGGAGAGGAGCACCCGCACGTGAGCCACTACTTCGACGAAGCGCATCCGAGCTGCGGGCGCGACGTGGTGGTCGTCGGCGGCAAGAACTCCGCCGCGGAGGCGGCGCTGGAGCTGTTCCGCGCCGGCGCGCGCGTCACCCTCGTGCATCGCCGCGCCCAGCTGGGCGAGACCATCAAGTACTGGGTCCGGCCGGACATCGAGAACCGCATCAAGGCCGGCGAGATCGCGGGGCGCTTCAACGCCGCGGTGCGGCGCATCGAGCAGGGCTGCGTGATCATCGCGCACGGCCGGAAGGAAGAAGCGTTGCCTGCCGACCGGGTCTATGCCCTGACCGGCTACCACCCCGACTTCGACCTGTTCCGCCGCCTGGGTATCCGACTCGATGCGCAGACGCTGCGGCCCGATTGTGACCCCGCCACCCTCGAGACCAACGTCCCGGGGGTGTACATGGCGGGCAGCATCACCCGTGGTCGGGCGATCTCCGAGGTCTTCATCGAGAACGGCCGCTTTGACGGCGAGAAGATCTTCGGGCAGAATAGGGCGTGACCCTCACCC
>CAZXKD010000113.1:0-9366 GCA_964641215.1 uncultured Gemmatimonadaceae bacterium
TCACAGGAGGCATGATGCGTAAGCTCGGAATGGTGACGGCGGTGGTGCTGGCCGGCGCGGCGGCGCTGGGTGTGGCGGGACGGGCGGGGAGCGGGGTGGGGGGGGCGGGGCGGGGGGACGCGAGCGGCGACCAGGGCGGCGGAACGATTACCGGGAAGGTGAAATTCACGGGGACCAAACCCGCCATGCCGGCGATCGACATGACCGAGGAGGCCACGTGCAAGGCGAAGTACACCACGCCGCCCCATGAAGAGACGGTCATGGTGAACGCCAACGGCACGCTGGCGAACGTGTTTGTGTACGTGAAGGCGGGGTTGCCGGCGGGCGCGAGCTATCCCAAGCCGGCGACGCCGGTCGTCCTGGACCAGACCGGATGTCACTACGTCCCCCACGTGTTCGGCATCATGGTGGGGCAGACGCTGCAGATAAAGAACTCCGATGGTATTCTCCACAACATCAAGGCGAAGGGCACGAAGAACCGGCCCTTCAACATCAGCCAGCCGAGCGTGATGACGAGCGACCGGACGTTCACGGCGGACGAGGTGATGGTGCCGCTGGAGTGCAACGTGCACGGCTGGATGCACGCCTGGGTGGGGGTGCTGCCGCACCCGTTCTACGCCGTGAGCGGCCGGGACGGGAGCTTCACGATCAAGGGCCTGCCGCCGGGGACGTACACGCTCGAGGCCTGGCAGGAGAAGTACGGCACCCAGACTGCGACGGTGACCGTCGCGGCCGGCGCGCCGAAGACGCAGGACTTCACTTTCGCCGCCCACTGAGGGGGAGGGGGGGGGACCGGCCATGCACTGGTGGCTGCCGCTCAAGGCATCGACGTTCGCGGGGCCCATCGACGGCCTGTTCATCGCGATTCTGATCATCACGGGGATCGCCTTCGTCGTGGTCGAGGCCGGGTTGATCTGGTTCATCTTCCGGTACCGCCGCCGCCCCGGCCGGAAGGCCTTCTACACCCACGGCAACGCACGCGCGGAGGTGATCTGGACCGCGATCCCCGCCGTGACCATGGTCGCGCTGGGGGTGATCAGCAATCACTACTGGGTGCAGATCAAGGGCCGCGACAGCATCCCGGCCAACGCGTATCCGATCGGCATCCATGCCAAGCAGTTCGAGTGGCAGATCACCTATCCCGGCCCCGACGGGCGCCTCGGCACGGCCGACGATTTCACCGTGCGCAACCAGCTGCACGTGCCGGCGGGGCGGCCGATCGTCGTCCATCTCTCCTCAGAGGACGTGATCCATTCCTTCTACGTGCCGCAGCTGCGGGTTCGGCAGGACGTGGTCCCGGGGATGGACATCAAGGCGTGGTTCGAGGCCACCGTGCCGGGCGACTACGAGCTGGGCTGCTCCCAGCTGTGCGGCCTGGGGCATTACAAGATGCGGGCGCGCGTCACGGTGCATACGCAGGCGGATTTTGAGGCCTGGATGAAACAGGCAGCTCAAACCGGAGTGGGAGGAGGAGGAGGCTCATGACGACCGCCGCCGCGCCACACGCCGCGCCGCACGCCGGCCACGCGCCGATGAGCTTCTGGCGCAAGTACATCTTCTCGACCGATCACAAGATCATCGGCATCCAGTTTCTGTTCGTCAGCCTGTTCTTCCTCCTGGTGGGCGGATTTCTGGCGATGCAGATCCGCTGGCAGCTGGGGTTCCCCGGCCGGCCGATGCCGGGCGGGGGCATCCTCCCGGAGACGATGGCCCCGGGCGGGGTCATCCTCCCCGAGTACTACATCCAGCTGGTGACGATGCACGGCACCTTCATGGTGTTCTTCGCCATCATGCCGCTGCTCGTCGGCGTGTTCGCCAACTTCCTGATCCCGCTCAAGGTCGGCGCGCACGACATGGCGTTCCCGCGCATCAACATGTGGTCGTTCTGGACCGCCTTCCTCGCCGGGATGATCATGCTCGCCGGGTTCTTCGTGCCGGACGGCGCCGCGCGGGCGGGCTGGACCTCGTACGCACCGCTCTCGGCCCGACCCGATCTCTCCGGCGCGAGCTACGGCCAGATGCTGTGGTGCGTCTCGCTGGTGTGTCTGGGGCTGTCGTCGATCCTGGGCTCGCTGAATTACATCACCACCGTGATCAACAACCGGGCGCCCGGGATGACCTGGTTCCGGATGCCGTTGTCGGTCTGGGCGCTGTTCATCACTGCCATCCTCGGCCTGCTGGCGCTGCCGGTGCTGTCGGGCGCCGCGATCATGCTGCTGTTCGACCAGACCATCGGCACCCACTTCTTCGACCCGGCCGCCGGCGGCCAGGCGCTGCTGTGGCAGCACCTGTTCTGGTTCTTCGGCCACCCCGAGGTCTACATCCTCATCCTCCCGGCGATGGGAATGGTCTCCGATATCATCGCCAACGGCTCCCGCAAGCCCATCTTCGGCTACCACTCGATGGTGTTCGCCATCGTGGGCATCGCGTTCCTCGGGTGGATGGTGTGGGGCCATCACATGTTCGTGAGCGGGATGAACCCCACGTTGGGGTCCACGTTCATGGTGTCGACGCTGATCATCGCCGTCCCCTCGGCGATCAAAGTGTTCAACTGGATGGGCACGATGTGGCGCGGCAATCTGCACTTCCACGTGCCGATGCTGAATGCCGTCGCGTTCGTGGCGATGTTCGTGATCGGCGGGCTGTCGGGCATCTACATGGCCGCGACCCCGTTGGACATGTTCATCCACGACACCTACTTCATCGTGGCCCACCTGCACTACGTGTTGTTCGGCGGCAGCCTGTTCGCGCTGTTCGGTGCGATCACCTACTGGTACCCGAAGATGTTCGGGCGGATGATGAGCGAGCGGTGGGGCAAGATCCACTTCTGGCTCACGTTCCTCTTCTACAACTGCACCTTCTTCCCGATGCACATTTACGGCATGGGCGGGGCGATGCGCCGGATCTACGATCCGATGCAGTACGATTTCCTCAAGCCCTATCAGCCGCTCAACCGGTTCATGTCAATCAGCGCGTTCCTGCTGTTCGCGACCCAGCTCATCTTCTTCGTGAACTTCTGGTGGAGCCTGTTCAAGGGGAAGAAGGCCGAACTGAACCCGTGGCACGACAACGGGCTGGAATGGACGCTGCCGAGCCCGGCCCCCCATGGGAACTGGGAGCGGGTGCCGACCGTGTACCGCGGACCCTACGAGTTCAGCTCCCCGGCGGTCGCGGAGGACTACCTGCCGCAGACCCGCAAGCTCCCCACCGATCGTGAGCCGGTGCTCGCGCCGGTCGCGGGCGACTGACGCCGAAAGGGATCGACCGATGACGCACGCAGCCGCCGTTTCCGCGATGCGCCCGCCCTTCCCGGCCGAGCGCGGAGTCGACGTCTACAACAAGAAGCTGGGGATGTGGGTGTTCCTCGGCTCCGAAGTGATGTTCTTCACGGCGCTGATCGGCTCCTACATCATCCTGCGGTTCGGAGCGCCCGGCCCCTGGGCGATGCCGGGGAAGGTGCTGAACATCCCCGTCACCGCCTTCAACACGTTTCTGCTGATCTGCTCCTCGGTATCCATGGTGAAGGCCTACGCCGCCATCGCCGACGGGGACCAGAAGTGGTTGAAGATCTGGTTCGGCATCACCATCCTGTGCGGCGCCTCCTTCGTCTCGGTGCAGGTCTACGAGTACACGCACCTGATCCATCACGGCTTCCTGCCGAGCGGCTTCCGGGAAGGCAGCGAGCTGGCCGAGCTGGCGGCGGCGAACCCTGTCGTGTACGGGCAGGCGGTGGCCGGGCTCTACGGGTCCACCTTCTTCACGATGACCGGGTTCCACGGTTTCCATGTGACGTGCGGCGTGGTCTCCATGCTCTACCTCTACGTCACGCGGGTGTTGCCGGGGAAGTACACCAAGGACGACCACGCGGGGGTCGAAGTCGTCGGCCTGTACTGGCACTTCGTGGACCTCGTCTGGATCATCCTCTTCACGATCGTCTACCTGATCTGAGGGCCGCCCTCCATGGCCACCGCCCACAAGCACCCCAACTACCTGCTGATTTGGCTGTACCTGTTCCTGCTGACGGCGGCGGAGCTGGGGCTGGCGTTCGAGCTGCCCATTTCCCGCAACATGCGGCTGCTCCTGCTGCTCTTCCTCGCGGTCTGGAAGGCGCTGCTGGTGGCGATGTTCTTCATGCACCTGAAATTCGAGCGGTGGAACCTGCGAATCCTGGCGATCGTGCCGCTGCCGCTGGCGGCGATCCTCATCCTGGCCGTCATCACGGAGCGCATCTGGTAGCGTTTCTCGAGCTGACGAAGCCGCGCATCACCCAGCTGGTCCTGCTGACCGCCGCCGCGGGGTTTTACCTCGGCTCCGAGGCGGGCGTGCGGCTCGCCCTGCTGGTGCACACCCTGGTGGGCACCGCCCTCGTCGCCGGCGGCACCAATGCATTCAACCAGCTGCGCGAGCGCGACGTCGACGGCCGCATGTTGCGCACCCGCGGCCGGCCGCTCCCTTCGGGCCGGCTTACGCCGCGCTCCGCCGCGATCTTCGCCGCGGCGATCTCGGTCGCCGGCGTCGCCTATCTCGCCGCGCTGGTGAACCTGCTCACCGCCTCGCTCGCCGCGCTCACCCTGGCGAGCTACGTCGGCCTGTACACGCCGCTCAAGCGACGCACCTCGCTCAACACCCTGGTCGGCGCCGTTCCCGGTGCGCTGCCGATCGTGGGCGGCTGGACTGCGGCGGGCGGCGACCTGGGCGCCGCGGTCCTCGCCCTGTTTGCGATCGTGTTCCTCTGGCAGCTGCCGCACTTCCTCGCGCTCGCCTGGATTTACCGTGAGGACTACCGCCGCGGCGGTCTCGCCATGTTGAGCGTCGGGGACGCCGACGGGTCCCGCACGGCGCGCATGACGCTGCTCTACGCCGCGGCGCTGCTGCCGGTGAGCCTCCTGCCTTCGCTGCTCGGACTCACCGGCGCCCTCTATTTCTATGGCGCCCTCACGCTGGGTGTCGTCTACGCCGCCGTGGGCACTCCGCTGCTGCGCGAGGCCACGGCCCGCGCCGCGTGGCGGGTGTTCCTCGTGTCCATCATCTATCTCCCGGCGCTGCTCACCCTGATGGTGCTGGACAAGGCCGCCGCCTAGCAGTCGCGATGATTCCTTTCCACAAGCTACTGATCAGCACGGCGATCGTTTTCTGCGCATTCATGGCGGTGTGGGCGGGGTGGCGCTGGCGCGCGGAGGGGGGCGCGGGCACGCTGGCGTTGAGCGCGACCTTCGCCGTGCTGACCGTCGCCCTGACCTACTACCTGCGCAACCTGAAGCGTTTCCTCGGCCGATGATCCCGCCGCTGGGCGCGCTCCGCCTCCTGCTCCAACATGACTCCCCCCACATCGAGCACGTCTACTTTTGGAGCGCCATCCTCATCGTCCTCACACCGGTCATGGTGTTCGGTGGCATCGGTGTGTGGTTGTGGCGGAAATACCGGGCCGAACGCGGAGTGCGGAACGTGGAACGCGGAACTGAGGGGCAGGCCTCTGTTCCGCGTTCCGACTTCCGCGTTCCGCGTTAGATTCCGCTGAATGAGCCCTCCCAGCCCCGCCCCCGAGCACCGTCAAGTCGTCCGCTACGGGTTCTACAAGCTGGACCCGGCGTGGCGCCGGCTGCCTGCCGAGCGGCAGAGCGCAGCGAAACTCGAATTCGGGGAAACGATCGAGCGCTACCGCGGCCGCCTGCTGCTGCGGCCGTACGGCCTGGTCGGCATCCGCGGGGATTGCGACTTCCTGCTGTGGCAGGTGGCCGAAGACCTGGACGCGCTGGTGGAGCTGCAGACCGCCCTCAACCGCACCGACCTCGGCGCCTACCTGACGATCCCGTACAGCTTCCTGGCGATGACGCGGCGGTCCATCTACGAGTTCCCCTCCGCCGGCGACGCGCAGCACGACCAGCGGCTCGTCATCCGGCCCAGCGCGGCGAAGTACCTGTTCGTCTATCCGTTCATCAAGACGCGCGCCTGGTACTCGCTGTCCAAGGCGGAGCGCCAGCGGATGATGGACGACCACGTGCGGGTCGGGCGCAAGTACCCGACCATCCGGCTCAACACGACGTACTCCTACGGCCTCGACGACCAGGAGTTCGTGGTCGCGTTCGAGGGGGACAACCCTGCGGAGTTCCTCGACCTGGTGATGGAGCTCCGGGAGAGCGAGGCGTCCTCCTACACGTTGCGTGATACCCCAACCCTGACGTGCGTCCAGATGTCGCTGTGGGATCTACTGGACACGCTTGGCGGTGCGAGCGCCACCCGGTCGGTGATCCCCGCGACGCGAAGCGACGGCTTCACCCCCGTGTGCGACGTCGCCGACCTCCCGCCGGGGACCGGCAAACGGGTGTACGCGGCTGCGGAGGCCGTAGCGCTGTTCAACCTCGGCGGCACGATCCACGCCATCGCGGACCGCTGCACGCACGCGCGCGCCAGCCTGTCGGAAGGCACCGTGGATGCGGCGAGATGTGCCGTCATCTGCCCCTGGCACGAAGGTGTGTTCTCGCTCGAGACCGGGCACGTGCTGGCCGGCCCCCCCGGCCTGCCCGTCCAGACGTATCAAGTGCGTACCGAAGGCAACATGATTCTCGTCGCCCTCCCCTCAGTCGAGGTGCGCGAGGCTGCCCGCTCCTGACGACAGCCGCTTTCTGAAGGCGTGCCGGCGCGAGCCGGTGGACGTCCCGCCGGTCTGGTTCATGCGCCAGGCCGGGCGCTACCTGGCGGAGTATCGCGCGCTCCGTGCCACGCACTCGCTGCTTGAGCTGTGCCACGACCCCGCCCTCGCGGCCGCGGTGACGCTGCAGCCGGTCGAGCGTCTGGGCGTCGATGCCGCCATCCTGTTCGCCGACATCCTACTGCCCTTCGAGCCGCTGGGACTGGGGCTGTCATTCGCGGCCGGTGAGGGGCCCCGGATCGAGCGCCCCATTCGCGACGCCGCTGCCGTGCGGCGGCTGCCCACGCCGGACGCCGCGCAAAGTCTCGGCTACGTGTGCGACGCGGCGCGACTGGTCGTCGGCGCGCTGCCTCCCCACGTGCCGCTGATCGGATTCGCGGGCGCGCCGTTCACGCTCGCCAGCTACGCGATCGAGGGCGGCTCGACCCGCAGCTTCACTCTCACCAAGCGCTTCATGTACACCGAGCCGGAGGCGTGGCACGCGCTCCTCGGTCGGCTCGCGGAGTTCGTCGCCTGTTACCTCGCGGCGCAGGCCGCGGCCGGCGCTCGGGCGCTGCAGCTGTTCGACAGCTGGGTCGGCTGCTTGTCGCCGCAGGACTATCGGACGTACGTCCAACCGCACACCCGCCGGACGCTGGCGCTGGCGGCGCAGCAGACAGGGGGGAGGAGCGTTCCCGTCGTCCATTTCGGTACCGGCACCGCGCCCTTCCTCGAGGACTTCGCGGCGGCGGGCGGGGACGTGATCGGCGTGGACTGGCGGATTCCGATCGACCAGGCGTTCGCGCGCCTCGGCCCGAGGCGCGGGGTGCAGGGCAACCTCGACCCCGCCGCGCTGCTCGCCCCTCGCGTCGAGCGGGAGCGGCAGGTGCGGGACGTGCTGGAACGCGCGGCCGCCCGCCCTGGCTTCATCTTCAACCTGGGCCACGGCGTGCTCCCGGAGACCTCGGTCGAGGCAGTGCGGGCCGTGGTAGAACAGGTGCACGGTGGTTGAGTCGTTCGCCGTGCTGTTGATGGCGTATGGTGGGCCGAGCAGCCTCGACGAGGTCGAGCCCTACCTCCGCGACGTGCGGGGCGGGCGACCCACCAGCCGGGACCTGGTCGCCGAGATCCGGCACCGGTACGAGGTCATCGGCGGCCGCTCGCCGATCCTGCCGCTAACCCAGGCGCAAGGAGCGGCGCTCGCCGGCGAGTTCGGCGTCCCGGTCTACATCGGGATGCGGCACTGGCACCCGTACATCGCCGACACCGTGGAGCGGATCGTGGCCGACCGCTGCCGCCGGCTCGTCGCCATCGTGATGGCGCCACACTATTCCACGATGTCCGTCGGTGCCTACGAGAAGCAGCTGCTGGAGGCGGTGCGGGGCCGGCTCGACCTGGCCCTGCAGCGCAGCTGGGGCGATCACCCGTTGTTTCTCGATGCCGTCGCGGAGCATCTCGCCCAGACCCTGCAGCGCTTTCCGGTCCCGGACCGCGTGCGCGTGCTGTTCACCGCGCACAGTCTGCCGCAGCGGATTCTGGCGACGGGCGACCCGTATCCGGACCAGGTCCGGGCCAGCGCGTCCGCTGTCGCCGCCCGGCTGCGTCTTACGGTCTGGGACGTGGCGTTCCAGAGCGCCGGGGCGACCACTGAGCCATGGCTCGGCCCCAGCGCCGGCGAGGTGCTGGAGCGCCTGGCGGCCGCAGGACACCGCGACTTCGTGATCGCACCGATCGGCTTCGTGTGCGATCACGTGGAGATCCTGTACGATGTGGACGTGGGATACCAGACCCTCGCCCGCACGCTGGGCGTCCGACTGGAGCGACCCCGGTCGCTCAACGACGACCGGACGCTGATCGCATGCCTCGCCGACCTCGTTCGCACGGCGGCCACGCAGCGCGGGTGGCTGCCATGAAGATCGCGGTGGTCGGGGCGGGGCTCTCCGGGTTGACGGCCGCTTGGGAGCTGCAGCGAACCGGCGCGGAGGTCCTGGTGCTCGAGCAGGAGCGACGACCGGGCGGCCTCATCCTCACCGAACGACCTGAAGGCGGGCGCTGGGTGGTCGAAGCCGGGCCCGACGGCTGGCTCGCCTCCGATCCCGATCTCGCTACGCTGGCGGGCGAGGTGGGGATCGCCGATCGGGTAATCGATCAGCAGGCCAAGGGCGCCTCTCTCTGGAACGGACGCGCGTTCTCGCCCCTCGGCGAGGGTGAGGCGGGCGCGCTGCTTGGGTTCGCTGTGAAGACGTCCGACGTCCAGGCGGGGTTCCGATCGTTCCGCACCGGAATGGCCGACATCATCGAGGCGTTGACGGCCGCCCTGCGGCCGGGCACGCTGCACCGGGCCGGCGTGACGGCGGCGCGCCCCACGCCGCAGGGCTACCGCCTGAGCGTCACGGGCGGCTCCGTAATCGAGGTGGCCGGTCTGGTGCTCGCGGTGCCGGCTCCGGCGGCCGCGCGACTGCTGCTCGGTCTCGATGCCGCGACCGCGCATCCGCTGCAAGAGGTGGCATACCTGCCGAGCCTGTCGGTCTCCCTGGCCTACCGGCGCGAGCAGATCGGCGCGCCACTCACCGGCTCCGGCTTCCTGACTGCTCCGGACGCGAGCGACGCGGTGCGCGCCTGCACCTATGCCTCGGCCAAGTTCGCCGGCCGCGCGCCCCAAGGGGAGAGGGGAGGGGGGGGGGGGGGGGTCAGGGGCGTGCTGCGCGCGTTTCCGCGTGGGGGGAGGGGGGGATGTT
>CAZXKD010000114.1:0-9232 GCA_964641215.1 uncultured Gemmatimonadaceae bacterium
CGGCCTCGGCGGTGAGGATCGCGGCTCGCCGGTCCCGCTCGGCGCGCATCTGCTTCTCCATCGCGTCCCGGATGTCCCGCGGCGGGTTGATGTCCTTCAGCTCCACCCGGCTCACTTTGGCGCCCCATTTGTGCGTCGCCTCGTCCAGGATCTCCCGCAGCTTGGCGTTGATCGTGTCGCGCGAGGAGAGCACGTGGTCCAGCTCCATCTCCCCGATCACGTTGCGCAGGGTGGTCTGGGTGAGCTTTTCGATCGCGTCCGGGAGGTTCGCGATCTCGTACGTCGCGCGCACCGGGTCGGTGATCTGGGAATAGATCAGCGCATCGATCTCCACCACCACGTTGTCCTTGGTGATCACGTTCTGGCGCGGGAACACGTAGACCGTCTCGCGTAGGTCGATCTTGTCGGTGCGGAAGTGGCGGGCGAACGAATCCCCGGCCGGCGTCACGACCACCTGGTGCCAGTCGATATCGCGCGGCTTGTCCAACCACGGCACGATCAGGTTCATGCCCGAGGGCAGGGTGCGGTGGTACTTCCCCAACCGCTCGATCACCATCGTCTGCGCCTGCTGCACGATGCGAATGCCCTTGGCGACGGTGACGATCACGAACAATGCGATCGCGCCGAGGAGAATCAGTCCTGGAGTCATGACTCGGGTTCCCTTTCGACCATGAGCGTAGTGCCGTCCACCTGGACCACCATCACGCGCGTCCCCGGCTCGAGCACCGCCTGGTCCACGGAGGCCCCTCGCCAGTTCTCGCCCTCGACGATCACCCGGCCCGAGCGTGCGCCGGCATCGATCCGCTCCGTCACCACGCCGGTCTTCCCCAGCAGCGCGTCCACGTTGGTGCGCACACCCGTTCCCGGTTCCAGCCGGAAATGCCGGCGCAGGAACGGCCGGATCCCTACCAGGCTGGCCAGCGTGCTCGCCGCGAAAGCGATCACCTGGCCGGTCAGCCCGACCGGGGTCAGTCCCACCAGCCCTGCCGCGAAGCACCCGATGGCGACGCAGGCGAGCCAAAACCCCGGGGCGAACATCTCGGCTACGAGCAACAACACGCCCGCGACGGTCCAGATCTGCCAACCGGACATGAGTGTTATTCTACCCGCCTCCGGGGGGCTACGCTAACCTGTTGTCCGTTATCCGTTTTCCGTTATCCGTAGGTTCCGCGGAAAACGGATAGCGGATGACGCCCCAACCTTTTCCCCTGCGGTCCTATCCAATTAAGGCGTTCTCCGTGCTCTCTTTTCAGTTACGGACTACGGATGACGGAAAACGGATAACGCTCCTGCCGCGTAAGGTCGGGAGCACTCTCTCCGGAGGAACCTTCATGCGAACCCTCCTGCTGGCCTGCCTGGCGTCCGCTGCCGCGCTGGGGACCGTGGCCGCTCAGGCGGTCGAGCGGCGCACCGTCGCCGGGGCCGACGTGGCCATCTACAACCTGGCGGGCGTGCTGCGGCTCGAGCCGGGCAGCGGCGCGGACGTCGCGGTCGAAATCACGCGCGGCGGCGGTGACGCCGCCAAACTGCGGGTCGAGACCGGCGAGCTTCGCGGCCGCCAGACGCTTCGCGTCATCTATCCCGACGACGACATCGTGTACGACGCGTTGGGCCGCTCGGGCGGCGCAACGACCGTGGACGTCCGCGAGGACGGCACATTCAACGATGACCACGCCAATCACGGACGGCGCTTCTTCGGCGGGGGGCACCGCGTGCGCATCTCCGGCTACGGCCGCGGCCTCGATGCCCACGCCGACCTTCGGGTGCTGATCCCCGCC
This sequence comes from uncultured Gemmatimonadaceae bacterium, assembly GCA_964641215.1. Classification (GTDB taxonomy): domain Bacteria; phylum Gemmatimonadota; class Gemmatimonadetes; order Gemmatimonadales; family GWC2-71-9; genus 13-1-40CM-70-15. The sequence goes on from CAZXKD010000114.1 coordinate 1,779, forward strand.
GGCAAGCGGGTCGCGGCGTACCTCGCTGTCGGGAAAGCGCTCGTCACCAATGTCGACGGCGACATCCGCGTGGACGTCTCGTCCGCCGACGTGGAAGCCAGTCACACGAAGGGGTCGCTCGTGCTCGACACCGGGTCGGGGGACGTGCGCGTCTCCGATGTCGCGGGCGACATCACCCTCGACACGGGCTCAGGCGACGTCACCGTCACGGGCATGAGCGGCGGACACGTCAAGCTCGACACCGGCTCCGGCAACGTCACGGCCACGCGGGTCGAAGCCGACGAGCTGAAGGTAGACACCGGCTCGGGTGACGTGGAGGTCTCGGGCGTGAAGGCCAGAGATATCAGCCTCGACACCGGCAGCGGTGAGGTGAAGCTCGGCCTGCTCACCCGCTTCGAATCGCTGGGGGTGGACACCGGCTCGGGCGGGGTGACGATCACGGTGCCAGCCGACTTCGGCGCCGAGGTGGACATCGAGAGCGGCAGCGGCGGCATCGATCTCGGCGGGGTGCCGGTGATGGTGACGCGGCTGGAGAGCGATCACATCATCGGCAAGATCGGGGACGGCAGGGGGCGGATGAAGATCGAGACGGGGTCGGGCGGGGTGCGGCTCGTGAAAAGCTGACGTAGAGCCGTCAGCCATCAGCCAGCGAGTTAGAGTACCATCTGCTTCTGGCATCCGATCTGGGCCTTCTGGAGCGTTCCTCTTATGAAGCCCTGGATCAATCTGTCACTGAGGTGAAGCGGATGTTGACGGAATTGCTTCGCAGACTGATGGCTGACGGCTGATGGCTGACGGCTCCGTCCGCCTCGACACCTGGCTGTGGGCTGCGCGCTTCTTTAGAACGCGCGCCATCGCCGCGACCGCGGTGGACGGCGGTAAGGCTGACGTGAACGGCGCCCGAGCCAAGCGTGCCAAAGCGATCAAAGTGGGCGACCGGATACGGCTGCGGAAAGGCCCCTTCGAGTATCACCTCACCGTGCTCGGCCTCTCCGAGCGACGGGGGCCGCCCGCGGCGGGGGCGGCGCTGTACGAAGAGGATCCGGCCACGAAGCTGCTGCGCGAGCGCCACGCCGAGCAGCTCCGGATTGCGCCGTCTGTCCGGTACGAAGGCAAGGGACGGCCCACCAAGAAGCAACGACGCGATCTCGACCGCCTTACTGACGGCTGACGGCCGATGGCTGACGGTTGCTGGCGCGGCGCCACCAGAAGTAAGCGGGTACCCCCGCGAGCATGATCCCCAGCCCCAGGCCGGAGCGCCCCGGGCGCGCGACGATCGTGTTCACCACGATGGCCGCGGCGGCGATGATGAACAGCCACGGCGTCACCGGGTACCCCGGCACGCGGAACGGCCGCACCGCCTCGGGCCGCCGCCGCCGCAGCACGAGCACACTGGCGACGCCCAGGGCGTAGAATGCCCACGCCGCGAAGATCACGTAGGTGAACAGCTCTTCGAACTTCCCGGTGACGGCGAGCACCATCGCCCAGGCGGAACCCGCCACGATGGCGAGCGCCGGCGTGCCGAAGCGCGGGTGCACCTCCGCCAGCCGCCGGAAGAACAAGCCATCCCGGGCCATCGCGTAGTACACCCGGGAGGTCGTGAGGATGAGCCCGTTGGTGGCGCTGAACATGGACACGAGAATCGCCACGGCGACCAGGCGGCCGGCCGCGGGACCGAACAGCGCGCTCACCGCCGTCGCCGCGACGCGGTCGGTCCCGGCAACGCCCTCGGGGCCCAGCGCCGCGAGATAGCCCACGTTCGCGAAGAGGTAGATCCCGATCAGCGCGGCGGTGCCGACGAGCATGCCGCGCGGGAAGGTGCGTTGCGGGTCGATCGCTTCCCCCGCGTTCGCCGCCATGTTGGACCAGCCCTCGTACGCCCACAGCACGCCGATGGTCGCGAACCCGACGCCGGAGAGCAGGGAGAGACCGAGCGGCGCGGTGAAGGCGCGCGCGGGGAGGGCGGTGAGGCCGTCCCCGAGGGCCAGGGCGCCGCCGCCGACGACCAGGATCGCCCCGACCTTGACCGCCGTGCTCCACCCCTGCACGCGCGCGCTGTCACGCGTCCCTTTCACGTTGATGGCGCCGACGGCGGCGATCATCAGCACCGCCGCGAGCTTCGCCTGACGGGGCCCGAGGGTCACGAGCTGATCGAGATAGTTACTGAACGCGACGGCCAGAGTGGCCATCGAGCCGGTGCCGATGACCAGGAATAGGGTCCAGCCGAGCAGGAACGCGGGCAGCCGGCCGAAGGCTTCGCGGATGTAGACGTAGCCGCCACCGGCCTCGGGAAGCATGGCCCCCAGCTCGCCGTAGGCGAGCGCTCCCACCAGGGACAGCGCCCCGCCGAGGAGCCAGACGAGCAGGGCGACGCCCACGTCGCCCTGCGTCTGGCGCAGTACGGCGCCCGGGACGGTGAAGATGCCCGATCCGATGACCGTCCCGACGACGATCAGGATCAGGTCGCGCAGGCCGAGTGTGCGCGCCAGCGTCCCGGGCATGGAGCCCCGATTACCGGCGGCGCAGCTTCGCGAGCAGCCGGAGAATCTCCAGGTAGAGCCAGACCAGCGTCACCAGCAGGCCGAAGGCGCCGTACCATTCGAGCATCTTCGGCGCGCCGTTGGTGACACCTTCCTCGATGAAGTTGAAGTCGAGAATCAGGTTCAGCGAGGCGAGGCCCACCACGAACAGACTGAACAGGATCCCGATCGTGCCGCTCTCGTGGATGAAGGGAATGTTCCATCCCGCGAACAGGATCAGCCCCAGATCGACCAAGTAGAGCAGCGCGATCGAGCAGGTGGCGGCGATCACGACCGTCCTGAAGGTCTGGGTCGCGCGGATCAGGCGGGCGCGGTAGGCGAGCAGCATGACCGCGAACACCGCAAACGTGAGGCTCACCGCTTGAATCACGATGCCATGGTACCGGGGATTCGCTTCGAACAGCGCCGAGAGGGAGCCGAGCGCCAGGCCCTCGCACACGGCGTAGATCGGCGCGGTAAGTACGGCGTAGGACGGGGCGAACGCGGTAATGAGCCCGATGACGAACCCGATGAGCGCGCCGCCCATCAGGAGGGGCGTCACGTCGTAGGTGCCGCCGCTCGAGTAGTAGTTGTACCACGGCCACGCGGCCGCCGCCACGACCAGCAGCAGCAGGAAAGCCGCCTTGTTGACCGTCCCCTCTACCGTCATCGTCTCGCCGGCCACGCCAGCTTGGGCGTACTTCTCGAATGTCCTGGCGTTCAGCACCGGATTCCGCGATCGCAGCGCCATCGGATCTCCTTGCGGTCGAGATTCGTGCCTGGGGGCGCACCACAAACTGGGGAAGTCGGCGCCGCCGCACAATAGCGGTGGGGTAGTTGAGGGGCGGGAGTCGTGAGCGGGGTCACAGCGGCGCCTCAAGCAGACCATGGCCCTGCCGGCGCGGGAGCCGCACCGCCGCGGTCAGCCGAAGATCGCCTCCAGGTCGTGCCGCGAGTAGGCGCGGAAGGCGATGAGCGTCTCGGTCTGCGTGATGCCGGCCACGTCGCGGATCGATTTGGTCACGAGGTCGGCGAGGGCCTCGTTGGTCTTCACGCGCAGCACGGCGACGAGGTCGTAGCGGCCGGCCACCGAATAGACCTCGGCGATGCCCGGCACGTCGCCGAGCGTTTCGGCCACGGCGTTGATCCGGCCGCGCTCGACGTTGAGCAGGACAAAGGCGGTGACCATGGTCAAGTCCTCATGAGGGATGCAAGCTCCGTAGACTGGGTCTCAGAGGCACTGTAGGTTGCTCCGAACCTATGGCTAGGCCGGGCAGTCTCCGACAGGGCACTGTGCTCAGGCGGCTTGGGGAAAGCCGCCCGCTCGTGGGGGTGGAGTTACGGCCGCCCAAGAGCGGGCTGTCGTCCGTCCAGAGCATGGACACGTGGATCGATATGTACCACGCGATCACTCGGCTCGCGAGTGGCGACACCATCATCTTTCTGACCGACAACGCCGTCGGTCAGTCCGAGGAGGAGAATCTCGGCCACCTCACGGCGAACGTGGCGGGCGACGTCAGCCCCTCCAAGTTCGTGCCGTTCCTCACGTCCAAGCACACCCTCGAGTATTGCCTCATGTACGCCGCCCGGGCGGCGTCGCATGAGTTCGAGGCGCTCACAGTGCTCGGCGGGGACTCGGGCGCCGGGCCGTCGCGCTGCACCGAGCACGCCTACCTGCTCCGCCAGCGGATCCGCGAGCGGGTGCCGTCGCTTGCGCTGGGCGGTTGGGCGAACCCGCACGGGGATCCGACGCGTCAGGTCAATTTTCTGCTCGCCCCGGATTTCGAGGCGGAGTTCTATCTCACCCAGGTCGTATCGCATCACAGCATCCGCGCGGTGGAGCGATTCCTCACCGAAGCGCGGCACCGCGGCGTGCCCTATCCAGGCGTCTTCGGCGTGTTCCTGTATCGCAGCGCGAACGCGCGCACCTTGGAGCAGTTGCGGCACTTCTTTCCCGTGCCGGCCGAAGGCGTCACCCGGGACTTCGAGTCCGGCCTCTCGCCGGAAGAGGTGGGCGCCCGCACCATCCGCGCGTTGCGTGACGTGGGGGCTGACAAGGTGTACGTGAGTAATCTCGGCGTGCGCCGGGCAGGAGAGCGCTATCGCCGGCTGATGGAGGCGCTAGCCTAGCACCTGAAGCGCCGCGTCCACGCGTCCGAACGGTGCACTGACCTGGATCCCTTGCACCAAGCCCTTCACGCGCTCCACCACCTCGCGCGCGATCTGCACGCCCTCCGCTAGCGCGGTCTCGTCGCCCTCCACCCCCTGCTGGGCCTGCCGCATGCGCTCGAGGATGGGGTCGGGGACGTGCACGCCAGGGACCTCGTTCGCGAGGAATTCGGCGTTGCGGAGTGAGAGGAGGGGCCAGATGCCCGCAACGATCGGGATGCGGAATGCCCCGGCGCGCTCGAGGAATGTTTCGAGCTGCCCCGCATCGAACACCGGCTGGGTGACGGCGAACTCGGCGCCCGCGTCCACCTTCCAGTAGAAGCGGCGCAGCTCACGCTCGAGGTCGCTCGCGCCCGGGTTGACAGCCACGCCGATCACGTAGCGCGTCGGCTCATCGATCGGGTTCCCCCCGGGGTCGAGCCCGCGGTTCAGGCGGTCCACGAGGTTCGTGAGTCCGATGCTGTCGATGTCGAAGACGGCGGTGGCCTCCGGGTAGGTCCCCATACGTGGCGGATCGCCGGTGACGATCAGGATGTTCCGCAGCCCCGCCGCGGCGGCGCCGAGCAGGTCGCTGATCATGCCGAGCATGTTCCGGTCGCGGCAGGTGTAATGGATGACGGTCTCGATCCCGACTTCGCGCTCGAGGATGATCGCCGACGGGATGGCCCCCATGCGGCTCTGCGCGCGCGGGCCGTCGAGAATGCTGACGGCATCCACGCCCGCCTGTTTCAGGGCCCGCGCCTGCTCCACCATCTTGCCCGGCTGGACGCCCTTGGGGGGCAGGAGCTCGACGCTTCGCACGAACTCGCCCGCGCCGAGCTTCTTGCCCCAGCGCGAGCGTATGGCGAGCGGCGCAGGCTCGACGCCCGCCGGACCGGCGGGGGTGTCGCGCCGCACCGCGACCGCAGGAGGGGGTGGGGAAGGGGGGACGAGCGGGGCTTGCATGTTGGCCACGCAGGCGCGGATCTCGCGGATGTGCTGAGGGGTCGTGCCGCAGCAGCCACCGACGAACCGCGCCCCGGCCGCGATCAGGCGTTGCGCGTAGGTCGCCATGTAGTCGGGGCTCGAGAGATAGATCCGGCGGTCGCCGACGGCGCGCGGGAGCCCGGCGTTCGGCTGCGCGGAGAGCGGGCGGGTGGTCGCCGGCGCCATCCGCTCGATCGCGTCGAGCATGATGGCCGGCCCAACGGAGCAGTTCAGTCCGACCACGTCCGCACCCCACTCCGTCAACGTCCGGGCGATCTTCTCCACGTCCGTGCCGTAGGACGTCTTGCCGTCTTCGGCGATCGTCATCTGGGCGACGACCGGGAGATCGCAGAGCTCCCGCACCGCGCGGTAGGCGGTGTGGAGCTCCTCGAGGTCGCTGAAGGTCTCGAGGATGAAGCCGTCCACGCCACCCTGGAGCAAGCCCCGTGCCTGGCGCGTGAAGTGCGCGACGGCCTCGTCGCGCGCGGTGGGGCCGAAGGGCTCGATGCGGATCCCGAGCGGCCCGATCGCCCCCACGACGCTGGCCCGGGTTCCCGCCGCGGCGCGCGCGAGCCCGGCAGCGGTGCGGTTGACAGCCTCCGTCTGATCGACCAGACCCCAGCCCGAGAGCTTTACCGGGTTCGCACCGAACGTGTTCGTCTCCAGGATCTCGGCGCCCGCCCGCACGTACTCGGCGTGGATCTCTTGCACCAGCTTCGGCTGCTTGAGGTTCAGCTCGTCATAGCACACGTTGAGGAAGAAGCCCTTCGCGTAGAGCATCGTCCCCATGGCACCGTCGAAGACATGGACCCGCCCGTCGGCGATCAGATCACGAAGTGTAGGCAGGGTTTCCTCCGAGTGAGCCGTGCGCGGTACGCGGTGCGCGGGCAGGCGGTTACGGCGCACTGCGCACCGCTCACGGCGCACCCAAAAACGGAAGCCCGTCAAACGGTGCGGGAGCCGTCACGGGCCGGCTTTTTAGCTGGTTGTTTAACGTGGCCGCAATACGCCGCAACTCACCACGGAAGCAATTGTCTCTTCTCAACATACCTGGCCGCGACAATAACCGCCAGGTCGCTGCGTACTCTTAGGCAGGATGGCTTCCACCCTCGCGGCCGACGCCCTGTTCGCCGAGCACGGGCCGGCGCTGCGCAACTTCCTCGGCGCGCGGTGTCGGGACCCGGACTTGGCGGCCGAGCTGCTGCAGGAAACGGCGGCCCGGCTGGTCGCGGCGGGCCCCCGGCTGGACGCCAACGGCAACCCGCGCGGCTACTTGTTCCGAATCGCGGCCAACGTGTGGCGCGACCACCTGCGGCGTGAGATGGTGCGGCGGCGGGCACTCGAGGCGCTGCATGGCGAGGCGCGGGCGGTGGCTCCCGCGGCCGATGCGAGTGTGCTGGAGCGGGACCTGAAGGCGGCGGTGCGACAGGTCATTCAGTCGCTGTCGCCGGCGCAGCGCGAGGTGGTCACCCTGCGGCACGAGCAGGGCCTGACGTTCCGGGAGATCGCCGTGCGGTTGGGCCGGCCCTTGGGAACCGTGTTGACCCAGATGCGCGCCGCGCTCGCGAAGATCGCCGCGGCCCTGGAGAGTTACCGATGAATCATCCGTCCGACGACGCGCTGCTGCTGCTGGCCTACGGTGAGCTGGATGGCGCTGCCCGTGACGCGGCGACGGCGCACCTCGCCGCCTGCGAGGTGTGTAGCCGCCGGTTCGCTGCGCTGGAGCGGGCGCGGGTCGCGGCCGACTGGGCCCTCACCCGCCCGCCTCGGCGCCGGTCGCGCTGGGCGGCGCTGGGCGCG
>CAZXKD010000115.1:0-9177 GCA_964641215.1 uncultured Gemmatimonadaceae bacterium
GAACGGGCTCTTGCCGCCCAGCTCCAGCGACAGCCGTTTCCCCGAGCCGGCGGTCGCCTGGCGGATGATGCGCCCCACCTCGGTCGAGCCGGTGAAGGCGATCTTGTCCACGTCGGGGTGGTCGACGAGCAGCTTCCCGGTGGCGCCGTCGCCGGTGATCACGTTGAGGACGCCGGGCGGCAGCCCCGCCTGCTGGGCGATCTCGGCGAACGCGAGGGCGGTGAGCGGCGTGAACTCGGCGGGCTTGAGGACGATCGTGTTTCCCGCCGCCAGCGCCGGCGCCACTTTCCACGCCACCATCAGCAACGGGAAGTTCCACGGGATGATCTGGCCGACCACGCCGACCGGGCCGTGCCCCGGGAATTCGCTGTCCCGCAGCTGGGCCCAGCCGGCGTGATGGTAGAAGTGCCGGGCGACGAGCGGGATGTCGAGGTCGCGCGTCTCGCGGATCGACTTGCCGTTGTCCATGCTCTCCAGCACCGCGAGCAGCCGGGACTGCTTCTGCACCCCGCGCGCCAGGGCGTAGAGGTGGCGCGCGCGCGCGTGGCCGGTGAGACCTGCCCAGGCGGGCAGGGCAGCGCGCGCCGCGCGGACCGCCGCGTCCACGTCGGCGTCACCCGCCTGCACCACACGCGCCAGTCGCTGGGTCGTCGCCGGGTTGATGACGTCCAACAGCTTGCCGTCCGCGCCTTTGATCCAGCGCCCGCCGACCGCGATGCCGAATTCGTTGCCGTGCGCGGCGAGCCACTCGAGCGCCGGCTTGTCGCTCTCCGGCGCCGGGCCGTACTCCATCGTCGCGAAGATCTCGGTCACGCCCACGGCGGTCTCTTTCATGGGGGGGGGGGGTGCCTCTAGACCATCGGATGGCGATGCGCCGCCGAGTAGCGGCCGGTGACGAAGTACTCGAGCTGGCGCTCGATATCGGTGAGCAGCGCGCTCGCGCCCAGGCGGAACAGCTCGGCCGACAACCAGGCGCTGCCCAGCTCTTCCTTCATCAGATACAGCCACTCGAGCGCCGCCTTGGCGGTGCGGATGCCGCCGGCCGGCTTGAAGCCCACCTGGTGGCCGGTGTCTTCGGCGTACTCGCGGATCTGGCGCACCATCACGACCCCGACCGGCAGCGTGGCGTTGACGGCCTCCTTGCCGGTGGAGGTCTTGATGAAGTCCGCGCCCGCCAGCATGGCGACGCGACTGGCGCGCGCCACGTTCGTCAGGGTGGCGAGCTCGCCGGTGCCGAGGATGACTTTGAGGAGCGCGTCACCGCAGGCGGCACGGAAGGCACGGACCTCGTCGTACAGCGCCTCCCAGTTGCCGGTGAGCACGTGCGCGCGGGTGATGACGACGTCGATCTCACGGGCGCCCGCCTCGACCGACGCCTCGATCTCCTCGACCCGCTGGCGGAACGGATTCAAGCCCGCCGGAAACCCGGTGGACACCGCGGCCACCGGAATCCCGGAGCCGGCCAGCGCCTGCACCGCGACCGGGACGAAGGCGTGGTAGACGCACACCGCGCCGACCTTGATGCCCAGATGGGCGACGCCGAGGGCGTCCACCAGGTCGTCGCGCAGCGGCTGGCGCGCTTTGGCGCAGAGCCGCAGCACGTTGCCCGGCGTGTCGTCGCTCTGCAGGGTGGTGAGGTCCATGCAGGTGATCGCCCGCAGCAGCCAGGCGGCCTGCCACTGCTTCTTGACGGTTCGGCGCGTGGGGATGGTGGCGGCGCGGCGCTCGACGGCGCTGCGGTTCACCCGCAGGGCGCGCACCAGCTCGAGGTCGAGCGGCGCGCCGGGATTGCGGCCGGGTCGACGGCGCACCTGGACGTCGCGCTCTTCCCCCATCGCCAGCGGTCGGGCCACGCGCTCCGCCGTCTGCTGCTGCTGCTCGCGGGTGAGTTTCATCGCGGTCGTCGTAATCTACGCTATCCCGTTCCGCGAGATAGGCTTGCCGCTCGTGGGCGCCGCTCCTAGCTTGGGGCCGTGCCGGCCGCCGCCTCCCCCCTCCCCCCCCCCCCCCCCCGCGCGGCCCGCTCCTCCTCGGGTCGGGTCATCGTCGTCGCTGATGCGCATCTCGGCCAAGTCCCCGTGGCCATCGCGACCGCGTTCCACGCGTTCCTCGAGCGCGTGCCGCAGCCCGGCGACCACCTCCTCATCGCCGGCGACCTGTTCGACTTCTGGTTCGAGTACGGCGCCGTGATTCCCCGCAAGCACTTCGCCAGCGTCGCGAAGCTGCAGGACTGCGGCGCCCGCGGCGTCGCCATCACGTTCGTGGGCGGGAACCACGATCGCTGGGGCGGCAAGTTCCTGACCGACGACCTGGGCATCGCGTTCCATGGCGGCGAGGCGGAGGTGGACCTGGTGGGGCGGCGCGCCTTCGTGGCGCACGGCGACGGCTTCACCGAGCAGCACTGGAGCGGGAAGCTGCTGCACCGGGTGACCCGCCACCCGGTCACCATCTGGTCCTTCCGCCATCTCCACCCCGACATCGGGTTCTGGATCGCGGAAAAGTTGTCCGGGAAGCTGGCCGACACGACCCGGGACGCTGCCGTGCTGGATCGCGCGGCCGAGGCTCAGCGGGCCTGGGCGACGGCGCTGCTGCGGCGGCGACCGGAGCTGCGGCTCGTGGTGATGGCGCACACGCACCGGCCCCGCCTGGAGACGCTCCCCGACGGGCGAGCGTATCTCAACCCCGGCGCGTTCCTGGACGGCGGCAAGTACGCCATCATCACCCGCGACCGCATCGAACTGAAGGTGTTCTCTGACGGCTGACGGCTGATCGCTGATGGCTCTCGCTCAGCCCAGCGGCACGACCTCCACTTTCCGCAGCGTCTCCCCCAGGAATTTCGCGCCGACCCTGCGGAAATGCGGCTCGTCGTCCGACACGACGAACAGGTGCTCCGGGGGGGGGGAATTCGCGGCCGGCGCGTCCAGGCCGCGCGCCGCGAGCTCGCGGGTCACGGCCTTCGCGGTCTCGGCGGCGCTGTCGATCAGCGTCACCCCGGATCCCATGACGCGCCCCAGCAGCGGCTTCAACAGCGGGTAATGCGTGCAGCCCAGCACCAGCACGTCCACGCCGGCCCGGCGCAGCGGCTCCAGGTACTCGCGCGCGGCCAGCTCGGTGGCAGGGTGCTCGAACCATCCTTCCTCGACCAATGGGACGAACAGGGGGCACGGCTGCGAGTGCACCTGCGCCGTGGGGAGCAGGGCGCGGATGGCGCGCTCGTAGGCGCCGCTCGCCACGGTGCCCGCCGTCCCGATCACGCCGATCTTCCCCGTCTTGGTCGCCGCGACCGCCGCGCGCGCACCCGGCTCGATCACGCCCACGACGGGCACGCGGGAATGCGCTTGGAGGTGCGCCAGCGCGTGCGCCGTGCTGGTGTTGCAGGCGATCACAACGGCCTTCACGCCGCGGCGCAGCAGGTAGGCGAGGATCTCGGCGCTGTAGCGGCGCACCGTGTCGGGCGACTTGGGGCCGTAGGGAACGCGCGCGGTGTCCCCGAAGTAGATGACCGACTCCCGCGGCAGCTGCTCGAACAGCGCGCGCGCGACGGTGAGGCCACCGATCCCCGAGTCGAACACGCCGAGCGGGGCGGTATTCACGACCTATGGCAGCGGCATCGAGACGCCGACGCCGCCCGGCACGGACTGGATTTTCAGCTCTTTGGGAAAATCCTGCAGGTGCGCCGCCACGTACGCCTCGGCGCCGGAGAAGAGATGGTTGAAGATCCAGAGGACGAGCCAGTCCTGCACTTCCTGACGCTTGTGCTTGAGCCCGCTCGCCCCGATCTCCTTGAAGTAGTCGGCCTCCCGCTGCGCTTTCAGGGTCATCATCACGGTGACCCCCTCCCACGCGACGAACAGCGCGCCCGTGGTATGCCGCCCCGTCGCCGCCTGGCCCCAGCCCGGCAGGAGCAGCGAGCGCCGGAACGCGCCGCCGGGCGAGACGCGGTGCGTGGTGTCGATGGCGACGGTCCGGGCACCGGGAGCGACGACACGCGTGGTGTCTTGGGCGGGCAGCCGGGCGGTCACTAAGCCCAGTGCGACCAGGACCCGGCCCCACCCGAGAACCACCGACCGCCTGACCGCCCGACCGCCCGTCGGTCGCTTCACCTTGCCACCAAGACCGTCAAGCATCTCGCCCGTAACCTCACCGTCACCTCGTGCACACCGGGGTCCCGCAGCTCGCCGTCCAGGTGCAGGAGCAGGGGCGCCGCGGCGCAACGAATGGTGAGCCGGTCGGTCCGAAACAAAGCCACCTCCCGCATGCTGGTATGCGTGCCCCGCATGACGCGGGGGATGGCCAGCAGGAACCGCGGCAGCGACAGCCGCCGAACCACACAAGCGTCGAGCAGTCCGTCCGCGGGGTCGGCGGCGGGGGCGAAGCGGTAATCGCCTCCGGCGGTCGTGCCGTTGCACACCTCCACCATCATCATATACCCGGTCTCGGCCCACTCGGCCGAGCGGACCTCGAGGCGCGGAGGCCGGAAGCGCGCGAATGCCCGCAACACAGGCACGAGGTAGGACAGGAACCCCTTCAGGCCCGGCATCCCATTGCGCTGCAGCAGCACGGCGGGTCCGAACCCGAACCCGATGGAATTCACGAAGTGCTCACCCAGCGTCTCGCCGACGTCGAAGCTGCGGCTGCGCGCCGTGACGAGGCGGGCCACCGCGCGCGGAATGCTGTGGCGGTAGGTGCCGGCCAACTTGGCGAAGTCGTTCCCGGTGCCGATCGGGACCACGCCGAGAGCGGCGCCGCCGCCGCCGCCCACGCTGAGCAGCCCATTGGCGACATCGTGCACCGTGCCGTCGCCACCGACGGCGATGATCCGCCGCACGCCGCGCTGCGCCGCTTCGGCGGCGAGCTGCGCACCGTGCCGGGGACCGGTAGTCTCGGTGAGCTCGACCGCCCACCCTTGGCCGCGGAACTCGCGCACGACCGTGTCCTTGGCCTTGCGTCCGGCGCCGCTGCCGGCGGCGGGGTTGAGGATCAGCTGGGCGTGGATCAGCTCAGGCGATGTCCAGGTATCGCTCGTCCCAGGCGACGGCGTAGTCGCGGCGGCAGCGCGGGCAGGTGTGCCGCGCGGCCCGACGCGGCAACGTGGCGCGCTCGGTGCAGCTCGGACAGACCCCGTAGCTCTCGCCGAGCTTGGCGGGCGCGGCAGGCGCCTGCTTGCGAACCGGCACCACGGTCCAGCGCACGGGCGGCTTGGGGCTGATTTCCAGCAGGGCTTTCAGGATCGTGTACGGCCGCAGGTTCACTTCGATGACCGCTTCGAGCCCTTTGATCCTCAGGACTCGATACCATGCGCCGCGGCGCAGCTTCACGTTCAAGTCCGCCTGCAAGCGACCCCACATTCGCTCAGCCATAGTGCCTCTCTCGAAAGCATTCAAGACGGGCGCGGGGCCGTCTAACTTGCACGGCGCAGCAAAAGATACAAGAGGTCCTTCCATACCGACGGTGCATAGTGGCCCCGCAGCCATTCCCGGGCGTCCTCGGCGGCGCCGAGACGACTCAGGAAGGCGGTGTACCCGCAGTCGCCCAAGCGCGCGAAGAAATGGCGGTTGACCAGCGACGCCCGCATCATCCCCCCGAACCGGTCGCGCCAGCGGCGATCGTAGGACGCGGGGTCGCGCTCCAGCAGCGCGCGGGCGGCGAGGTGCCCCGACACCATCGCGTAGCGCAGCCCGAACCCCCACAGCGCATCCTGGAAGCCGGCCGCCTCCCCGGCGAGCAAGGTCCCGTTGCGCCGCGCCGTGGCGGGCAAACGCACGTTCCCGGTGCCGCCGAACCGTCGGGCGCACGTCAGGTCGATGCCGGCGTGCTCCTCAAAGAATGCGACGGTGCGGTCCAGGTAACGACGGTATTGGGAGTACTCGGCGAACAGGCAGCACGCCAGCGTCGCCCGGCCTGCCGCGATCACGAGATACGCGTACCCCTTGGGGGCGAGGCGGTCGGAGAGCACGCCGATCAAGGCGTCGGGGAGCGTCGTCCGAAAGAGATAGCCCACCACGATGGCGAAGGACCCGCGCGGTCCCGTGGCGCGGATTCCCGCCGCCGCTTCGGGGAGGGCGGCCCCGAAGCGCAGCTCGATGTCGTGGGCGAGCGCCTGGCGCTTCAAGCCCTGGTCGAGCGAGCCCGCCTCGACGCCGCGGCGCACCATGTAGAAGAGGGGCGTGCTCGCGCGGTAGCGCCAGCGGCGGCCGTCGGGGCCGTAGATGGTCGCCTCGGCGACGGGATGGCAGTCGAACTCCGCGGCGATGCCCATGGCCGCCAGCTCTTCCAGCACGTCCCCGCGGGTCGAATAGTTCTCGAGCCCCTGGAAGTCGCCGTGGTGGCGGGCACCGACCTCGTGCCGGCGCTCGTAGACGACGGGCCGCGCTCCCGCGCGGGCGAGGGTGAGCGCCGCGGCCAGGCCGGCCGGGCCGGCGCCGGCGACGGGGATCTCGACCATCGGCGTAATCTACGGATTTCAGGAACCCCGGACAGCCTCGCCCTCCAACACTTCACGCACTTTGTTCGCCAGCTCCGCCACGGCGAACGGCTTCGCGAGGAAGGTGATGCCCTGCTCCAGGATGCCGCGGTGCGCCATGGCCTCGCCGGGATAGCCGGAGGCGTAGAGCACTTTGATCCCCGGACGCAGGGCGCTGATCCGCTCCACGAGCTCGGGGCCGCTCATCCCCGGCATCACGACATCGGTCACGACCAGGTGGATCACCCCTGGGTGGCGCTGGCAGATGGCGAGCGCCTCCTCGCCGCGCCGGGCCTCCAGCACGTTGTAGCCGAAGCGGTGCAGCACCTCGCGGGCGACGCGTCGGACGGGAGCCTCGTCCTCCACCAAGAGGATGGTTTCGGTGCCGCCCCGGGTCTCCGGCGCCGCGCGGGGGGCCAGCGGCTCGGCGGCCTCCTCGACACGGGGCAGATAGATCTTGAAGGTCGTCCCCGCTCCGGGCTCGCTGTACACCCAGACGAAGCCGCCGCTCTGTTTCACGATGCCATAGACGGTCGCGAGGCCGAGGCCGGTCCCCTTGCCCGGCTCCTTGGTGGTGAAAAACGGCTCGAAGACGCGGGCCTGCACCTCCGGCGTCATCCCGGTGCCGCTGTCACTCACGGCCAGCATGACGAACCGGCCCGGCTGGGCCGGCGCATGGCCGCGGGCGTAGGCTTCGTCGAACTCGGCGTTGGCCGTCTCGATCGTGAGCTTGCCCCCGGTGGGCATGGCGTCGCGGGCGTTCACGGCGAGGTTGAGCACGATCTGCTCGATCTGTCCGGGATCGACCTCCACGCGCCCCAAGCCCCGCGGCAGCACGGTGACCAGGTCGATGTCCTCGCCGATGATGCGGCGCAGCATCTTGTCCATCCCCAGCACGACGCCGTCCAGCTCCAGCACCTTGGGTTGCAGGACCTGCTGGCGGCTGAAGGCGAGCAGCTGGCGGGTCAGCGCGGCGGCCCGCGTCGCCGCCGATTTGATCTCCTCCACGTCGTCCCGTAACGGATCCGCGGCGCCGAGCGCGGCCTGCACCAGCTCGGCGTTGGCCGCGATGGCCGTCAGCATGTTGTTGAAGTCGTGCGCGATCCCGCCGGCCAGCTGGCCGACCGCCTCCATCTTCTGCGCCTGTTGCAGCTGCATCTCGAGGCGCTTGCGGTCGGTGACGTCGATCCACGCGCCCACGGCCTCTGCCGGCTTGCCGGCAGTGTCCCGCTGCAGCCGGGCCTCGTCGAGGATCCAGCGATAGGTGCCGTCCTTGTACCGAAAGCGGTACTCGGTGAGGAACTCGCCCTTGGTGAGCAGGCGGGACACCTCACGCTGCGTGCGGTCGCGGTCCTCCGGATGCAGGTTGCTGTGCCACCAGCCGGGATTCATGGTTTCCGCCAGCTCGTAACCGGTGAGCCGCGTGATGTTCTCGCTCCGCCACACGGGCGCGAAGGTGTCGCCGGTGATGCGGACCGCGTAGATCACCGCGGCGCTGGCGTTCACCATCTGCTCGAGGCGGGAGCGCGCGACCCGCAGGGCCTCCTCGGCCTTGGCCCGCTCGGCCTGCGCACGCTTCAAGGCCTCGAGCTCCTCCGTGCGGTCATGCACCTGCCCCTCGAGGCGCTGCTGCGCCTCCCGGACCCGCTGCGCCATGCCGTTGAAGACCTGCGCCAGACGCCCCAGCTCGTCGCGCCGCGTGAGACTGACGGTCCGCGAGTAGTCCCCGACCGCGACGGCCTCGGCCGCGCTCATGAGGCGATGCAGCGGCCCGGTGAGGGTTCCGCTCAGCGCCCAGGCGCTGGCGAGGCCGATCACGAGGATGACCGCGGCGATCAACGCGAGGTCGCGCAGGAAGCGGCGCGCGGGCGCGAGAACGACGCCGCGCGGAAACTCCACCAGGACCGTCCACGGCGTGCGGGCGATCGTGCTGGCGACGCCGTAGACCGGACCGGTCTCGGCCCGCTGATACTGCAGCAGGCCGGTCGCGGCGCGCAGGTCCACGGGTGGATGCGGCACGATGCTCGACATGTCGGTCCACACGTCGCCGGCTGTGTTGCCCAGGTACAGCGCCGCTCCGGCCCCGATCAGGCGGTTGAGCTGCTCCCGTCCCTGCGCCGAAGTGGTCAGCAGGCGCACTTCGCTGAGATAGCCGAGCAGGCGGTCCCCGTCGGTGACCGGGACGACCGCCGCGAACTGGACCGAGTCGCCGACCGCCCGGAAGGGACTGACCACACCGGTATCGGGACCGAGCGCCGCTCGCAGCAGCGCCGTATCGATCGGCATGACGGCGCGCCCCCCCGCCATCCCTTGCCCGGTGACGGCAGTGGACAGCACCCGGTCGCCGCGACTGTTCCAGAGGGCGTGTTCGACCACCGCCTGCGACTGCGGGCCGGTCGGCTGCAGGGCCGCCAGCGCCGCGACGCGGCCGCGGGCGGTCGGCGCTCGCAGATAGTGTTTGATCGCCGCGGCAGCGGCCGTCGTATCAGCCGCTGCGCGGCGCTGGCGGGCGGAGGTCCGGAGCAGTCCGGCGAGCTGTTGGGTGACGCTGGTCAGGCGCTCGGTGGCGGTCACAATCGCCGCTCGCTGGACGCCGCGGTAAGCAGCCACAGAGAAGGATCCCGTCACGGCCAGCAGCAGGGCGCCGATCAGGAGCGGGAGCTTCAGCCTGATCGAGAGTTGGGGCAGGGTCATCTCAGCCTGGAGACGGCATG
>CAZXKD010000116.1:0-6722 GCA_964641215.1 uncultured Gemmatimonadaceae bacterium
GGGGGGGGGGGGGCGGCGGGGGGGGGGGGGGGGCCGCGGGCGCCCGCGCGGGTCGCTCGCGGGGGGGGAGGGGGAGGCCGGCACGCTCGCCCCCAGCCGCCTCGCCGGCATTCTCCGGATCAGCGGCGAGGCGCTGTGGGCGCGGGTGTTCTCCTGGCCGCGGGGGATTGCGTCCTACAAACCCGGACATGCCGAGCGCCTGGTGGCGGTCCGGAACCGGCTGACGGCGTTTCCGCCGATCGCGCTGTGTGGCGCGGGCTGCGACGGGCCCGGCGCGTCGGCGTGCGTGCGCTCGGGGAGGGAGGCGGCGCGCGTCGTGCTCGCCGCGTCGACGCGCGGCTAGAGCAGCGCCTTCGCGGCGGCCACCACGCGGTCTACCGTCAGCCCCAGCTCCTTGTAGATCCTCTGATAGGGCGCCGACCCACCGAAGCGCTCGAGTCCGAGCACCGCGCCCCCATCGCCGACCCAGCGGTACCACGGCTGAGGAGACGCCGCTTCCACGGCGAGCCGGGCGCGGATCCCCGGCGGCAGCACCACGTCGCGGTAGCTGCGGGGCTGTGCGGCGAAGTATTCCATGCACGGCATGCTCACGGCCCGCGTCGCGATACCCTCCGCCGTCAGGCGCTCGTAGGCGCCAAGCACCAGTTCCACCTCTGACCCCGTCCCGATCAGCACGACCCGCGGCGTCTTACCACTCGGCGTCTCGCCGAGCACATAGGCGCCGAGTCGCAGGCCATTGGCGGGCGCGTACTTCGCGCGGTCGATGACCGGCAGCTTCTGCCGCGTGAGCACCAGGGCCACCGGCCCCTGCTGGTGCAGCACCGCTGCCCGCCAGGCTTCCGCCACCTCGGCGGCGTCCGCGGGGCGGATCACTGTCATGTTCGGGATGGCGCGCAGCGCGGCCAGCTGCTCGATCGGCTGGTGCGTCGGGCCGTCCTCCCCCAAGCCGATGCTGTCGTGCGTGAACACGTAGATCGGGCGCAGGTGCGACAGCGCCGCCAGCCGGATCGGCGGCCGCATATAGTCGGAGAAGATCAGGAACGTCCCGCCGTACGGAATGAATCCCTTGTGGTAGCACAGGCCGTTCAGGACCGCGCCCATCCCGTGCTCGCGCACGCCGAAATGGAAGTTGCGTCCTCCCCGGGCGCCTGCGGCGAATGCCGCTGCGCCCTTCACGTCGGTGTTGGTGGAGCCCGTGAGGTCGGCGGCGCCGCCGACCAGCTCGGGCAACTTCGCGGCGATGGCGTTGAGCACCTTGCCCGATGCGGCGCGCGTCGCCATGGCGCCGTCGCCGGGCGTGAATACGGGGAGCCCGGCATCCCACTCCTTCGGGAGACGCCCGGCGAGCCGTCGCTCCAGCTCGGCGGCGGTGTCGGCGTGGGCCTTCCTGTAGGCGGCGTAGCGCTCCCGCCACTCCGCCTCGAGCCGCGCGCCGCGCTCCCGCGCCCGGCGCCAGTGGGCGAGCGACTCCGGCGGGACGGTGAACGGCTCGAGATAGGGCCAGCCGAGGTTCTGTTTCGTGAGCTTCACTTCCTCCGTCCCCAGCGGCTCCCCGTGCGCCTTGGCGCTGTCCTGCCGGTTCGGGCTCCCGAAGGCGATGTGGGTGCGCACAATGATGAGCGACGGCTTGTCCGTGACGCGTTTGGCGGAGCGGATCGCCGCGTCGATCGCAGCCAGGTCGTTCCCGTCGGCGACCCGCTGCACATGCCAGCCGTAGGCCTCGAATCGCTGCGCCGTGTCGTCGCTGAAGGCGAGGTCGGTCGGGCCGTCGATGGTGATGTGGTTGTCGTCGTAGAAGCCGATCAGCTTGCCCAGCCGCAGGTGGCCGGCGAGCGAGCACGCCTCGTGCGACACCCCCTCCATCAGATCGCCGTCCGAAGCGATGAAATAGGTGTGATGGTCGATCACCGCGTGGCCGGGGCGGTTGACCTGCGCGGCAAGCAGCGCCTCCGCGATCGCCATCCCTACCGCATTGCCCACGCCCTGACCGAGCGGACCCGTCGTCGCATCGACGCCGGGCGTGAGGCCGTACTCGGAGTGACCCGGTGTGCGGCTGTCCCACTGCCGGAACCGCTTGATCTCCTCGAGGGGGAGGTCGTAGCCGGTGAGGTAGAGCACGCTGTAGAGGAGGATGCACGCGTGCCCGCATGACAGCACGAACCGGTCGCGGTCGGGCCAGTCGGGATTCGCCGGGTTGCAGCGCAGGTGGCGCTGCCACAGCACGTAAGCGAGCGGCGCCAGCGCCATGGCCGTCCCCGGATGGCCAGACTCGGCCTGCTGGACGGCGTCCATCGCGAGGGCGCGGACGGTGTTGATGCAGAGCTGATCGAGGGCGGTGTCGGTCGCCGTCACGACATCGGTCATGGCGTGGAGGCTCTGGTCACAGCAGCCCGGACTTGGCCGCCTCCCACAGCTGCAGCAGCCGATCGAACCCGTCCACCAGCAGGTCCACCTGCTGGGGGCTGGGGCTCGCTTTCAGTGCCGTCTTCAGGTCCTCGGCGATCTTGGGCATCTCCTTGCGACCCTGTTTGGCACTCTCCGCGATGATCTGGTCCAGGAGCGTGGCGATCTTGGCGCGCTCGGTCTCATCGTCCGGGACTTGCCAGAGGTAGTCCGTCGACTGCTTGCCCTCAGTGATCAACTTGCCGAGGACGTCCAGCAACGGAACGCGGGACTTGCGAGCGTGGGGGTCGGGCATGGGATGAATCTAATTGCGGATTGGCGATTGCGGATTGCGGATTGAAAGCCAGGCCGTGGATTCCGCAATCCGCAATCCCCAATCCGCATTAGCTTTCAGGTCCCATGCTCTTGATCCTCTTCGCTCTCCAGGCGGTCGTCGTCCCCCCGGATTCCGGGGAAACCCACTTGCGCAACATCCGGCAGCTCACGTTCGGCGGGCAGAACGCCGAGGCCTATTGGTCGGCGTCCGGCCGGCAGCTGATCCTGCAGCGCCAGCCGCCCGAAGACTCGACCGGCTGTGACCAGGAATACATCATGAACGCCGACGGCACGGGGCTGCGGCGCGTTTCCAGCGGGCACGGCCGGACCACCTGCGGGTACTTCTTCGCCCACGACTCGCGGATCTTCTACTCCAGCACCGAGCACGCCGGGGCCGCCTGTCCCCCGCGGCCGGACTATTCGCGCGGCTACGTGTGGGCGCTCTACGATTACGACATTTACGTCGCCAATCCCGACGGGACGGGGAAGCGCCGCCTGACCGATAACCCCGGCTACGACGCCGAGGGCACGCTGTCGCCCGACGGCGGGACCATCGTCTTCACCTCGCTGCGCGACGGCGATCTCGACATCTACACGATGCGCACCGACGGCACCGGCCTGCGCCGTCTCACGCACACTCTTGGCTACGACGGCGGGCCGGTCTTCTCGCCGGACGGCAAGCTGATCGTGTACCGCGCCTACCATCCCGGCACCGCGGCCGACAGCGCGGAGTATCGGGACTTGCTGGTGCACCATCTAGTGCGCCCGCTGAAGATGGACCTCTGGCTGATGAACGCCGACGGCAGCGACCAGCGACAGATCACGCACCTGCCAGGGGCGAGTTTCGCGCCCGCATTCGCTCCCGACGGCCGGCGGATCATCTTCGCCTCCAACTGGCGGGCCCCCGAGTCGCGCAACTTCGACCTCTACCTCGTCAACCTCGACGGAACGGGGCTCGAGCAGGTGACCACGAATCCCGCGTTCGACGCGTTCCCGATGTTCTCTCCGGACGGCACGCAGCTCGTCTGGGCGTCGAACCGTCATGGCAAAGCCCCTCACGAAACCAACATCTTCGTCGCCGAGTGGGTGGAGCGACCGTGAGCGGCCCGGCCCCCCGTTCCCCCGCGTCGCCTCCCCCCGTTTCCCCTCCTCCGGCGCCGCGGACGCTGCGCGGCGAGATCACCAGCTGGGGCAAGTCGATCGGCATCGCGCTCGTCGTCTGGATCGTGCTGCGGTCCTATCTCCTCGAGGCGTTCCGTATTCCCTCGGGCAGCATGGAGAACACCCTGCTGGTGGGCGACTTCCTCTTCGTGAACAAGGCGGTCTACGGCGGCGCGCTCGAGATCCCCTTCACCGGCCTCCGGCTGCTGCGGCTCAAGGGCTACGCCACGCCGCACCGGGACGGCATCGTGATCTTCCGGTCGGTGGAGGACTCGACCCCGAATCTGGACATCGTCAAACGCCTCATCGGCGAACCGGGCGACACGCTGCAGATGGTCCGCGACACCATCATCCGCAACGGCCAGCGGCTCGCGGAGCCGTACGCCCTGTACATCGGCGGCCCCCCCATCGACCCCCAGGTGCAGGCGGAAATGCGCGCGCACCAGTTGCCGCACTACGTCGGGAAAAACCCCGGCCCCGCGGGCTATCGCCCCGACACCCACAACTGGGGCCCGATCGTCGTACCCCCCGACAGCTTCTGGGTGATGGGTGACAACCGTGACGACTCGCGCGACAGTCGCTTCTGGGGCTTCTTGCCGCGCTCGCACATCGAGGGGCGACCCCTCTTCATCTATATGAGCTTCGCCACCGATCCTCTCCGGATTCGGTGGCATCGCCTGTTCCGCCGGCCCTCCTGAGCCGGGAGCCGCCATGCTGATGACCGCGAGCCTCTGGCTGCCGCTGGCGCTGAGCGCGCAGCGGCCGGACTCCACGCCGGTGACCCTCCTCCCGATCACCGTCTCCGTTACGCGGGCGTCCCTGCCGCTCACCAAGATTCCGCTCGCCGTGGCGCTGGTGGAGCGCGCGCAGATCGGGCGCGCCCGCCCGACATGGGGCCTGGACGAAGCCCTCGCAGCGGTGCCGGGGGTCTACGCGGCCAACCGCTACAACTTCTCCCTCGACCAGCGTCTCTCGATCCGCGGCTTCGGGAGCCGAGCGCCGTTCGCCGTGCGCGGCATCAAGATTCTGCTCGACGGAATCCCCCAGACGCTGCCCGACGGCCAAGGGCAGCTCACGAACGTCGAGCTCGGCGCCGCCGACCGGATCGAGGTGCTGCGGGGTTCCTCGTCGGCGCTGTTCGGCAACGCGTCGGGCGGGGTCATCAGTATCTGGACCGATCCTGCCCTGCCGCCGCGGATGAGCGAGGAAGTCCGCTTCGTCGCCGGCCGCTCGGAGCGCGACGTCCGCCGCACCTGGAGCAAGTGGCAGTCGACCAGCCTGGTGCGCGTCGGCGAGGGGAGCGCCCAGCTCACGCTCTCGCGACTCGGCTACGAGGGCGAGCGCGACCACAGCAACGCCGACCTGCGCAACGTGAACGCCCGCGTGCAACTGCCGGTCGGAGGGGGGGGGGGCTGGCATCTGACCGCCCTCGCGGATGTGGGCGACGATCCCCGCGCCGACAACCCCGGCGCGCTCACGCTCCCCGAGCTGCGGGCCAACCGCGATTCGGCCGCGGCCCTCAACCTGCGGCGCGATGCCGGCAAGGACGTGACCCAGGGGCAGGGGGGGCTCACGCTGCAACGCCGGCTGGCGGACGGCGGTGAGGTCGCGGCCACCATCTTCGCCTTCACGCGAAGCCTCAAGAACCCGCAGACCTTCGCCTATATCCATCTCGACCGCGTCGACTACGGCGGGCGGATCACGCTCTCCCATCCAGCGCACCTGGGCGCGCTGTCCCAGCGCCTCACCCTGGGACTCGACTTCCAACGGCAGCGCGATGACCGTGTGAACTTCAACTACGACACCCTTCCCGGAATGCAGGCGCGACCCGACACCTCGCGCCAGCTCGACCAGTTGGAGCATGTGACCGAGGTGGGGCCGTTCCTGCAGAGCGTGCTCGACCTGTCGGCTCGGACATCGGTGACGGCCGGGGTGCGCTACGATCGCGTGAGCTTCGGGGTGAACGATCGTCTGATCACCGGGACCAACCCGGACGATTCCGGCCGCCGGTTGATGTCGGCGCTGAGCGGCTCACTCGGTCTCACCGTCAACCCGGCCGACGCACTGACCGTGTACGCCAGCGTGGGGACGTCGTTCGAGACGCCCACGACCACCGAGCTCGCCAACCGGCCCGACACGGCAGGGGGGTTCAACCCCACGCTCAAGCCTCAGCAGGCGGTGACCACCGAAATCGGTGCGCGCGGGGCCCTCGGGAGCGACCGGGGCAGCAAGCGATTGACCTGGACGGTCGCGCTGTTCCAGGCCGCGGTCCGCGATGAGCTGATCCCCTACGAAGTGCCGAGCTCTCCGCAGCGGAGCTTTTTCCGCAACGCCGGCAGCTCCCGTCACCGCGGGGTGGAGCTGGGAGGGGCGTTGTCGATGGCTCCCGGTCTGACGCTGAGCGGCGCGTACACCTACTCCGACTTTCGCTACGTGCATTACCGCTTCAGCCCGGATACGGCGCACACGTTCGTTCTCGACGGCCGGGCGCTGCCGGGGGTGCCGCGGGACTGGGGGCATGCCGCGCTGCGGGTCAACCCGGCCGCGGCGAGAGGCGGGTGGGTGGAGGTTGAGACGACCCATTCTTCGTCCTACTTCGTGGACGACGCTGGGAGCACGCGCCGGACCTCGCCGTGGTGGGCGACCAATCTGCGGCTGGGGTGGGAGGGACTGGCGGGGGCGGTGCGGGTGAGCCCCTTCCTCGCGGTCTACAACGTGTTCAACCGGCTGTACGTGGGGTCGGTCGTGATCAACGCGGCTGCGGGCCGCTACTACGAGCCAGCTCCCGGTCGAAGCGTCTACGTCGGTGTGTCAGTCGGTGCTGAGCGGTAGACGGGGTTCTT
>CAZXKD010000116.1:6822-9045 GCA_964641215.1 uncultured Gemmatimonadaceae bacterium
TATTTGTATCTGTACGTAATCCGCCCCCGCGTCAGGTCGTACGGCGACAAGTCCACGGCCACCCGGTCGCCCTGGAGAATGCGGATGTAGTTCTTCCGCATCTTGCCGCTCACATAGGCCAGAACCTCGTGCCCGTTCTCCAACTTCACCCGGAAGGTGGTGTTGGGGAGGACTTCCGTCACCGTCCCCATCATTTGAATCGCGTCACCGGCCACTCGTCGAAACGGCTCCTCTCCGTTATGCGGTGCGGGGGTCCATCGTCGAGTCGCGGGGCGGCTCGGCGCCCCGCTCGATGTAGGAGGCGTGCCGACCGCAGGTCTGACAGGTCAGACTGATCCGCTCGGTCGGCGCGGCGGCATCGGGTGAGCCGCGGCGACGCGGCACCCGCAGGATCTTGCGGCCTCCGCAGGACGGGCAGACCAGGGGTGCGTGCTCCCGGTCCGCCCCAATGAGCGCCAGCGCTTCCGGCGCCCGGTATTCCTTAATGCCGCGTCGCCCCACCTGTGGCGTACACCTCCAAACTCGAAATCTAGTCCGCGCCTGCTCGCCTTGACAGTCCCGGGTGCGGGCGTATCTCTAGCTCCAACCGGAGGTTGCCATGGATGGCCCGGACTTCCAACCCCTCGCCGAAATCGAAGTCGACCAGGTCAAACCCGAGCACCAGGGGTTCACCCTGACCGGTCGGGGGCCCGACCATGCCGAGTACCGGCTCGACCTGCAGTTCGAGCTGCCGCTCGACCCGCGCACCCGGTCTGTGCTGGGTGAGCTGCTGTCGCAATCCGAGGTGACCATCTCCCGGCGGGCGCCGGCTGCCCCGCTCGCCGCATTGCGGGCCCGACGTGACCGCGCTCACCGGCGGTGAGTCCCGCCCGTCACGGCATAGCGCCCCGCACCGCCGCCATCATTTCTCCTGATCCTCCGGAAGGCATTCGATGATGCTCTCAGCCGGCCCCGGCCCCCGCGCTCGCCTGCTCGCGGTGGCCTGCGCCCTCTCCGCCGCCGCCTGCGCCAGGGGCGCCGGGGGTGGGGGAGGGGCGCCCGCCCCAATGTCGCCGGCGGACCTCACCACGCTCGAGGCGCAGCGTTCCCAGCATCCCACTGACCCCGACGTCAACCTCCGCCTCGCCCGGGCGTATTACGCCGCCCACCGCTACGCGGATGCCCGTGGCGCGCTCCAGGTCGTGCTGACCGCCCAGCCGGGCAACGCCTCGGCACGCGCGTACTTGGGACTCGATTATGAAGGGCTGGAGCAGTACGACTCCGCCCGCACGGTCTACACCAGCTTGCTCGCCAGCCAGCCTCCCGTCGGCCGGCCGGTGCGGCGGCTGCTGGAGGGCCGGCTGGCGCTGTTGACGCGCAAGGAGCTGCGGCAGCGCGCCCTGTTCGCGATCGCCCGGGAATCGTTGCTGGTGCGCACTCCGCCCGACCCGAACACGATTGCGGTGATGCCGTTTCGCTATACCGGCGCCGACAGCTCGCTGCGCCCGCTGGAGCGCGGGCTCGCCGCCCTGGTCGTGACCGACCTGTCGCGGGTGCGGCGGCTCCGCCTGGTCGAGCGCGAGCAGCTGCAGGCGCTGCTGGACGAGCTGCAGCTGGCGGCGAGCGGCCGGGTTGATCCGGCGACCGGGGCGCGCTCCGGACGGCTGGTGGGGGCGAGTCAGGTGGTGGAAGGGCAGTTCTCCGAAGTGCCGGCGGCGAACTTCCGCGTGGACGCCTCGGTGGTGCGCGCCAGCGACGCCCAGATCGCGGCGACGGGCTCCGGGTCCGACCAGCTCCGTGCCTTGTTCGACATCGAGAAAGCCGTCGTCTTCCAGCTGCTCGACAAGCTGGCCATCACACTGACGCCGGGCGAGCGCTCCGCCATCAGCGAGCGCCCGACGCGTGACATCCAGGCCTTCCTCCTGTACAGTCGCGGTCTCGAAGCGCAGGACCGCGGAGATTTCGTGGGGGCCGCGCAGGCCTTCCAGGCGGCGGCGCAGCGCGATCCCGGCTTCTCGACCGCTGCGCAGGCGGCGCAGACCAGTCAGGCGGCGCAAACCGCCACGGCGACGCCGCCTGCCGAGATCGCTGCGACCGTCGGCGGCGGGGAAGCTGGCGGAGGGGGAGGGGCGGGGGGGGCGGGCCGCGCGGCCCCGCCGGCGCCCCAACAGGGAACCCCGACGCACGCGAACAACACCCCGGGGCCGCCGGGGGCGGCCGACGTGACCCCCCCTCACATGCACC
>CAZXKD010000117.1:0-8999 GCA_964641215.1 uncultured Gemmatimonadaceae bacterium
CGGGGTCGCGGCCGGGGTCGGGACGGGGAGCGTGCGGGCGGCGAGGCTTCGCGCCCGCCGGCGGAGCGCGAACCGCGCCGCCCGGAGGTGCGCCGTGACGGCGTGCTCACCTTGGCCGCGGCTTTCCAGCTCATCGCGCGCGCGCTGGGTGAGCTCAAGCCCCCGGTGCCGCACGAGGCGCTCCGGCTCCGGATGGTGGCGCTCCACGGTCGAGAGGATCCTCTGCTCGAGCCCGGGCGCTTCGTCCGTCTGTTGCGACAGGCGAACGATGCCGAGGTGGCGGACGTCCGGAAGATCGGCGACGACGAGTACGAGGTGGCGCCGCATCGCCTCGATACGTCAGGCAGCCCGCCGGCTCCCGCGGCGCTCATGGTCGTGACGGACGCTATGGTCCCCGAGGCGCCCGCCGACGCGGTCGTCGAGGCGGGTGCCTCCGGCGGGGGAAACGGTCAGCGCCCGGGCATCCGATTCCGGCGCGGCTCGCGCGGCGGCATCCGGGCCGCCCAGGTCCCGCTGATCGGAGTCGTTCCTGAGAGCCCGGCACCCGAGCCGGCATCCGCCGAGGTGCCGGAGGACGGCGCAAAGCCGGCGCGGGGACGAGGGCGTGGTCGCGGGAAGCGCGGATCGGCACCGGTGCCGGTCCCGATGGAGGGCGGCGAGCCCGCCGAGGCGTCGGCCGCCGCGACGCCCAAGCGACGGCCCCGACCGCGGGGCAAGAAGAAACCGGAATGAGGAGGCCGCCACGGGCAGCGACGCTGCCCGTTCGGTTTTTCGAGCGTCCGGCCGACGCCGTAGCCCGCGACCTGATCGGCCTGGTCATCGCCTCGGCCGCGGGAGGGCGCACCCTCGGTCGGATTGTCGAGACCGAGGCCTACCTGGGCTACGACGACCCCGCGTCCCACGGATACCGGCACCGGCGGCACGCACAGAACGAGGCGCTCTACGGGCCCCCCGGGAGCTGGTACGTCTACCGCTCCTACGGCGTGCACTGGTGCGCCAATCTGGTCTGCCAGTCGGCGGGGGATGGGAGCGCGGTGCTGCTCAGGGCCGTGGAGCCCCTCGATGGGCTGGCGTTGATGCGGGAGCGGCGGGGAGGGATCGCGGACCGGCACCTGTGCGCGGGGCCGGGGCGCTTGTGTCAGGCGCTGGGCATCACGCGGGTTGAGCTGGATGGGCGGATGATGGCAGCCTCGGCGGTGACGGTGCTCGAGCCGGACGGCTGGGAGGGGCGGGTGGCGGTGACCCCGCGGGTCGGTATTACGAAAGCGGTCGACTGGCCGCTTCGATTCGCGGCCGCGGGGTCACCCTGGACTTCACGCCGGAGCGTCAGTATCCGGCGCGGGGGGCCTCTCGTGCGTTCCCGAGGCCGATCCGGAGTCCGCCGCTGAGCGTGTGGGTGGAGCCGACCAGCAGCCGGCCGGTAGCGCCGCTGGACGTCGTCTTGTCGCCCTGGGCCGAGGTGAGTTGATACTGACCGAAGGCGATGAACCGCCCCAGCTTGAACTGAAGCCCCCCGACGATCGTCGCGAAGCCCGTGCTTCCCAGATCAGTCGCGTCCTTCTGCGCCTGCGCCAGTGCGGCCGGGGTCGCGAACGAGGTTCCGGTCGGCTGCGGGTTCACCGCGTGCAGCAGGCCGACGCCGACGCCGAGGTACGGCTGCGCGGCCGAGCGTATAGGGAACGCCATGAGGACGGCCGAGTACTTACGGATATCGTTGAACTGAACCGTTTGGGTGGTTCCGGTCGGATCGAAGTACGCGCTCTGCTCGTTCGAGCCGACCCCCTCGTCGACCGAGAGCAGCAGGCCCGTCCGGCGCGCGGTGATGAGCGTGTGGGCACCCGCCATGAACATGCCGCCGCGGGACTGCGCCGGGGTCCGGAATACCAGGACGCCAGACTGCCCGCCGATGTACCACTGGAAGTCGCCTTGAACCGGCCCCTGGGCGGCCAGGCTCGCTGTGCCGAGGCATAGTGCCAGGGCCGCGACCGACATGCTGCGGGTGACCTTGCTCATCAGACTGCCTCCCTGGGTGTTGTCGGCCGAGGATCGGACCGGTCCGGAAAATTGCAGAACTTCCTGTGGAGTGCCACGGACGGCGGACCCCGCCCATCCCGGAGCGGCACTCGTCAACATATTGAAATAGAATAGCTTACGAAGCAGGGTCTCGGCGCTGGCCGGGACCGGAAGACCAAATTTGCACGATCGGGGGTGCAAGGAGCAGGCCCACGACGGGTCAGATCAACCCCAGCCGCCCTCCCACCCGCTTGAAAGCCGCCAACGCCCGGTCGAGGTGCTCTCGCGTATGGGCTGCCGAGATCTGGCAGCGTACGCGAGCCTGGCCCTGCGGCACGACCGGGAAGCCGAAGCCGGTGACGAACACACCCTCGTTCAAGAGCGCTTCGCTGAGCCTGATGGCGAAGGCCGTCTCGCCGACGATCACCGGGACGATCGGCGTTTCGCCCGCGAGGGGCTTGAAGCCGAGCGCCAGCAGCTGCTCCCGAAAATACCGGGCGTTCTCCCGCAGCGCGCTCACGCGCTCCGGATGCCGCTCGAGATATTCGACGGCCGCGAGCGCGCTCGCGGCGACCGTCGGCGGCAGGGCGTTCGAAAAGAGCTGCGGGCGTGCCCGCTGCGTCAGATAGTCGCACACGGCGGCCGAACCCGCAACAAAGCCGCCGGCGGCGCCGCCGAGCGCCTTGCCGAGCGTGGACGTGATGAGATCGATCTCGCCCACGACCCCGAAATGCTCGGCCGTGCCTCGCCCGTTGGGGCCGAGAACGCCGGTGGCGTGGGAGTCGTCCACGACCAGCACCGCGTCGTGCTTCCGGCACAGGTCGATCAGGTCCGGCAACTTGGCGATGGCACCTTCCATGGAGAATACGCCGTCGGTGATCACCATGCGCACCCGCCGGTCCCGCGCGCCGCGAAGCTTCTCCTCGAGATCGCCCAGGTCGGCGTGGCGATAGACGCCGGTCTGGCACTTGGTGATCGCCTTCGCCAGTCGCACTGCGTCGATGATGGAGGCGTGATTGAGCTGGTCGCTCAGGACCAGATCGTCCTCGCCCAGCAGCGTCGCCGGCACCGCCTCGTTGGCGTTCCAACAGCTCACGAAGCTCAGCGAGGCCTCCGTGCCGACCAGCCGGGCGCACGCCTGCTCGAGTGCGCGGTGGATCGTGAACGTCCCGCAGATGAACCGGACCGAGCCCGTGCCCGCACCGAAGCGGTCCAGGGCCGCCTTCCCCGCCGCGATGACGTCGGGCTCGGCGCAGAGTCCGAGATAGTTGTTGGACGAGAGTATCACGACCTCCCCACGGCCCTCCATGCGGACGGTCGGGCCCTGCGGGCTGTCGAGGTAGTTGAGGCGCTTGTAGACACCCGTGCGGCGGAACTCTTCCAGCTCCGCCTCGAGCCTGCGGTCCAGCGGATTGGAGGCCACGGTGCGGGTCATCCGCCGATCTCCAGGATCACCTTGCCCGCCTGGCCCTCCTTGATGACCTCGATCGCGTCGGCGATGCGGGCGAGCGGAAACCTGTGCGTGAGAACCGGCCGGGGGTCGAGCTGCCCGGCGCGGAGGAACCGCCGCATCTGGTCCCAGGTCTGGTACATCTTGCGGCCGCTGACCCCGTAGAGCGTGAGGCCCTTGAAGATCACGTCCCGGGCGAAGTCCACTTCGGTCGAGCGGCTCGGCGTGCCCAGCAGGTTGACGCGGCCGCCGAGGCGCGCCGCCGCGAAGGCCTGCGCATGCCCCGAGGGATGCCCGCTCATCTCGCAGACCAGGTCGATGCCGTCGCCCTGGGTCAGCTCCCGGGCGCGCGCGACGACGTCGTCTTCCGCCGGGTTCAGCACGACGTGCGCGCCCATGCAGCGGGCGATGTCGAGCCGGCGAGGGTTGTAGTCACTGGCCAGGACCAGCGACGCACCCGCCGCCCGCGCTACGCCGACCGCGAAGCAGCCGATGGGGCCGCAGCCGATCACGAGCACGGTGCTCCCGGGCACGTCGGCCTCGAGCACGGTGTGCACCGCGTTGCCCAGGGGGTCCATGATCGCGCCGATTTCGGTGGAGATTCCGTCGAGGCGCATCACGTTCGACACGGGCATGGCGATGTACTCGGCGAAGGCGCCGTCGCGATCTACGCCGATTACCTGGGTCCGCTGGCAAAGATGTGCGCTGCCGGTCCGGCACTGGAGGCAGTGGCCGCAGACGATGTGCCCTTCGGCGGTGACCAGATCGCCGACGGCGAGGAGGCCGGCCGCCGCCGCCTCGCTGCCCAGCTCGACGATTTCGCCGGCGAACTCGTGCCCGACGACGATCGGAGGGCGGACCCTCCCCGCCGCCCAGCTGTCCCACTCCCAGATGTGCAGATCGGTCCCGCAAACGCCGGCGTGACGCACCCGGATGAGGGCGTCGGTGGGGCCGTAGGCGGGACGGGGAACCTCCCGCAGGGTCATGCCGGGAGCAGCGGATTCCTTGACCAGGGCGCGCATGGACTTTCGTGGCGAGCGGCAGGGCAATATACCAAGACGGTCAATCGGCGCTACTTACTGCGCGCTCACCTGCACTCGAGTCGAGCGGGGGAAGGGCGCGCCGGGACGGACGCGCACCGGTGCACCCCGAATCGTCGCGGCGAGGCGACCGTTGGCCCACGACCAATCGACTGTCCTTCCCGCCACGTGGAGGCCCCGGACCGCGAGCGGGTGCGCGAGCCATTCCTTCGGCAGGCCGTCGCCGATTACCAAGGTCGGCTCCGCTTCGTTGGACTCCGCCCGCGCGAGCATGTCGAGCTGGAGCAGCAGCATCTCCGCGGTCGTCCAGTGGTGCGGCGTCACGGTCTTGGGTGCAAGCCAACCGCGGGTGTAGGTCCACCAGCCAAAGGCATTCCCTTCGTCGTCGCCTTCCCACCAGGTGTACAGCCCCGGTGACGATTGGTGCTCCCAGAACCAGGTCAGCACCTGCCACGCGCGCTCGGGAGCGCCGAGCAGAAGCCATTGGTGGGCTTCCGCGACGTCGAAGTAGGTCCAGAGTGGCCAGGCGCGGGGCTGTCCGGTCGAATCGCGCAGCTGGTTCCAGTGGCGGTCCAGCGCGGCCTGAAACGTTGCCCGCGCCTCGGGTTCCGCGGCCACCCCGCTCGGCCAGAGCGCAGCGATGTAGGCCCGCGGATTGTTGGACTCCGGCGGCGCAAACGCTGCTTTCCATGCCGCCCGGAGGCGGCCGGCGCGCTCGGCGTAACGTGCGGCATCGTCCTTGTGGCCCTCCCGCGTCGCGAGCGCCGCGGCACGCACCAGACCGGCATAGCTCACGGCGTTCACGAACAGAAGCGGGCGGCCGTGGTCCATGCGGCCCACGATCAGTCCGTCACGCGCCGCGTTGGCGACCAGCGTCGGATCGTCGTTGCGGCGGGCCCAGGGAGTGACCGGATACGAGAGGGGGACGCGCACGTCCTGCCGCGCGTCGAGCAGCTCGATGATGCGCTCGGCCTTCCGCCGCACGTGCGGCCAGGCCCACCGGTCGTATGCCGAGTCCGCCGCCTGGGTTGCCACTTCGGTGAGGGCCCAGATGCCCAGACCGGGCGCGTCCGCCTCGGCGCCGAAACCGCCGTAGAAGTCGTTCTCGGCGAGGAACACGGCGAGGGACCGGGCCAGCGGCACCTGTCCCGCCCGGGCAAGCGCGGTCACGATGTAGGCGCCGGTACGCTGCCACGGGATCGGCGTGTTGACCGGATCCGATGAGCGGGTTTCGCCGCTCACGAGACTCATCGCGAGATGCGTCACCTCGGCCCGCATGCTTTCCGCGAAGCGCGGGTCGGGGAGCGACAGCTCGGCGAAGGGGACGAGGTGCGCCGGGAGGGGTGCGGTATCGGGGGGCAGCGAGTCGGCGGTGAGCGTGGCCGTCGTCGTCGCCCGCGGGTCGAGCGCGAGCCGGGCATAGCCCCAGCCGTCCTCGCCGGCCCACTCGGTGGCTCCCGACCGTGCGGTCATCCAGTGGTCGTCGCCTTCGTGGCCGATGACGACGCGTTGCGGCGCGGGAGCGAGTTCCAGGGACCAGGCGTCGTTGATCCGGAGGCGCTTGCCGTTCCAGGCGAGCGACCGCACCGGCCCTCCCGACGGGCCCACGCTGCGGACAACCAGCTCCACCCGCGTGGCGGCCGGCTGCCGCGGGCTCACGGCGAGCTGCCATCGGCCGGGCGCGGGAAGCTCCCAGCGTGCGCGGTAGTGCGTCGTCTCCGTCACGATGGCGGGCACCGTCGCCCCGCTGTCCCAGGCGAAGCGCTGGGTCACCTCCGCCAGCGGCAATCGTTCGCCGCTCACAAGGTTACCGAGCGAATCCTCGGCCCACAGGGACACACCGAAGCTCCCCTTGACCGGGCTCAGGCTCGCGCCGGGCTCGTGCCAGCTCTTGGCCGACTCCGGCGTCCCGGGACGGGCGAGCAGCACATGGCCTTCGCCGCGGGGCCACGGCTCGTCGGGGCGATGGTTCTTCGCGCGGAGCGCGATCTCGCGCTCGGGGCCGTACAGTCGTGCCGCACGCCGGAACGCAGCAACGTTGTTCGTGCCGGCGGTGACGAGGACGACGCCGGCAAGGGCAAGCGACAGGGGTCGGAGCGGTCCGAGCGTGCCTGCCGCTGCCAGGGCCACGAGCAGGGGCAGCCAGTGCAGGGCGTAGAGGAACGTTTCTTCGCCGTAGACCAGGTGCAGCGCGACCTGCCCGGCGAGACCGAGCAGGACCACGAGCCAAATGCGCTGGTCGCGCCAGCGGGTGAGCGCGGTTCCGATGCCGATGACCAGCGCCGCCAGCCACGCGACGGTGGCGATGTTGCCTGCCGTGCCGCCGGTTCCCGACCTTGTCTCCTGCATGGTGAGTTGGTTCTGGGCCGCGGGGCGGAGCCAGGCATCGAGTGGCAGCGGATCCCCGCCCTCATGCAACCGGCTGAATTGAGGCATGACGATCGAGTGGACCGTCACGACGCGGAGCACGCTGCGCAGCCGGTCGGCGGTCGGCCGAAAGGTGTACTCGGCCTCTTCGCGGGTGGGGACAAAGAATCGCGTGTTCGGCACGAGCCGGTTCTGCGCGACCCAGCAGACGATCACGAGCGCCAGTCCGCCCGCCGTGACGACGAGGGCGCGACGGACAGGGAGCAGCACGGCCGCAGCTAGAACCCCGAACATCCAGTTCGTAACGGTCACGGCCAGTGTCGCGGCGCTGGCGATGATCCACCGTAGGGTGGTGGCGCCCGCGGGCGCCGCCGCCGTGGCAACCAGGGCGAGCCCCCCCATGATGCTCACCGAGCCGAGGGCGTACCGATCCCGGATGGGCAGCCAGAAGATCGCAGCGGCGCTCGCGATACCAAGCATGGTGTAGAGCAAGGCGTCCGGCCGCCGGCAGCGCAAGGAGCGGAGCAGGACGTACAGCGCTGCTCCCCACAAACCAGCAACCACGGTCACGACGCTGGCGGTCGCGCGGGCCGCGGACCAGCCGAACCAGAGCCGGAGCGCGAGGACCGGCGGCGTCGTGAGCAGGATAGAGATCGGATGAACCGTGCTTCGGTCGTGGTCGGCTCGGCGGTCGCTCATCCCCCAAGCGATCCGAGGAGCGTCACTCTGGAACCAGCTGTCCTCGGCGAGCTCGGCCATGATCCCCGGGCCGATGACCGTCATGGCCCGGGTAGCGTACACGGCGGCTGCCAGGCCGACGGCCAGCGCCAGCACGACGTCCCATCCGACGGACCGTCGCGCCGGCACCGGCAGGGTCACGCGGCGAGCCAGACGACGAAGAGGAAGGCTCCGGCGGTGAGGAAACTCACGCGGTCCCGGAGCGCGAAGACCACGGGATCGTCGTGGAGGTCGTCGCGCAGCGCGAAGACCCAGATGCGGGCTTGCCAGTACAACAGCAGCGGCAGGCCGCCCCACAGGAAGTCCGCCGTGCGGTAGAGATGGGTGATGTCGTGGCTCGAGATGTACTGACAGTAAACCAGCGCGGCGCACGCGATGCAGGCGATCCCCATGGCGGTGAGGACCTGCGCATCGACGGCCTTGTACGCACGGCCGCGACGACGAGGCCCGCTGTCGGGGGCCATCCGGCGAAGCTCCGTCACCCGCTTGACGAGGGCCAGCGAGAGGAAGAAGAAGATCGAGAACGGCAGGAACCACCGCGAGAGCGGCACGCCCACCAACGCGGCGCCGGCCACGACCCTCAGGGTATACAGGGCGGCCAGGACGATGACGTCCACCAGCAGGCGGGCCTTGAGCGCCAGCGTGTACAGACCCGAGCCGATCGCGTAGCACCCTAGGGCCAGCTGAAAGTGCGGGGGCAGCGAGGCGGCGAGGAGCAGGGAAGACACCGCCAGCAGCACGGCGAGCCCCACCGCGGCGGCGGTCCCGATCTGACCGGCGGCCAGGGGCCGCAGACACTTGGTCGGGTGCAGGCGGTCGTCGGCGACGTCGCGCACGTCGTTCACGACGTAAGCGAACGAGCTGAGGAAGGAAAACGCCAGGAACCCGCGCAGCAGCGCGCTGACGTTATCGGGAGTCCACGCCAGATGGCCGGCGAGTGCCGGCAGAAAGAGGAGAAGATTCTTCGACCACTGATGGGGGCGAGTCAGGCGAATGAGAGGCCGCACCCGCCCGAAGGCGGTTGCGGCCGCGCTGGTCGTCTGCCCGACGATCTGTGAGCCCATCTAACGCTCCTTCGCGCGTCCCGGCGGTCTCAGGCCGAAGACGAGGACTTCGTCTCCGAGCGGATAGCCCTGTTGCGTATTGCCGCCGGCCGCGACCGCAACGAACTGCTCCCCATCCACCTCGAAGGTGACCGGGGGGGCGTTAACACCAGTAGCAGTGCGGTATTCCCAGAGTTGGCGGCCGGTGCCGGCGTGGTACGCGCGGAACCATCCGTCCCCCTCGCCAGCAAAGAGCACGCCACCAGCGGTTACGAGTGAGCCTCCCACCATGGGCTGCCTGGTGCGCAGCTGCCAGACGATGTGCCCCGTCGCCGGATCGATCCCGCT
>CAZXKD010000118.1:0-8980 GCA_964641215.1 uncultured Gemmatimonadaceae bacterium
CGCGGCCGGCGCGGGCCGCACGCGCGGCCGCGACGATCCGCTCAGCCTCGCCCGCGACTACCTGAGCAAGGGCCTGCTCGACCTCGCGACCGCCGAGGCGGTGCGCGCGGTGCAGCGCGGCGCCGACCGCGCCGAAGCGGCGACTCTGCTGGGAGACATTTACGCCAAGCGGGGCCTGCACGGCGAAGCGCTGGAGCGCTACCACGAGGCGCGCACGCACGACGCCTCCCGTCCCGATGCCCGGCTCGGCGAGGTGAAAGCCCTGCTGGCACTGAGCCGCTCCGGGGAGGCGCGCGGGCTCGCCGAGGAGCTGCTCACGCTCGCCCCGGAGGACGTCGAGGCGTTGGTGGCGGCGGCCAAAGCCCGGGCCGTAACGGGGGACGCGGCCGGCGCGCTGACCGCGCTGCAGCTGGCGCAGACGCGCGCCCCCGGTCGCGCGGACCTCCACAAGCTGCAAGGCGACGTCGCGCTCCGCATCGGCAACCGCGGCGACGCTCTGGTCGCCTACCGGGCGGCGCTGGAGCTCGACCCGCGCTTCGTCCAGGTCTGGGTGGACCTGGGCCGGCTGCACGAACTGAAGGAAGAGTGGCTCGACGCACAACGCGCCTACGAAGCAGCGCTGGAGGCGCTGCCGACGTTTCACGAGGCTGCCCTGGCCCTGGCGGACCTGCTGCGGCGCACCGGCAGCGTGCGCCCTGCGATCACCCGGCTCGCCGACCTGCTGGAGCAGGACCCCTACGATCTGGAGGCGCTGCTGCTGCTGGGGCGCGCATTGCTCGATGAGAAGCGCGCCGAGGCGGCGCTGGAGGCGTTTCGCCGCATCTGCAAATTCGATCCCGAACACATGGGCGCGCTGTTTCACGCCGGCGTGGCGCTGGCGCGCCTGCACCGCTACGGCGAGGCGGTGGAAGCCTGGGAAAAAGTGACGCGGCTCGATCCCGCGAGTCCGTTCGCCCAGCGCGCGCGGCTGCACGCGCGCACCGCGCTCGACCTCCAGCACATCTTCGCGTCGGACGCGGCGTAGCGCTCCCGCCCCCCCCCCCTTCCCATGGCGATCGAAGGCCCGCTCCGCGAGCTTGGCATCCACGACGTCTTCCAGCTCCTCGACCTGAGCCGGAAGACGGGGGTGCTCCGGGTCACCTCCGAGTTGCGGCACAACGCGGGCACGATCTACTTCGAGGACGGGGCCATCGTGTACGCCGAGATCCGCAGCAACCCGCATCCCCTGGGCAGCCTGCTGCTCCGGACCGGCCGCGTCAATGACGTGGACTTGGAGCGCGCCCGGGACATGCAGGTGCGCGGCGGCGACCAGCGGCGGCTGGGTGAGATCCTCGTCGAACTCGGCGTCGTCACGCCGCGCGAGCTGCAGCGCCAGGTGCGGTTCCAGATCGAAGAGGTCGTTTTCGAAGTGATGGGGTGGCGCGAGGGCTACTTCTCGTTCACCGAAGGGGCCCTGACCGAGGTGCCCGCGGAATCGACGGTGCGGATCCCCACCGAGGCGTTGTTGATGGAAGGGGCGCGCCGCATCGACGAGTGGGCGCGGATCGAGAAGCGCCTCCCCCACCTCGGCGTCGTGCCCGCATTCGCCCCGGCGCAGCCAGGCTCCGAAGGGGACGTCGACCTGTTGCCGCCGGAATGGGAGGTGTTGGCTCTGATCGACGGCCAGCGGGACGTGCGGGCGGTCGCCGCGGCGTTGGGACGCTCGGACTTCGACGTCGCCAAGACACTGTTCGGCCTGGAGAGCGCCGGGCTCGTGGTGCTCACCGATCCCGGAACCCAGTCTCGCGGCCGCGACGGCGGCGGTGGGACCGGCATCGGGGGGGCGGGGGCGGTGTCGCCCGCCGCCGAGGCGGCGGCCTTCGTCGCGCAGGCCGAGAACGCCCTGCGCCAGCGGGATGTCCTGACGGCCGGAGCGGCGGCGGAGCATGCCGCCACGCTGCAGCCGCACGATCCCACGATCCAGCTGTTGCTCGGCCGCATCCACCTGATCGGCGGCCGGTCGGCGGAGGCCGTCGAGGAGCTGCGCCGCGCGCTGCGGCTCGACCCCCTCCTCCCCGCCGCCTACCGGTACCTCGGGTATGCGCTGGTGGCGGGGGGCCGGTTCGTCGAGGCCGTGGAGCAGTGGGACCAGTGGGAGCGACTCGCGCCCCGGGTCGAGGAAGAGCTCGCCCAGCTCGAAGAGGTGCGGCGCGCCAAGGGCGCGGCTCAGGTCCTGGCCGGCGGCGCATCGGGGATCCATGGCTGACGAAGTCAGGACGCTGTCGTCGCAGCTGGCACAGGACCCACAGAGCCTCGTGTTCCTCCGGCTCGGAGACTTGCTCCGTCAGAGGCGGCAGTTCGACGCGGCGGCCCGGGTGGCCGTGCTCGGCCTGGAGCGTCACCCACACTTGGCGGACGCGCACGACCTG
This sequence comes from uncultured Gemmatimonadaceae bacterium, assembly GCA_964641215.1. Classification (GTDB taxonomy): domain Bacteria; phylum Gemmatimonadota; class Gemmatimonadetes; order Gemmatimonadales; family GWC2-71-9; genus 13-1-40CM-70-15. The sequence continues at coordinate 2,409 of CAZXKD010000118.1, forward strand.
TACGCGCGCATTTTGGCCGACCGGCACGACTATGAGCACGCCTTCGACGAATGGGACATGACCTTGCGGATCGCCCCCGAGCATACCGGTGCCCTGAAGGGCCTGGCCTTCTTGTATTTCAAAGTCGGCGACCTCGCCCAGGCGGAGGCCCACCTGCGCGCCGCTCAGCGCTACGCTCCGGACGACGCGTCAGTCGACCAGGCGCTGGCGATGGTGCGCGGCGGTGTCCCTGCGCGCGCGCCGGCGGCGCCCGCCTCTGCCGAGGCCGTCGTCCCCCCCCCGGTGGAGGAGGCGCGTATCTTCGCCGGGCTCGAAGGCGCGGAGGAGGGTCTCCTGCTCCTCGACGGGGCGGGGCTGGTGCTCGGTGGCGCGCTCCGCTCGCCCGCCGGCGCGGACGTGACCGACGTGGTGGCCGCCTACCTCGCGGGCGTCTCGCAGGAGGCTACCCGCACGGCGAGATTGCTCGGCCTGGGCCCGTGGCGCGGCCTCTCGGCCGAGGGACGGCTCGGCCATGTGCACCTCACGCCGCCCACGGCGGACTCCCTGCTCCTGGTCGTGCGCGACCGCGGCGTGCCCCTGGGACGACTCACGATCCTGGCGCAGCGCGTCGCGCAAGCCGCGCGCCACTGGCTGGAGCGGCAGGCGTGACCACGGCCGGCTACACCCAGGCGCTGGATCTCGTCACCAGGGTCCGGGGCGTGCGCGGCGCAATGGTGGTGGCCGGCGACGATGGGCTCGTCGTGGCCGAGCAGCTGGTGGAAGGGATCCGCGGGACGGCGGTCGCGGCCCTGGCCGCCAACCTGGCGAACCGATTGGGCAAGGCGATGGAAGCGGCGGGTGTCGGCGTGAGCCTGTTCTGGCATCTGCAATGCGACCAGGGCGCGCTGTTGGTCGTCCCCGCCGCCTCGGGGGTGCTGCTCGTGGCCGTCGCCGCGGAGGATGTGAATATCGGGCTGGTGCGCTTGGAGCTGCTGCGGGCCGCGGAGGCCGTCGGATGACCGTCCACGCCGTCGAGACCTGGACGTCGGAGCCCCTCACCACCTACGTGCAGGAGGCGGGGGCCCGGCTGGTGTTGCTGATGACGCCGGCGGGGCAGGTGCTCGCGCAGTTCGGCTTCGCGCGAGCCGTGGACGTGATGTCGGCGGCAGCCCTCGGCGCGGCGATTATGGCCACGACCACCGAGCTCGCCCGCCAGCTCGGCCGGCCACCGTTCGGCGCGCTGAACCACCAGGGCCACCGCCACGGGATCTTCCTGTCCGGCCTCACCACCGGTCGTGGCCCGCTCGTCGCGCTCGTCGTGTACGACCTCGACGTTTCGTCTCTCGGGCTGGTGCAGTTATTCTTTGAGCAACTGGCGACCGACCTGCGCGCGGCGAGCCCCAAAGCCGGCGTCCCCAAACAGGTGCTGGCGGCCGACTTCGAGCGCGAGCTCAACGAGAGCTTGAGCGCGCTCTTCGGGAGATAGTGCCGTGTCCCTGGTCAACTTCACGACACGTGAAATCACCTGTAAGATCGTCTACTACGGCCCGGGCCGGTCGGGGAAGACCACGAATCTGCATTACGTCTTCGGTCGCGTCCCCGAGGCCCGCCGCGGCCGCATGGTCTCCCTCGCCACGCAGACCGACCGCACGCTGTTCTTCGACTTCCTGCCCATCGATCTCGGGCAAATTTCGGGCTTCACGACGCGCTTCCAGCTCTATACCGTGCCCGGGCAGGTCTACTACAATGCCACCCGGCGGCTCGTGCTGCAGGGGGCCGACGGCGTCGTGTTCGTCGCCGACAGCCAGGCGCGCCAGCTCGACGAGAACCTGGAGAGCCTGCAGAACCTGCAGGCCAACCTGCTCGAGCTGGGCGTGGACATCCGCGCCGTGCCCCTGGTGCTGCAGTTCAACAAGCAGGACCTGCCACGCGAGCTGATCCTCACGCCGGCCGACCTGGACGACGCGCTCAATTTCCGCGGCGTGCCGAGCTTCCCGGGCGACGCGTTGCACGGGGTCGGGGTCTTCGAGACGTTGAAGGGGATCTCCGAGCTCGTGCTGAAGCGGCTGGCCCAGGGGACCACCGCGTGACGACGGCGCTGAGTCCCAAGTTCACCTTCGACACCTTCGTGGTGGGCGCGGCCAACCGGCTGGCCGTGACCGCGGCGCGCACCGTCGCCGAGAACCCGAGCTCGGCGTACAACCCGCTCTTCATCTATAGTGCGTCCGGGCTCGGCAAGACGCACCTGCTCATGGCCGTCGGCCAGAGCGCGAAGCAGCTCACGCCCGGTCTCAACATCGAGTACCTGACGCTCGACGAGTACGTCGAGGCGTTCCACGCCGCCATCGCTGCGGGCCAGGGAGACGCCTTCCGGCGGCGGTTCCAGAACGTGGACATGCTGCTCGTGGACGACGTGCAGTTTCTCACGAACCGCGCCGAGATGCAGGCCGAGCTGCTGCGGCTCACGGAGGCGCTGCAGGGGGCGGGTCATCAGGTCGTGCTCACCAGTGATCGGCCGCCGGCCGAGATCGCCGCGCTGGACGAGCGGCTGATTTCGCGGTTCTCGGGAGGACTCGTCGTCGACATGGGCATCCCCGACTACGAGACGCGCGTCGCCATTCTGCGTCGCAAGGCCGAAGAGCGCGGCGCGACGTTCCAACCGGGCGTCCTCGACACGGTGGCCGGGGCGGAGTTCGCCAACGTCCGCGAGCTGATGGGAGCGCTGAACCGGCTGGTCGCCTATCAGGCGGTGAACGAGGCGCCGATCACCTCCGAGGCCGCACGGCAGCTGCTGGGCATCACCCCCACCCCACCAGTGGCCGCAGGCCCGCGCCCAGCGACCACGGGCTTGGGCAGCCCGCCCACCGCCGACGAGTTCACGTCGTTTCTCTCGGACGTGCGGGTGACGGTGGGAAAGGCGGTCGAGGCGTGGCGGGCCCGCGTGGCCGAGGCGATCCTGCGCTGGGAGGGCGAAGGCTACCGCACCCACCGGTTGGAGCAGCTGCTGGACAAGGAAGCGCCGCCCACGGTGGACGAGGCGATCGCCGCCTTCGCCAGGGACGTCGAGCGCCTCAAGGGGCTCGAAGCCGAAGTCGCCGCGCTCGACCCGCAAGCGGCGGGCCAGAGCGTGTTCCGCGATCCCGAGGGGGTGGCGCGGGCCGAGGCGGCGGCGGCCAAGGTGCGCGAAGGGGCGGCGCCGCCTCCCGGCCCATCCCCGGCGCTGCCGCTCGACCACTTCGCGACGGGGCCGTCGAACGAAGTGGCGGTGAGCGCGGTGCGGGCGGTGATCGCCGCGCCGGGCCGCAAGTACAACCCGCTCGTGCTGGTGGGCAAGAGCGGACTGGGGAAGTCCCATCTGCTGAACGCCCTGGGGCTCGAGCTCGCCACGCGACGCGGCGCGGTGGTGGCGTGTTTGTCGAGCCAGGCGTTCATCGACGAGCTGATCGCGGCGATCAACGGGAACCGAGTCGACTGGTGGCGGGCACGGTATCGCCGCGCCACGGCGCTGCTGCTGGACGACGTCCAGCTGCTCGCCGGCAAGGAACGAACGCAGGAAGAGCTGTTCAATCTGTTCAACCTGTTTCAGGACCAGGAGAAGCAGCTCGTGTTCACGGCGCCGCAGCACCCCAACATGCTCGAGGGGCTGGAGGAGCGCCTCGTTTCGCGGCTCGAGGGTGGGCTCGTGGCGGAGCTGACCGAGCCCGACCGCGAGGTGCGCCGCGCGGCGCTGCCCCGCATCTGCGCCGCCCAGCACGTCGTGCCGGATGCCGCCCTCCTCGACTACCTGGCGGACCGGCCGGTCGACTCGGTGCGCAGCCTCGCCGGGATGGTGCAGCGCGTGACGGGCGCGGCGGCGGCGCAGGACCAGCCGGTGACTGCCGGCCTCGCGCGCGAGGTGCTCGAAGGGCAGGAGCCCGCCGAAAAGCGACGCACCTCCGGGCTCCGCACCAGCGGCATCGTGGTCTCGAGCGCCGGCGGGATCCGCAGCCGCGAGAAGATCGTGTGGGACTGGCCCGCACCCGATGACCGCGTCATCGAGGACCCCCGCTGATGGCCATCAAGGGCTCGCTCAAAGAAGCGTCGCTCCCCGACGTGCTGCAGCTGCTGGCGCTGGGCCAGAAAACGGGGTGCCTCTCCATCGCCGATCGCTCCAACTTCGGCTACATCTACTTCGACAAGGGGCGGATCAGCTACGCCTCCATCGTCAATCGGCGAGATCGGCTGGGCGACATCCTGGTCAAACACGAGAAAATCGTCCAGGCGCAGCTCGACGCCGCCATCGAGCGCCAGACCAAGGAGCGCGACAAGAAGCTGGGGGAGATCCTCGTGGCCATGGGGGCGATCTCCCAGCCTGACCTCGAGCGCTACATGCGGGTGCAGATCGAAGAGGCCGTCTACTTCCTCTTCACGTGGACGCAGGGGACCTTCAACTTCGAGGTCGACGTCCGCCCCGAGCGCCAGGACTTTCTCGTCTCGATCAATCCGGAGTCGCTGCTCCTCGAGGGTGCCCGGCGCGTGGACGAATGGGGGTTGATCGAGAAGAAGATCCCCTCGTTCGACTTCATTTTTCTCGTGGACCGCGACCGGCTCGCGATCAGTGAAGCCACGCTGACTCCCACCCAGCAAACTCTGTTGCCGCTGCTCGACGGGTCGCGCGACGTGCACCAAGTCATCGAGGACTCGGGGCTCGGCGAGTTCGAGGTCGGCAAGTCGCTCTACGGGTTGATCACCGCGGGCTTTCTCCACCGGGCGGGGCGCACCCCGTCCGCGGAGGACGTGAAGGTCTCGGACGCCCGCGTCGAGGAGCACCGCAACCTGGGCGTCGCGTTCTTCAAGACGGGGATGCTCGATGAGGCGGCGCGCGAGTTCCGCCGGGTCGCTGAGCTGCGGGCCGGCGATGCCAACGCGTTGTTCTTCATCGGACTCGTCGCGCTGAAGCAGGCCCGCTGGCGCGAGGCGATGGAAGCCTTGCGCCTCGCCGCCGAGAAGGGCGGCAGCCGCCCCGCCGTGCTGCACAACCTGGGACTGGCGTACGAGCAGATGGGCCGTCTCCCCGACGCGGAGTCCGCCTACGCCGAGGCCGCATCCCGGGCCCGCAACGACGCCCGCGTGTACCTGGGATGGGGGATCGTCGCGTTGAAGCGGGGCGACCTCGCGAGCGCCGCCGGCCGCCTCGACCGCGCCAAAGAGCTGTATGCCGGCGGGGTGCCGGCGGCGTGGCACTGGGCGCGCACCCTCACGGCCGCGGCCGCCGGCGAATTCGAGGAAGCCGAGGCGCTGGCCGAGGCGGGCGTGACGGCGCATCCCGGCAACGCCGTTCTGCGCAACAACCTGGCCGTGCTGCGAGAGCTGGGCGGGGACTTGGCACGCGCCGAGGAGCTCGTGCGAGCGGCGCTCAAGGACGAGCCGTCGCAGCCGCAGCTCGCCAAGAACCTCGGCGACCTGGCGTATCGGGCGGCGCGCTACGACGAGGCCTGGGACGCGTACAACCGGGCGATCGAGCTCGCCCCGGACCTGGGGGACGACGTCTACTTCAAGCTCGGAAATATCGCGTACAAGCGGAACGACCGGGAGCTCGCGGCGCAGCTGTGGCGCCGGGCGCTCGAGCTCAACCCCAAGCACGAGCTGGTGAAAACCAACCTGGAAACGCTGAGCGCGTTGTCGTGACGGCGGAGCAGGACGAGCGGGCGTTCAAGGCGCTGACCGAGCAGATCTCCCGCGCGCGTGGCTTCAGCTGCGAGGCGTACAAGAGCAAGTGCTTGCGCCGCCGGATCGCGGTGCGCATGCGGGCGCGCGGCGTGCACACCTTCGGGGACTACGGTCGCCTCCTCGACCAGGATGCCCACGAGTATGAGCTGTTGCTCGATGCCCTCACCATCAACGTCACCAAGTTCTATCGGAACCCGGAGACGTGGGACGCCCTCGCCCGGACCCATCTGCCTGCGCTGTGGCGCGCGGCGGGCGGCTGCGTGCGGGCCTGGTCCGCCGGCTGCGCGTCGGGGGAGGAGCCGTACACGGTCGCGGTCGTGCTGGCCGAGGCCGCACGGGCGGGTGCCGGAGAGGCGCCGCCCCCGTTACACCGCCTGCGAGTGGACGCGACCGACGTCGACCGGGCGAGCCTCGACAAGACGCGGGCCGCCGCCTGGCCGGCGGGTGCGTTCACCGAGATGCCTCCGGCGCTGGTCGGCCGCTACTTCAGCGAGGGGCCTCCAGGCGCTCCGCCGCCGCCGCTGCGCCGGGCGGTCCCGGAGCTGCAACGCCTGGTCCGGGTGCTGAAGCACGACCTGGTCCGGGAGGCGCCGCCGGATCCGCCGTACGACCTGATCGTGTGCCGCAACGTCGTGATCTACTTTGATCGGCCCACTCAGGAGAAGCTGTTCGGGCGGTTCACCGAAGCGCTGCGGCCCGGCGGCCTGCTGGTGCTGGGGAAGGTCGAGACGTTGCTGGGGAGCGCGCGCGACCGGCTCGAGCTGCTCGAACCCCGCGAGCGGATCTACCGGCGGCCCGGGTGAGTACCGACGACCCCACCCCCCCCCCCCCCCCCCCCCCCCCCCCCCCCCCCCCCGCCCCACCCGCCCCCCCCCCCACCGTCC
>CAZXKD010000119.1:0-1748 GCA_964641215.1 uncultured Gemmatimonadaceae bacterium
CGGGGCTGTTCACGGGACCGCTGTACACCATCTACAAGGCGCTGTCCGCGATCGCCATCGCCGCCCGACTCGAGCGGGAGCGCGGCCGCCCCGTGGTCCCCGTCTTCTGGGTGGCCGGGGACGACCACGACTTCGCCGAAGCCAATCACGCCGCGTTCCTGAACGGCGGCGGCGACCCGGCGCGGATCGTGCTGCGCGAGCGCCCGCCGGACGCCCCCCAGCTTCCCCTGTGGCGCGAGCGCTGCTCGCAGGACGTCCTCGCCGCCCTGGACCAGCTCCGGGCCGGCACACCGGAGACCGAGTTCAAGGCCGCCGTGCTCGCCTGGCTCGCCGCCGCCTACCGCCCCGACGCCTCCCTCGCCGACGCCTTCGCCGACGCGCTGCACGCCCTCCTGGGAGCGAGGGGGCTCGCAGTCTTCAAGTTCCACGATCCGGCGGCCAAGCGCGCGGCCGCGCCGCTCATTCTCAAGGGCTTGGATCACACCCTTGCCGATGAGCTGACGCCGGTCCTCGTCGAGGCCGCCCAGGGCCGGGACCGGCTGCGCGCCGACGGCGGCGGTTTCGTGACACGCCGCAGCGGCGAGCGGTTCACGCGCGCCGCGCTGGAGCGACTCGCGGCGGAGCAGCCCGAGCGGCTGTCGCCCAACGTCCTGCTGCGGCCGGTGATCGAGGCCGCCCTCTTTCCCACCGCCGCGTACGCGGCGGGGCCGGCCGAGCTCGAGTATTTCCCGGAGGCGACGCCGCTGTACCGCGCGCTGGGGATCGAGGCCCAGACCCCCGTGCCGCGGTGGTCGGGGGTGCTGGTCGAGGCCCGGGTGGACAAGCTGCTCGAGAAGCACGTGCCGCCGTTGACGCTCCAGGATCTGCAGGGACCGACGGGCGCGCTGGAAGGCCGACTGGTGCGGGAGGCGCTGCCCGCGGATGTCACCAACACGCTGGCGGCGCTGCGGGCCGGCATCGAGGGCGATTACCGCCGGCTCGCGCAGGCCGTCGAGCGGCTGGACCCGACGCTGCTGCGCACGCTCGAATCGGCGCGCAACGCCGCGCTCGCGGGCACGCACGACCTCGAGAAGAGGCTGGTGACGAGTCTCAAACGGGCCAATGAGACCCTCGGCGGCCAGATCGCGCGCGCCCGCGCCGCGGTGTTTCCGACGGGGCAGCCGCAGGAGCGCGTGCTCACGCTCGCCTCCTTCGCGATTCGCTACGGGCCGGCCTTGCTGGACGCGCTCGGCGCCGAGGTGGCGCGGTGGGCGGACGCTTCGTAGAATCCACCGCATGACGATTCTCGGGCTCATCCTCGTCGTGGCGCTGATGATTCCCATCATCGCGATCCTCGTCGACTCGCCGCTGGGCCGCTCGATCGCCCGTCGTCTGGAGGGGCGGAGCAGCGTGGCGGGCGAGGGAGACGGCGGCGGCGGGAACCTCCGGGACTTGCAGCGCAAGGTCGATGTGCTGGAGGGCGAGGTGGAGGAGCTGAACCGCTCGCTCACGGCCACGCGCGAGGAGCTGCAATTCGTCCAGCGGCTCCTGGAAAAGCCCAAGCGACCGCCGACCCCCTGACCGTGGCCCGCGAGGACCGTCCAGCCTCCGGGGGTGGGGGGGGGGGGGGGGGGGGCCCCCCGCCCGCCCCCCCCGCCCGCGCCCCCCCCCCCGCCCCGCCTCCCGCCGCTGCCCCGGGGGGGTACGCGCCCCACCACGGCCCACCCGCGCTCCGCCCCCGCCGCCCCCGCCCGCCCCCCCCACACCCC
>CAZXKD010000119.1:1758-8897 GCA_964641215.1 uncultured Gemmatimonadaceae bacterium
GTGACGACCTTCCACCTCGTGAGTCCGAGCCGACGCATCGTCGTGCCGGTGCGCGGGGCCCGCGAGAGGGGTAGCGTAAGCCCGGCGGCGGTCCTGGCAGACGCCACCGAGCCCGCCCCGCCCGCCGGCGGCCGCGGGGGGGGCCCCGCGCCCTGGGGGGGGGGGGGGGGGGGGGGGGGAGGGCGTCACGCGGCGCTCGTCGCCGCCGGCATTCTCCTCAGCCGCGTCTTCGGCTACGTGCGTCAGCGGGTCATGGCGCACTACATCGGCAACAGCGGCGCCGCCGCCGACGCCATCGGCGCCGCCCTCAAAATCCCCAACATCATCCGCAACCTCCTGGGCGAAGGCACCCTCCTCGCCTCGTTCATCCCCGTTTATGCCGCGCTCAACGAGCGGGAGGACAAGGGCCCCGCCCGCGCCCTCGCGGGCACGATTCTGGGCCTGCTGCTCCTGGCGAGCAGCCTCCTCGCCCTCCTCGGCGTGCTGTTCGCGCCGGCGATCACCACCGCCGTGGCGGCCGGGTTCGACGAGCCGCGCCGCCGCCTCACCATCGCGCTGGTGCGGATCCTCTTTCCCATGACTGGCCTGATGGTCGTGTCCGCCTGGTGTCTCGGCGTGCTGAACACCCACCGCCGCTTCTTCCTGCCGTACGCGGCGCCGGTCGTCTGGAACGTCGTGGGGATCGCCGCGCTGGTGGCGGCGGCGACCTGGCTGGTCGGCCCGCGGCTGCCCCTCGAAGAGCAGTTGAGCCGGCTGGCCGTGGCCCTCGCCTGGGGCCTGGTGGCGGGCAGCGTCGTCCAGGTCCTCATCCAGCTGCCGGCTTGCTGGCGTGCGTTGCACGGCATCCCCCTCGGCGCCAACCCTGCCGTCTTCGGCGTACGCGACGTGCTCACGGCGTGGCTGCCGGTGGTTCTGGGGATGGGTGTCTCCCAGATCTCCGCCTTCGTGGACACGCAGCTGGGCTCCCTGGCGGGGCCCAGCGGGGTGTCCAGCCTCACCTACGCCCAGCTCATCCAACTCCTCCCCATCAGCATGTTCGGTACCTCGGTCGCGGCCGTGTCGCTGCCCGATCTGTCGCGTGACGCTGCGGGCGCGACGCCGAACGAGCTGCTGCGCGCGCGCATCGGCGTCGCCTTTCGGCGCATCACCTTCTTCATCGTGCCGTCGTCCGTCCTCTTCGCCGCGTTCGGCCCGCAGCTCATCGCGGCGTTGTATCAGACCGGGCGCTTCACCTCCGCCGACTCCGTCGAGGTCGGTGCGGTGCTCGCCGCCTACGGCATCGGCCTGCTGGGTCAGGCGTGCGTGAAGCTGTTTGCCTCGGGCTTCTACGCCCTGCGCGACACCCGCACGCCGGTCAAGATCGCCGCGTTCTCGGTGGTGCTCTCCAGCGCCCTGGCCTACCTGTTCATGAAACGGTTCGGCGTGGCGGGGATCGCCCTGGGATCGTCCATCGGTTCCTGGGTCAACGTGGTGCTGCACCTCAAGGATCTGGACGCCCGGATCGGGAAAGTGATGCGCGGGGCGGACTGGCGCGGGTTCGGGGTCGCGCTCGCCGCGGCGGCGGGAGCGGGTGGAGCCGCGCTGCTCACGGGGCGGGCCGTCGCCGGCTGGCATCCTATCCCGCTGGCGGTGGTCACCGTGGCTATCTTTGGGGTGATCTACGTCGCGTTGACCCTGGTCCTGCACCACCCAGATGCCCATCGCCTGTGGAAGCTGCTGCGCTGATCACCCGCAAGCTCGCCGCGCTCCCCGACCAATCGGGGGTCTATCTGTGGAAGAACGCGGCCGGCGAGGTGCTCTACATCGGCAAGGCCAAGAGTCTGCGCAGTCGCGTGCCCAGCTACTTCGGGCCGGACGCCGCGGACAATCCGATGCACGCCGCCCTGGTCCGCCAGATCGCCGACCTCGAGACGATCATCGTCCCGAGCGAGGCTCAGGCGCTGCTGCTCGAAAACAACCTCATCAAGGAGCACAGCCCCCGCTTCAACGTGCTGCTGCGGGACGACAAGAGCTACCCGCGCATCGCCGTGACGCTGGGGGAGCCTTTTCCCCGCGTACTGGTGGTCCGGCGGGTCAACATCGAAGGCGCCCGCTACTTCGGTCCGTACACCGACGTGTACACGCTCCGCAACACCCTCAAGATCATCCGCCGCATCTTCACGGTTCGGTCCTGTCACTACGGTCTGCCGGAGGACCACCCCGACCGGCCGTGCCTCGACTACCACATCGAGCGCTGCCGAGCCCCCTGCGTCGGGTACCAGTCGCGGGAAGACTACCGCCGCATGATTGACGACGTGCTGCTGTTTCTTGAGGGCAAGACGGTCGACGTGCGCCAGCGGCTGCGGGAGCGAATGCAGGACGCGAGCACGGGCCTCGACTTCGAGCGGGCAGCGCAGCTGCGGGACGCCATCCGCTGGCTGGAGCAGCTGGAGCAGCCCCAGACCGTGGAGCTGGTCGGGGGAGGGGACGCCGACGCGATCGGCTTCGCGCGTGACGGCGACGACGCCTGCGGCGTCATCCTCAGGGTTCGGGGCGGCCGCGTGATCGCCCGGGAGCACCGCTTCCTCGAGCACGCCGAGCACGAGGTCGACGGGGCGATCCTGAGCGCGTTCCTGGTCCGCTATTACCTGCCGCTCGAGGCGCGGGCCCGCGCGGTGCTGCTGCCCTTCCTGCCGGACGACCTGGCGGCGTTGCAGCAGCTTGCCCCGGCCAGCGACTGGCACACACCCCAGCGGGGCACCAACGCCAAGCTGGTCGAGCTCGCGGATCAGAACGCCCGCCACCTGCTCGAGAGCCTGCTCATCGAGGCCTTCGATATCGAGGAGCGCGCCGCCGACCCCGTGTACGCCCTGGGGCGCGACCTCGGCCTCGCGGCGGTGCCCCGGGCGTTCGTGTGCGTCGATATCTCCACCAATCAGGGCCGCGACACGGTCGGCTCGCTCGTGTGGTTCGAGGCCGGCCGACCGCGCAAGGGGGAGTACCGCCGCTTCAAGATCCGGGGGCCCGGCCAGCAGGACGACTTCGCGGCGGTGCATGAAGTGGTCACGCGATTCCTGAAGCGACGGCTCGAGGAAGGCAAAGCGGTCCCCGACCTCCTGGTGATCGACGGCGGCAAGGGCCAGCTCGGCGCCGCGCTCGACGCGGCCCGCGCCCTCGGGCAGGAGGCGCTGCCCATCGTGAGCCTGGCGAAGAAGGAAGAAGAGGTCTTCCTGCCCGGCAAGTCCGAGAGTCTGCGGCTATCGCGGCGCAGCTCGTCGCTCAAGCTGCTGCAGCGCGCGCGCGACGAAGCCCATCGCTTCGCGGTCAGCTACAGTCGGCGGCGGCGCGCGCAGCGTACCATCACGTCCGAGCTGCTCACTATCCCCGGGATCGGCCCGAGCCGGCGCCGGTCGCTGCTCGAGCGGTTCGGCTCGCTCGCCGGCGTGAAGACGGCGAGCAGCGCCGAGATCGCGGCCCTCCCTGGCTTCGGGGCCCGGCTCGCCGAGCGTATCCTCGAGACCCTGAACGCCCGCAGATGAGCCTCCCCCCCCCCCCCCCCCCTCCACCCCCCCCCTGGACGCTCGAGTGCTCCGGCTGTGGGCGGACCCGCGGCGCCGATGGCCTGCCCGGCGTCTGCGAGGCCTGCGGCCAGCCGTACCTGGTGCGCTACGCGGCCGCGCCGTCGCCTGAAGCCAAGCGCCTGCTGCGCGACCGGCGCCGCACCATGTGGCGCTACCGGGAGTGGCTGCCGCTCGCCGACGGCGAGGAGCCCGTGACCCTCGGGGAAGGGGGAACGCCGCTGCTGCGGGTGGACCGCATCGCGGCGCGGTACGGCTTCCAGGAGCTCCTCGTCAAGGAGGAGGGCACCAACCCGACCGGCTCCTTCAAGGCGCGCGGGCTCGCGGCTGCGGTGACCCGGGCTGTGCGCGCGGGGGCGACCCGCTTCGTGGTCCCCACGGCCGGGAACGCCGGCATCGCGCTGGCCGCCTACGCCGCGCGCGCGGGGGTCAGCGCCCGGGTGTACGCGCCGGCCAGCACGCCACCTACCCTCCTCTCCCAGATCCGCAGCTTCGGGGCGGAGCTAGTGTTGCTCGACGGCCACATCGGAGACTGCGGCACGGCGGCGCGCGGCTACGCCGCCGATTCCGGGGCGATCGACATGTCGACCCTCCGGGAGCCCTACCGCATCGAAGGCAAGAAAACGCTCGGGCTCGAGCTCGCGGAACAAGGGAACTGGACCCTGCCCGATGTGATCGTGTATCCGACCGGCGGGGGAACCGGACTGATCGGGATGTGGAAGGCGTTTCAGGAGCTGCGCGCCGCCAGCTGGCTCCAAGGTGCCGGCGCCATGCCGCGGATGTATGGCGTGCAGGCGAGCGGTTGCGCGCCCGTCGTGAAGGCGTTCGAGGAGCAGGCCGAGCATTGCACCCCGTGGCCGGATCCGTCGACGGTGGCGTCGGGATTACGGGTCCCTGGGCCGTTCGGCGACCGGCTGATGCTGCGCGCCTTGCGCGAGAGCGGCGGTGGCGCCGTGGCAGTCAGCGACGCCGCGCTCGTCGCCGCCGCGCGCGAGCTCCAGACGACCGAAGGGATCGACGCGGCGCCGGAAGGAGGAGCGGCCCTCGCCGCCGCCGTCGAGCTCAAGCGGCGCGGCGCAGTAGGCGCGAGCGACCGCGTGGTGTTGTTCAACACCGGGGCCGGGTGGCTCTACCGGGGCTAACCCGTTTATATTGGGCGACTTGCCGATGCGAATCGCGATCCTGGACCCCGCGGCTGGAATCAGCGGGGACATGACGTTGGGCGCCCTCCTTGCCGTCGGCCTGCCGCCCACTTGGCTCGAGGAGCTGCCGCGCCGGTTGCAGCTCGATGGGGTCAGCGTCGTCATCCGGGACGTGCAGCGTGCCGGCGTAGGCTGCAAGCAGGTCGAGTTCCAGATCCCCGAGCAGCCGCACGGGCGCCGGGTGGGCGAGCTGCTCCACCTCGTGGATCGGGCGCCCGTTTCGGCCTGGGTCAAAGAGCGGGCCCTACGCGCGTTCCGGCTGGTCGGGGAAGCCGAGGGGAAGGTGCACGGCGTGCCGCCGGAGCAGGTGCACCTGCACGAGGTCGGGGCGGTGGACGCCGTGCTCGACATCATCGGGGCAATCGAGGGGTTCGAGCGCCTGGGCGTGGACGCGATCTACTCCTGGGCGCCCGCCCTGGGCACCGGCTGGGTGGAGGCGGCGCACGGCCAGCTGCCCGTTCCGGCGCCCGCGACGCTGATCCTGCTCGAGGGACTCGACGTCGCCTCGGGCGGGCCCGTGGAAGGGGAGGGGACGACGCCGACCGGCGCGGTGCTGCTGCAGGTGCTGTCGCAGGGTCGCCCGCCCCCGCGGTGGCGGGTGACCGGCAGTGGCTGGGGGGCCGGGGGGCGGAACCCGAAGCATTACGCCAACGCCCTGCGCATTCTCCTGGCGGAGACGGCGGAGGAAGCGGGACGGGTGGCCATGCTCGCCACGGACGTGGACGACATGACCCCCGAGTACGTGGAGCCGCTGCGCCAGGCGCTGGTGGCGGCGGGCGCGCTCGACGTCCAGACGTGGCCCGTGCAGATGAAAAAGGGACGACCGGGCTTCCGCGTGGAGGTGGTGGCACCGGAGGAGCGCATGGACGCGGTGACGGCTGCCCTGTTCCGGCACAGCACCACGGCGGGGGTGCGGCGCTGGCTGGCCGAGCGGGCGACGCTGCCGCGGCGCCAGGTGACGGTGCAGCTGGGCCCGGACATTCACGTGCGAGTCAAGGTGCTGGACCCGCCTGACGGCGGGGCAGTGCGTCTCAAGCCGGAGTACGACGACGTGCTGGCGGCCGCCGAGGCGCTCGGCCGGCCGCCGCTGGAGGTGGCGCGGGCGGTGCAGCGCGACGCCGAGGCCATGGTGGCCAAACCGAAGGAGTGAAGCGATGACGATGCGGCAGGTGTGCGGTCTGGGGCTGGTGCTGGCGGTGGCGGCAACGCCGGCGGTGGCGCAGCGCGGCATCTGGATTCCGGTGAAGTGCGACCTCAAGCCGAACCACTTTCTGGTGAACGCCGGTCTTCTGTACCTGAAGAGTGCGACGGAGGGGCGCTTCCAGGAGCAGATTCAGAAGGACCTGAAGGACGCCAACCGGAATCTGCTGCAAGCGATCACGTCCAACGGCCAGGACCAGAACCCGGCCGCCTGGTACTGGCTGGGCCGCTATTACGGCATGATGCGAAGCGCCCTGGGCGCGGACTCCGCGTTTCGCCGGGCCGAGCAGCTCAAGCCCGATTGCAAGGACGACATCGGGTTCTGGCGGCGCGACGTCTGGGTGCCGTTCTACAACGGCGCGGTCCAGGCGTACAATGCCGGTCAGACCGACTCGTCGATCCATCTGCTACAGCAAGCGAACGCGGTCTACGCGGGCGAGCCGGCCGGATTCAAGCTGCTGGGTGCTCTGTTCTACAACGCCAACGAGGCCGACTCCGCCGCCAAGTACTTCCGCCTCGCCATGGCCGCCGCCAGCGATCCCAAGTACGCCAACGACAAGAGGGAGGCGTTGTTCAATGTCGCCACCTCCTACTACCGGGCGCAGCGCTGGAACGAGGCGGGCGCGGCCTACCGGGAGTACCTGGCCGTCGCCCCGAACGACGCGCAGGCCCTGTCCGGGCTTGCCGCGGTCTACAGCGCGCTCGGGAAGACCGACTCGGCCACGGCGATTTACACCAAGGTCGTGGACCACGCCGACTCGGTGGAGGCGATGGGATTGTTCTTCGCGGGGACGTCGATCTTCTCCTCGGCGCCGCCGCTGCCGGACACGGCCACGACCGGGACCTCCTGTCGCGCCGAGGCCCGGCGCACCAACCGCACGCTCACGCCCCACGCCATCAGTGCCCGCTGCGATTCGGTGACCGCCCGGCGGGTTCGGGACTACGACGCCGACGTCGCGGTCACCTACCGGCTGGCAGCGCGGGCGTTCGAGGCCGGCCTCGCCAAGAACCCGGCGTTCCGTGACGGGCTGTTCAACCTGGCGAACACCTATCTGGCGCTGCACGACTCGGTGAAGATGCTCTCCGTGGCCGAGCGGCTGTACGCGGTCGACCCGATGAACCGCGGCACCATGCGGCTGCTCGCCCAGGCCTTCCAGTTCCAGAAGAAGCCCGACTCGAC
>CAZXKD010000120.1:0-8876 GCA_964641215.1 uncultured Gemmatimonadaceae bacterium
TCAACGCGACGGGCGTCGTGCTGCACACCAACCTGGGCCGCGCGCCGCTCGCGCGCGCGGCGATCGACGCGATGGCCCGAGTGGCGGCGGGCTACGCGGCGCTGGAGTACGACCTGGGCCGCGGCGCGCGCGGCTCCCGTCACGCGCATTGTCGCGATGTACTCGTGGAGCTCACTGGCGCCCCGGACGCGCTCGTCGTCAACAACGCCGCCGGCGCTCTGCTGCTGGCGCTCAGCGCCCTGGCCCGGGACGGCGAGGCGATCGTCTCGCGCGGCGAGCTGGTCGAGATCGGCGGCTCGTTCCGCATCCCCGACATCCTGGCGCGCTCGGGCGCGCGCCTGGTCGAGGTGGGGACGACGAACCGCACTCACCTGCGCGATTACGCCGCGGCGGTCACCCATCAGACGCGCGTCCTGCTCAAGGTCCACCGCTCCAACTTCCAGGTGACGGGCTTCACGGCGGACGTCCCGGCGGCCGAGCTGGCCCAGCTCGCCCGGACGAGCGGCGCGGCGAGCCTCTACGACCTGGGGAGCGGACTGCTGGTCGATCTGTCCCAACCCCCGTGGAGCCTGGCCGGCGAGCCGACGGTGCATGACGCCCTGGCGAGCCTCGTGGACGTCGTCGTCTTCAGCGGCGACAAGCTGCTCGGCGGACCGCAGGCAGGGATCCTCCTCGGCACCGAGGCGGCCATCGCCGCGTGCCGCCAAGATCCCCTCGCCCGGGCCGTGCGGTCGGACAAGTTCACGCTCGCGGCGCTGGAAGCGACGCTGGCGCTGTACCGGGACCCGGAAACCGCCCGCAGGGAGATCCCGGTATTGCGGATGCTCACGGAAGACAGCGTCGAGGTGAGGCGTCGAGGAGAAACGTTGCAGCAAGCCGTAGGGAAAGAGGCGCAGCTGATCGAAGGCGAGTCCGAGGTAGGTGGTGGCTCGTTCCCAGGCGTGAAGCTCAAGACCTGGCTTGTACGGCTAGACTCTGGCACCCGGCGTCTGACACCTGACACCTTGGCACAGCGGCTGCGTGAGGGAGAGCCGCCCATCATCGCCCGCATCCACGACGACCGCGTCGTGCTCGATCCCCGCACCATCCTCCCCGAGCAGGCGGCGACCGTGGCCCACGCGGTCCGTGCCGCGCTCGATGCCTGAGCACCGGGCTGTTTTCCTCGACCGGGACGGCACGATCGTCGAGGATCCTCCGCCCGGCTATCTGCACGAGCCCGGCAAGGTCCGGCTGCTCCCCGGGGCGGCGGAGGCGATCCGCCGGCTGAACGAATCGGGACTGCTCGTCATCACCGCCAGCAACCAATCCGGCATCGCGCGGGGCCTGTACCCGGTGGCCGCGTATGCGGCGGTGCAACGGCGCCTCGGCGAGCTGCTCGCCGCGCGCGGCGCGCACCTGGACGGCGCCTACTTCTGCCCGCACCACCCCGATGTGACCGGCCCCTGCGACTGTCGCAAGCCGGGAACGAAGCTCTTCCAGGACGCGGCCGCGGCGCTGGGGATCGACCTGGCGCGCTCCTGGTTCGTGGGGGATCGGCTCTCGGACGTCGTCCCGGCGGCGACGCTGGGCGGCAGCGGCCTGCTCGTCACGACCGGGGAGGGCGAGAGAGACGCGGCGGCGGCACGCGCGCGCGGCGTGAAGGTCGTCCCGGATCTGGGCGCCGCGACGGCGGTGATCGTCTCGGGGGGAATGACGGATTTTGAAACGCGCTGATTGTGCGGGCCGGGCCGAACTTGCAGATTAGGGCCCGAGGGTTGCGCCCCCCCATCCCCTCTCTCGAGGAGCCACACCGTGTCCTCCGCTCGCCGTCTCCTCGCCCTCGGGCTGGTCGTATTCCCCGCCAGCCTGGCCGCCCAGATCCCCATCATGCTCGGCAAGACCGTCACCGGACGGCTCGTCCCCTCGGATCCCATGTTTAGCGACAGCTCGCACTACAAGATGTACGGGTTCGTGGGAGCCCGGGGCGACACCGTGACCGCCGAGCTCACGTCCAACGACTTCGACGCGAACCTGCTCCTGGCTGATGCCTCCGGGAACGTCCTCCGCAAAGACGACGACGGCGGCGGGAACTGCAACGCGCGGCTCCAGTACGTGCTGCCGGCGGCGGCGAACTACCGCTTGTATGCGAACTCCAGCGCGCGGGCGGAGCTGGGCGAATACCACCTCACGATCGTGAGAGGCACGCGGCCGGCCGCGACCGACTCTTCGTGCCGCGGCTTCGGGCGCGTGGCCGGCATGATCCAGGTCGGGCAGACGGTGACGGGGCGCCTCACCGACAACGACCCGATGTTCCTCAGCGACTCGACCTACTTCCAGCGCTGGATCCTGCCGGTGCAGCTGAACCAGACGTTCACCGTGGACCTGATGTCCGACGATTTCGACTCCTACCTGCGGCTCGCCCGCGGGCACGACGAGAAGCTGGTGGACAACGACGACGGCGGGGGCGGCTGCAATGCGCGCATCGTGTACACCGCCACGGACGACCATCCCCTGCGCGTCATCGTGAATACGGTGGGCGCCAAACGGGCGACCGGCAGCTACACCCTGCGCGTCTCGGACGGCGAGTCGCCCACCGAGCCCAAAGGCAACTGCCGCTTCAGCGGCGGCGCCGCGGCGACAGCCGGAGGAGGGGGAGGAGCTGGTCAGCCGGTCTCGCGCCGCGCCTCCCCCCCCACGGAAGCGCACAGCATTGCCGTGGGCCAGAGCGTCACCGGCCAGCTCACTACGGCCGACGAGCTGTTCACCGACACGACCTACCTCCAGCGGTGGAGCTTCACCACGACCGCCGGACAGGAGGTGACGATCGACCTCGCTTCCGACGAGTTCGAGCCGTTCCTCATGATCGAGGGGCCCGGGCTCACCGAGTTCGTCGGCGACGAGCACGGCGGCCCGGGGTGCGCGGCGCGCATCTCCCGCGCCTACCCCCAGGCGGGACCGTACACGATCGAGGTGAACACCACCACGCACCCCGTTCGCCAGACCGGACACTTCGTGCTGTCCATCACGCAGGGACACAAGCCCGAGGTGAACGACGCCTGCTCCCCGCCCCAGAGCGGCGGCGGGCTGCAGGTGTCCCAAGGGCCACTGGTCCACGACCGTGACGCCCAGCCTGCCGGGGCGGCCCACAGCATCGACGTTGGCCAGAGCATGCAGGGCCAGCTCACGAGGAACGACATCCTGAGGACCGTCGACAGCACCTACGCGCAGGCCTGGACGATCCGCGGCCGACAGGGCCAGACGATCACCATCGACCTGGAGTCCGAGGCGTTCGACGCGTACGTGTTCCTACGCGGGCCCGGCATCACCGGCGGTCAGCAGTTCGAGGACGCCGACAGCGGCGGCAACTGCAACGCGCGGCTGACAGTCACCTTTCCGGAAACCGGCGACTACTCGATCATCGTGAACACTGAGGGGAAGTACGCGACGGGGGCGTTCACGCTCAGCGTGACGAGCGGGTCGAAGCCGAAGTCCCTCGCGCGCTGCAGCCGGGGCGGGTGACGCCGGTCCGCGTCGCCGTCCTCGTTTCGGGCGGCGGGACCAACCTGCAGGCGCTGCTCGACGCGCTGCATCGAGACTCGGGAAGCGGGAGGGAGGGGGGGCGACGGGCGGAAGCTGGGGGGGTGGGCAGCGCCCAGGTGACGCGCGTCATCTCGGATCGGCCCGGTGCGGGTGCCTTGGATCGCGCCCGGCGGGCCGGCATCCCGACCACCGTGCTGCGCGACCCCCGCGATGCCGCCGAGCTGCTCGCCACGCTCGCCGACGCCGATCTGGTCGTCCTGGCCGGTTACCTGAAGCTCGTCCCCACCCCGGTCGTCGCCCGCTTCCGCTGGCGCATGATTAATATCCATCCCGCGCTGCTCCCGGTCTTCGGCGGACCGGGGATGTACGGGCGCCGGGTGCACGAGGCGGTGCTGGCGAGCGGCGCGCGGATCTCGGGTGCCACGGTGCACTACGTGGACGAGCAGTACGACCGTGGGCCGATCATCGCCCAGGCCACCGTGCCGGTGACCAAGGAGGACACCCCCGAGACGCTCGCGGCCCGGGTGCTCGAGCAGGAGCACCGGCTGCTGGTCCGGGTGGTGAGGGAGCTGGTGCGCCAAGGGCTTCCCGATGAGCCCATACGTTTGGAGGACGTGCAAGATGGTCAGGTCGACTAGGGGGGCGGTCGGGCGGACAGGCGGTCAGGCGGTCAGCACCGCGCTCGCGGTCGCAGCGTTGCTGACCGCCCGACCGCCCGACCGCCTGACCGCACAATCGCCCGGCGTGGCCGACCTCGCGCTCCGCTTCTCAGCTTTCACGGCGGTCAGCGGCTACGAGCAAGCGGTCACCGACTCGCTGGCCGCGCTCCTGCCCGGCAGTGCCAAGGACCGGGCGGGCAACGTGGTGCTCACGCTTGGCCACGGTGCGCCGAAGCGGCTGGCGGCCTGCCCGCTCGATGAGCCGGGCTACATCGTGGGCAACATTACCGATGACGGCTATCTCACCTTGCGCCGCATCGGCCGCTCGCCGGTGACGCCACCGCCACCCGCCTGGGGTTTGTTCGACCAGCAGCTCGAGGGACACCGCGTCACGCTGTTCGGCCGTCAGGGTGCCGTGCCCGGGGTCGTGGCGGTGAGGTCCACGCACCTGCAGCGCGGCCGGCCCGCGGCCACGGAGCAGCCGTTCAGCGTTGACGACGCGTACGTGGACGTCGGTGCCTCCACCCGCGAGGAAGCCCGTGCGCTAGGCGTCGACGTGCTCACCCCGGTCGCGCTCACCAAGCGAGCGCTGCGGTACGGCAGCGGCCTGCTCGCCGCGCCGTTCGCGGGCCGGCGCGCCGGCTGCGCCGCCCTCGCCGCCGCCGTCCTGGCGAAACCTCCGGTTCGCGGCACCGTGGTCGTCGCGTTCACGGTGCAGAGCCTCCAAGCCGCCGACGCCGGCCTCAACTCGGTGAAGCGCCTGCTCGGACCGTTCGACGAGGTGACGGTGGCCGACGTCGCGGCGAAGTTCCCCGACACCGCGGTCGAGACCGTCGCCCTCAGCGACGTCGAAGCCGCGATGAAGAGGCTCGTCGCCTGGATGGGAGGTGCGCAGTGAAAGAGGCTAAGCGGCTAAGTGGCCATGCGGCTACGGGGGTGGCGGCTTGGCTGTGCTTAGCCGCCTACCCCCTCAGCCACCTAGCCGCCCAAGACTCCTCCCGGATCTCTGAGGCGCAGACCGTTCTCTCGGCCCTCGTCGAATCCTACGGCGTCTCCGGCTCCGAGGCCCCTGTCCGCGAGACGGTGAAACGGCTGCTCCCGGCGTGGGCGAAAACGGAGACCGATAGCGCCGGCAACCTGTGGGTGCGGCTCGGCCAGGGCGACCCCCTGGTCGTGTTCGTCGCGCACCTGGACGAGATCGGCTACACAGTGGATTCGATCCGTGAGGACGGGTCGCTCGTGCTGCGAACCCGGGGTGGCTTCTTCAGCTCGCTGTTCGAGGGGCAAAGCGCGCTGGTCCACACGGGCACAGGCGACGTCCCCGGCATCTTCCTGCCGCGCGATTCTGGCTTCACCCGGCACAACCCGCCGCCGGTCCGCGTGGATGTCGGCGCCGGCTCGCGCGCCGCCGCGGCGGCGCTCGGCGTCACGGCCGGCAGTACCGTCACGATGCCCAAGCAGTACGTGCGGCTCGCCGGCACCCGCGCCACCGGCCGCTCGTTCGACGACCGCGTCGGTGACGCCGCGCAGATCCTGGCGCTGCGCCACCTCGACCGGGCCAAGCTCAAGCACCAGGTGATCTTCATCTTCAGCACCCGTGAGGAGATCGGCCTGGAGGGCGCCGCGGCGGCGGCGGCCGGGCTCGGCATCGCCCCGCGGCGCGTGCACGCCATCGATACGTTCGTGTCGGCCGACTCCCCGCTGGAGCGACAGAATTTCGCCGTCGCGCCGCTCGGCAAGGGCGCCGTGGCACGCGCCACCGACAACTCCGCCGTCACACCGCCGGCTTTGGTCGACTCTCTCGTCGCCGTGGCCCAGGCGCGGCACATCGCCCTCCAGGTGGGCACGACGAACGGCGGCAACGACGGCTCCACGTTCACGCCGTACGGCGTGCCGGACGTCGCGATCGGCTGGCCGTTGCGCTACTCGCACTCGCCCGCCGAGGTCGTGGATCTGCGGGACGTCGCGAGCCTCGCCGATCTCGTGCGGGCCCTGGCGGAGATCTGGTGAGGGCGCTGCTCTCCGTCTCCGACAAGCGTGGGATCGTCGAGTTTGCCCGGGAGCTGGTCGCCCGTGGCTGGGAGCTCGTCTCCACCGGCGGCACGGCCGAGGCGCTGCGCCGCGCCGGCGTGCCGGTGGTGGCGATCGAGCAGGTCACCGGCTTCCCCGAGATCATGGACGGCCGGGTGAAGACCCTGCACCCCAAGGTCCACGGCGGCCTGCTGGCGCGACGCGACCATGCCGGCGACCGCGCCGCCCTGCAACAGCACGGTATCACCCCGATCGATCTCATCGCCGTGAACCTCTACCCGTTCCGCGAGACCGTCGCCAACCCGCAGACCACGCTCGACCAGGCGCTCGCGCAGATCGATATCGGCGGCCCATCGCTGCTGCGCTCGGCGGCGAAGAACCACGCGGCGGTCGTCGTCGTCGTCGATCCCGACGACTATCCCGTCGTGCTCGCCGGACTGCAATCGGGAGGCGTCGCTCCCGAGGTGCGGCGGGTGCTTGCCACGAAGGTGTTCGCCCACACGGCCGCCTACGACGCGGCCATCTTGCAGTACCTGACGCGCTCGACCGCAGAGCTGCCGCCCACCCTCGCGCTGGTGCTGGAGCGCCGCCAGGCGCTGCGCTATGGCGAGAACCCGCACCAACGCGCGGCGCTGTACGTCACCGACGAGCCCGAGGGCATCCGCCAGCTGTCGCAGCTGCACGGCAAGGAGCTGTCGTTCAACAATCTGCTCGACGTCGACGCCGCGATCGGCGCGCTCGCCCCCTGGAGCGCGAAGCCCGTGTGCGCGATCATCAAGCACACCACGCCGTGCGGCATCGCACTCGGGAGCGCCCCGCTCGAGGCCTACCAGCGGGCCCTCGCCACCGACCGCACGTCGGCGTTCGGCTCGGTCGTGGCCTTCAACACCGTGGTGGACCGGGCCACCGCGGAAGCGATGCGCGAGCTGTTCGTGGAGGTCGTCGTCGCTCCCCGCTTCCACGACGAGGCCCTGGCCGTGTTCAAGGAGAAGAAGAACCTCAGGGTGGTCGAGCTTCCCTTCCCCCGTTCCGGAGGGGAGCCCGCCTGGGACTTCAAGCGGATTCGCGGCGGCTTCCTGGCCCAGGACCGCTTCACGTACGCCGGCACGGGCCAGGAGGCGGTGTGGAAGGTCGTGACCAAACGGGCTCCCACGGGGGTAGAATGGAACGATCTGCGGTTCGCGTGGGCGGCCGTCGGCGCGGTCAAGTCGAACGCGATCCTCCTCGCCAAGCAGGAGGCGGCGATCGGCATCGGGGCGGGCCAGATGTCGCGCGTGGACGCGTCGTTCCTCGCCGTCCACAAGGCGCGCCAGCAGGGGCACGATCCCGCGGGGGCGGTGCTCGCGAGCGACGCCTTCTTCCCGTTTCGCGACGGGGTGGATGAGGCGGCCGGGGCGGGCGTCGCGGCGATCATCCAGCCGGGCGGGTCGGTGAAGGACGCGGAGGTGATCGCCGCCGCCGACGAGCACGGCCTCGCGATGGTGTTCACCGGCATCAGGCAGTTCCGACACTAGACCAGGACGGGCATGAGCGACGCACCCGCGGTGAAGATTCCCGTGACGGCACGAGCGGTCTCCCAGGGGGAGGTCCCGATCGGCGCCCACTCCTCGGAACGTCCGCCTTACCCGATGGCGGCGGCCGTGGTGCTGGGCGCGCTGCTGCTGTACATCGTGACCCTCGCGCCCACGACCCAGTTCTGGGACACCTCCGAATACATCGCGGCGGCCTACGTGCTCGGCATCCCGCACCCGCCCGGCAACCCGCTGTTCACGCTGCTCGCCCACGTGTGGGGGCTGATCCCGTGGGCCCACGGCTACGCCATGCGGATCAACTTCTTCGCGGCGACGACGAGCGCGGTGGCGGCGGGCTGCTGGTTCCTGGTGGGCGAGCGCTGGCTGCGCCCCATCGTGCCTGCCCTCTGGCCGCGGCGGCTCGCCGCGCTCGCCGGCGCGCTGGTCGCGGCGACGGGATTCACCGTGTGGAACCAGTCGGTGGTGAACGAGAAGGTGTACACGCTGAGCGTGCTCTCCATCGCGCTGATCCTGTGGCTCATCGTCCGCTGGGACGACCAGCCCGCTGGCGAGGCGCACGACCACCACCTGCTGCTTATCGTGTACCTCCTCGCCCTGACGTCCACGAACCACATGATGGGCGTGCTGGTGGGCCCGGTCGTGATCGTCCTCCTCTTCCCACCGCTGATGCCGCGGCGCGCGCCGACGGAGGCCGGCCGGCTGATCGAGTGGTCGCAGTGGCTGGTGTTCCTGACCGTGTTCGGCGTCATCGTCTCCACCGGGCTCGAGAGCGGGACGCCGCTGAAGATCGCGCTCACGCTGTACGTCGCCGCGCTGATCTTCGCCATCTACCAGGGTAACTGGCGCTTCGCGCTGGTCACGCTCGGCGTGGCCGCCGTGGGCCTGTCCGTCTACGTCTATCTGCCCATCCGCGGATCCCACTTCCCGCCGATCAATGAGGGAGAGCCGACGACACGCGCGGCGCTGTGGGATGTCCTCACGCGGGCGCAGTACGGCAAGCCGCCGATCAGCCAGCGACAGGCTGACCTGTTCGCGCAAATCGGGCTGTGGGTGCAGTACTTCGGCTGGCAGTGGGCCCGCGATTGGGGCACCCGGTTGCAGGCGGGCTTCGCCGTGATCTTCGGCGGCCTGGGGG
>CAZXKD010000121.1:0-1479 GCA_964641215.1 uncultured Gemmatimonadaceae bacterium
CCGGCCGCGCTGGGGGTGTTCGCGGCCCGCCTCCCGGCGTGGGCCGAGCGCTTCCCTGGCGCCGCCCCGGGGGGGGGGGAGGCAAGGCCGGGGACCTCAGCCTCGGGGGGGCGTTTCGCGAGGTGGTGCGGGCGGTGTGTGGGGAGCAGCCCTGCGTCCTCGTTTTGGATGACGCCCAATGGCTCGATCGGGAGTCGTTGCTCGCCGGTGCGGCGATCGCCCGGGACCTCCGCGCCCTACCGTGCCTTCTCATTCTCACGGCGCCGTCCGTTCCGGGCCGCGTCGAGCTCGACGGCCTGCGGTCGCGGCTCGGTCGCGAAGCGCGGGGCGCGGTGGTGACGCTCGCGGCGCTGCCGCGGGAAGAGCTGCACGCCTTGGCCCGGTCGGCCCTGCCGCACTACGACGAGAGGCAGATCGATCGTGTGGTGCGGCGCGTGGCGACCGATTCGGCGGGACTGCCGTTGCTGGCGGTCGAGCTGCTCCACGCCGTGGCTCTGGGGCTCGAGTTGGGCACGATGGCAGGTGCCTGGCCCGAACCACTTCGGACGCTGGATCAGACGCTCCCGGGTGGCTTCCCTGACGCGGTGGTCGGCGCGATTCGCGTGAACTATCGGCGACTCTCGAAAGACGGTCAGGCCGTGCTCGCGGCCGCGGCGGTGCTGGGCGGATGCGTGCGGGCCGAGCGGCTGCGCCGCGCCACTGATCTCGGATCGGACGCGGTCCAGGTCGCCCTCGACGAGTTGGAGTGGCAGCGCTGGCTGACGGCGGAGGGACGTGGGTACGCGTTCGTGGCGCGGATCATCCGCGATCTGGTGGAACGGGACCTGCTCAACGAGGGGCAGCGCCGGCGGATCCGCGAGGCGGCCGCGCG
Source organism: uncultured Gemmatimonadaceae bacterium (assembly GCA_964641215.1). GTDB lineage: Bacteria > Gemmatimonadota > Gemmatimonadetes > Gemmatimonadales > GWC2-71-9 > 13-1-40CM-70-15. The sequence continues at coordinate 872 of CAZXKD010000121.1, forward strand.
GTGATGCCGGGACGCAAGGAAATGCTCACCCGGGGGCAGATTCGGCGGTATCGCGGCACTTGACGGACTCTTGATCGGCCGATGTGAGCGTCTCCCCGTACCCACTCTCCTCGGAGGCCGCTCATGTCTCGCCGCCTTTCACTTCTCCTGCTCGCTACAGCGATGATCGCCGCCTGCGACACCCCGACCGACCCGCAGCCCCTCGCCCCGTCGGCAGACCGGGTGGCCACGGCTGCCCTGCTTGTCACCCCGGGCGGATCTATCCAGGCAGCCATCGACGCCGCTGTGCCTGGCACGGTCATCCGGATCGCACCAGGCACCTACGCCCAGGCGCTCACCATTCACACGCCGAATCTCACGCTGCTGGGCCTCGGCGGTTCAGGGGGTCAGGGTGGCGTGGTGCTGCAGAACCCCGGCACCGCGGAGGACGGCATCTCCGTCACGGCCGAGGGCAGTGGTGTCGTCATCCGCGACCTAACGGTCCGCGGGTTCGAGGAGAACGGCGTTCACCTCGATGGCGTGGACGGCTTCCGCCTCTCCAGGATCACGGCGCAGGACAACGGCGAGTACGGGTTGTTTCCCGTGCACTCCTCCCAGGGCGTGATCGA
>CAZXKD010000121.1:1579-8798 GCA_964641215.1 uncultured Gemmatimonadaceae bacterium
GATCTACGTGGGACAATCCCTCGATGTTGCGATCCTGGCCAATGTCACGTTCGCCAACGTGAACGGCATCGAGATCGAGAACTCCCGCGACGTCCGCGTGATCGCCAACGAGTCGTACGACAATACCGCCGGGATCCTCGTCGTGCTCTTACCCGGCCTCGAGGTGAAGACGACAGTGGGCGTCCTCGTCGCGGGCAACAAGATCCACGACAACAACCACGTCAACTTCGGGAATCCCGCCGATATCGTGTCGTTCGTCCCGAGCGGGTCGGGGATTCTCGTCGTTGGCGCGGACCGGGTGACGGTCGAGGGCAACGCTGTCACCCGGAACCAGTTCGTGGGTATCGGCCTTGGGAGCTCGCTGCTGCTCGGCGCGCTCGCGGGGTTGCCGCCCTCGGCGTTCGCCGATATCGAGCCGAATCCCGACGGCGCGCGGATCCGGGGGAACCGCGTAACCGGCAACGGCGGTGCGTCTCCGATCCCCTTCCTCCCCGCCGTGGACCTGCTGTGGGATGGCTCCGGGACGGATGATTGCTGGCAGGGGAACACGTTCGGGACCGTCTTTTCCCCGGTGCCACTGCCTGACTGTCACTGAGCGATCCACTCCCTGACGACGCCGTCAGTCCCGCGCTCGACCTTGAGCGCGGGATGTTTCGCAGGCGCGTTTCGGTTACGGAGCCGTTACTTTTCTGCACTTGTGAGCCACTCTTGCGAATCGCGCCGAGTCGTGTTCGTGCTGGTGGACGGCGCCCGCGCCGACGTGACGCGGGACCTTCTGGCACGGGGAGATCTGCCCAACCTCGCGCGCTGGGTGGTCGAGCCCGGCGGGTTCACCGTGGGGACGACCGTGTTCCCGTCCACGACCGGCGTGGCCTACCTCCCGTTCCTGTACGGGTGTTACCCCGGCACGGCCAACATCCCCGGGATCCGCTGGCTCGACCGCGCGGCGGCGGCGGGAGACTGGCGCTCGCAGTGGCGGGCAGCCCGCAGTTACTGCGGCGCGCAGAACAGCTGGCTGAACCGCGACCTCGCCGCCGGGCCGGGCGTCTTCGAGCGGGTGCCGGAAAGCCTGGCCATCTGCACGCCGCTCACCAACGGGCTGCGGCGCGGGGCCCACCTCGCCAGGAGGCAGCGCGCCGTGCTTGGCTCGCTGGCCCACTACGCGGGCACGTATCCCGCGCTCGACGCGGCGGTCGCCGACGCCTGGGTGGCCGCGGCGAACCGTCCCTGGCGGTTCCTGTTCGTCGTGTTCCCCGGGCCCGATGGGCTCGCCCACCTCCGGGGTCCGTTCCACGCGGACGTGCTCGCCTCCTACCGGGGGGTCGATCGGGCGCTCGGCCGGTTCGTGGAGCGGGCTCGTCACTCGGGACTCCCGGCGTTGTTCGTTGCGTCCGACCACGGCACCACCAGCATGCACACCCACCGTGACGTCGCCGTCGAGCTGGAGCGCATGGGCGTACCGACGCTGCGGCACCCCATGCATGTGTGGCGGCGTGGAGCGCGCGCCGCTGTCATGGTCTCCGGGAACGCCAGCGTGCAGATCTACTTCGAGCCCCGCTCCGGCCGCGCGGCGCCTCGGACCGAGGCCGACCTGCCCGGGTCCCTGCTGCAGCGGCTGCTCGCCTTCGAAGAAGTGCGCCTCGCGGCGTTCCGGGATGGACACGGGGGCGTGGTCGTGGTCGCGGGCGGCGGGGGAGGGGGGAGGGGAGGGGGAGGGGATGCGCGCGCGCGCCTCACGGAGGACGGCCGTTGCGTCCGTTACGAGCCCTTGCGCGGTGACCCGCTCGGCCTCGGCACGGCGCCCCTCCTGCTCGAGGACCGGGAGCTCCTGGCGCGCACCGTCGGCAGCGAGTGGCCCGACGCGCCGCGCCAGCTGCTGCAGCTGTTCCGCTCGCCCCGCGCCGGCGACGTCGTCCTTGCCGCCCGCGGCGGCGCTGACTTCCGCGGCCCCTGGGAGATTCCCGAGCACAGGGCCGGCCACGGCAGCCTGATCGCCGACCACATGACGGTCCCGATCGCCGCGAGCATTCCTCTTCCCGCCGCCCCGCTGCGCACGGTGGACCTGATGCCGACGATGCTCGAGCAGCTGGGTGAGTCGATTCCGGCGGGGATCGACGGCGTGCCGTTCTCGCGGCTCGACGAGCCATCGGTGACGACGCGATGAGTCTCTGGCGGGCGCTCACGAAGCAGCGCGGCTCGTCGCAGTGGGACGCGGTGGTGCGCGGTACCGGCTTCGTGGCCCTGCTCGCGATCTACCCCACGATCCGCTGGCCGGCAGTGGCGGGGATCGTCGGCTTCCTGTGCATCACCATGTTCCTCCATGGGCCGTTGGCGCCGCTGCTCCCGGCGGCCCACGAGGCGGTGTTGATGGTGGCGGGCCGGGTGTATTCGCCGCTCCTCGTGGCCGGCGTCGGCATCGCGGGCACGCTCTACATGGAATACATCAACTATTACGTGTACCAGGCCGCGCTGCTGCACCCTCGACTCGAGCGGACCCGACAGTCGAAGCTCGTCCGTGGCACGGTCGCCCTGTTCGAGAAGTCCCCGTTCTTCTGCGTGTGGATGTGCTCGTGGAGTCCGCTGCCGTACTGGGCCGTGCGCTTCCTGGCCCCGCTCTCCGGCTACGAGGTCAGCCGCTACCTGCTGGCGACGTTCCTGGGACGGGCGCCGCGTTACTACTTCATCGCGCTGTTCGGAAAGTTCCTGCCGGTGTCGAATCTCGCACTCGCCGGCGTCACGGCGGCCATGATCGCCATCGCGGTCCTCATCGGCATGTTGCAGCGCGCGCGCCACCAGCGGGCTGCCGCGACGGGCGAGGTCGCCGCCGCCTAGCGCGAGGCCTCGAGCACGCTGACGACGGCGGGCTCCGGGGCGGGCGCTTTCACCCACTGCATCGTCGCCAGCATGGCCCCGGCCACCACCAGGCCGCTCAGGGCGTCCACCCCGTAATGGAACTGCCCGTACACCACGGCGAGGGTGAGCCCCACCGTCAGAGGGAGCAGGATCAGCCCCAGCGGCCGGGAGTAGCGCAGCGCCATGCCGGTGGCGACGACCGAGGCGGCCACGTGCGAGGATGGGAACGCCGCTCCCCAGGAGTCCCCGCGGTCGAGCAGCCACTGCGCCCAGCGCGCCGGCGGGATGTTCGTCGCCGCGTTGTGGGCGAGGTCGAACACGTAGCGCGGCCCCGCCACGGGAAAGAAGAGGAACGCCAGGTAGCAGAGGTAGAACGTCACGATGACCGCGAAGATCGTGTCGCGCGCGGCCTCACGGCGACGGAGCAGCCACAGCCCGAACGGCGAGGCCCAGAGGATCGGGTAGTACGACAGGTAGCAGACGTGCAGAATCCATGACAGCGTGACGTTCGGCATCTCCCGGATCCAGCGATAGCTCACCTCCGAGCCGAACATCCACACCTCGAGGCGCTGAATCCACCAGTCGTTCTGGAACCCCGCGTCGAGCGTGAGCACGCCGATCTCCCCGTACAGCGCCGGGAGGAGCAGCATCGGGTACCAGTCGCCGAGGAACCGGCCCACCTGGCCTGACGCGCGGGCGCGCGGGGCGAGCAGGACGACAACCAGCACCAGGGCGTGGGCCACGAACAGCCAGCCGCCCCCCGGCACCTCGCCGCTGTAGGAGACCAGCAGCGCGATCGTCGCCGCCGCCAGGTACAGGAGCGTGGCGATGTCGATGGCAGTGAAGGGGATCAGTCGCTTCACAGCCAACCCTGTGCGCGATACCATGTCGCCGTTCGCTGCACGCCCGTCTCCAGGTCCGTGAGAGCCTGCCAGCCAGTGTCCCGCATGAGGGCGTCCGCCCGGCACGTCCACGCCGGAGCCAGAAATTCGTCTGCTTTGTCCGCGGAGAGCAAGGTCGCCCGGCCGGCCAGGTGCGCCACCGAGCCGATCGCCCAGAGCAGCCCCCGCGCCAGTGAGGCCGGCAGCGGGAGGATTCGCGGCGTCCGTCCGATGGCGCGGCCGACAGCGAGCACCAAGCCCCGGCTGGTCGTCGTCGTCGGGTGGGCAGCGTAGTAGACTTGGCGGGCGGCGGGCGGGCTCGTGGCCGCCGCGATCAGGGCCCGGGCCAGATCCCCGGCGTATATGACCGAGAGCTCCTGCGATCCGTCACCGAAGACCGGGGCGAGCCCGGTTCGGGCCACCCTGAAGAGCTTCAAGACCTCCCGATCCCACTCCCCATACACCACCGGCGCTCGGACGATGGTCCAGGGGAAGCCCCCCGCCCGCACCAGCACCTCGCCGGCCAGCTTGCTGCGGCCATACACCGTGACCGGGGCCGGGGGCCGGGTCTCGTCGATCGGCCGTCCCGGCACCGTGGGTCCCCCAGCCGCCAGGGACGACACGTACAGGAACCGACCCGGCGGATCGGCGGTTGCCGCCTCCAGCAGGTCGGCGGTGCGGTCCCGGTTCACGGCCATGAACTCGCGCGCGTTCCTGGCGCTGATCAGACCGGCCAGGTGAAAGATCACTTCTGCGCCGGCGCAGCCTGCCTGGAGCGCGTCCGCGTTGCCTAGGTCGCCGCGCACGATCCGGACGCCGGACCACCCGAGGGCGTCGGCTTTGGTGGGCGAGCGGACCAGGCACGTCACCTGGTCGCCGCGCTCGAGCAGGGCGCGGACCAGGTGGGCGCCGACAAAGCCGGTCCCCCCGGTCACGAAGACCCTCACAGCGCCTTGTCGAAGATCCGGTAGGTCTTGTAGGGGCGGAAGCTGAGTGCCAGGGCGGCCTTGTTCATCGGGACGTTGTCTTCGAGGATCCAACCGCCTTCACCCCAGTTGTAGCCCTTGGCCACGCCCTTGGTCCAGATCCAGTTGTAGAGCAGGGCGTCGATGCCGCGGCCGCGGAACTCCGGAATGGTGCCGAGCAACAGAACGCGCACGCGGTGGATGTTGCGGGCGTGCCACAGGATCAGGGGCAGCCCCCACAACCGGCCGGAGGCGTTGTGACGGAGGGCGACGTTGAAGTCGGGGAGCGCGACCGCGAACCCGACGACCTTCCCGTCCCGCACGGCGAAGGGGACGAGGTCGGGCACCGCGATCGGTTTCAGTTGCTTGGCGAGGTGGTCGATCTCGGGCTCGGTGAGCGGCACGAAGCCCCAGTTCTTCTCCCACGCCTGGTTGTACAGCTCCTTGATCAGCTCCACGTCCGCGGCGAACCGTTTCATGTTCAGCGGCCGCAGAGTGATACCGGCGCGGTCGGCCACGCGCTGCGCGATCTTGAGATAGCGCTCCGGCGGGGCCTGGCCCGAGCCCTCGTAGGCGAGGAGATCCTTCGCCTTCCGGAAGCCGTAGCGCACGTGGAGGGGAACGTAATAGGCCAGGTTGTGCGGCATCATCAGCGTGGGCGGCGTGTCGAACCCATCCACCAGCAAGCCACACTCGTCGTTGATCGATGGGCTCATGGGCCCGCGCATCGTGTCGCAGCCTTTGGCCCGCAGCCAACCGGCCGCGGCATCGAACAACCCGTTCGCCACCTCCTGATCGTTTACCGCCTCGAAGAATCCGTAGAACCCCACTCGGTCGTTGTGGGTCGCATTGTGGTTGGCGTTCTTGATCGCGGCAATCCGTCCGACCGTCCGACCGTCCGACCGTCCGACGAAATACTGTGCCTCGGCGTGCTGCCAGAACGGATTCTTTTTCGGGGAGAGGAGGGTGCGCACGTCCATCCGCAGCTGGGGGACCCAGAGCGGGTCGCGGCGGTAGTGGTGGTACGGGAAGGCGATGAAGCGCTCGAGATCGCGCCCGTCACCGACGGGCGCGATCTCCGGTCGGCTCAGATGACCCCCAGCGCTTTACCGAGCTCGGCGAAGGCCTCGAGGGCGGTGTCGATCTGCGCATCCGTGTGCGTCGCCATCAGGCTGGTGCGCAGCCGGCATTGCGACGGCGGCACGGCCGGTGGCACCACCGGGTTGGTGAACACGCCCACGTCGAACAGTTTCCGCCAGAAAAGGAAGGTCTTCTCGAGCGGTCCGATCAGCACCGGCACGATGGGCGTCTCCGTGGGGCCGATGTCGAAGCCCAGGCCGCGGAGCCCCTCCTGCAGTCGCCGCGCGTTCTTCCACAGGCGCTCGCGCCGCTCGGGCTCGCGCTGCATCACGTGCAGCGCCGCCAGGACCCCGGCGGTGTTGCCCGGAGGCAGCGCGGCGGTGAAGATCAGCGGCCGGCTGTTGTGCTTGAGGAAGTGGATCACGTTCTCCGTCCCGGCCGCGAAGCCGCCGATCGAGGCGAGCGACTTCGAGAACGTCCCCACGATGAGGTCCACTTCGTCCACCAGGCCGAAATGGGCCGCGGTGCCGTCGCCCCGGGGGCCCAGCACGCCGACCGAGTGCGCGTCATCGATGGCGAGCGCCGCCCCGTACTTCTGCGTCACCTTGAGCAGGTTCGGGACGTCGGCGATGTCACCTTCCATCGAATAGATGCCGTCCACGATGACCATCGTGCCGATCTTGGGGTCCACCTTCTGCAGCTTGCGCTCCAGTCCGACCAGATCGCCGTGGTTGAACCGCACCGTCTCGCCCTGGGACATCTTGGCGCCGTCCACGATCGACGCGTGGTCCAGCTTGTCCAGGAACACGACGTCCCCCCGGCCCACCAGGCCGGAAATCAGCCCCAGATTCGCCTGGTAGCCGGTGGAAAAGACGAGGCAGGCTTCTTTGCCGAAGAACTCCGCCAGTTCGGCCTCGAGCCGCTCGTGCAGGTCCAGCGTGCCGTTCAGGAACCTGCTCCCGGTGCACCCGGAGCCGTAGCGCTCCAGCGCGGCCTTGGCCGCGGCCAGCACGTCCGGATGATGCGTCAGGCCGAGGTAGTTGTTGGAGCCCATCATGATCCGGGGCTTGCCCTCGATCATGACGACGGTGTCTTCGGAGTGGGAGATGGCCTTGAAGTACGGATACAGGCCCGCTGCCTGCACCTCGCGCGCCCGGGTGAAGTTCTTGCATTTGTCGAACAGCGCGATGTGCTGGAGGGTCTGCGTGTTCACGCGGCCTCTAGTCTTGGGAAGGCGACGGTACAGCTTAGCGGCGGGTGCGGGAAACCGCAAGGTGCCACGCCAGTGGCGTTTAGCACATCTGGGCCCAGGTACGTAAGTTGTACGCGCCGTGTATCGCTTCGTCTGTCTGCTGCTCGGCTGCGCAGCGCCGGCCGCGTCCGCGCTCGCCGCCCAGCGGGCGGCGTACACCGCGGGCTGGGGTGACGTCGCCACGTTCG
>CAZXKD010000122.1:0-8775 GCA_964641215.1 uncultured Gemmatimonadaceae bacterium
CGAGCGAGTGGCCGGCGCCGGCAACTGCGAGGGCGGAGGCGCTCCGCCCTCCCCCCCTTTCGCTCACCACCGCGAACACGGCGGCGCTATGCGCGAGGATGGCGGGCTGAGCGTTGTGCGTGGCGGTGAGCTCCTCCTCGGGGCCCGAGAACATGAGCCGGCTGAGAGCGACGCCGAGCGCGTCGTCGATCGCCTGGAAGGTAGCGCGCGCCGCGGGAAACCGCTCCGCGAGGTCCTTGCCCATCCCGATTTTTTGCGCGCCCTGGCCCGGACAGAGCCACACCACCCCCGCCGCTGCTACCACCGCACGACCATGCTCGCCCAGGTGAAGCCGGCCCCGAAGGCGCAGAACATCACCGTCATCCCCGGCGTCAGCCGGCCGGTCTTCACCGCTTCGTCGAGGGCGATGGCGATCGACGCCGCCGAGGTGTTGCCGAACCTGTCCACGTTCACGTAGACCTTGTCCATCGGCACTCCGGCGTGCTTGGCCGTGGCCTCGATGATGCGGATGTTGGCCTGGTGGGGAATGAGCAGGTCGACGTCGTCGGCCGTCAGGCCGGCGCGGCGCAGCGCCTGGTCGCACGCATCCGCCATGGACAGCACCGCCGCCTTGAACACTTCGCGGCCGGCCATCTTGATGTAGTAGCTGTGGTCCTTCAGCAGCTCCTCGCTCGGGGGGTGCGACGCGCCGCCGCCCGGCCGGTACAGCAGCTCGGCCAGCGTGCCGTCCGACTTCAGGTACGACGAGAGAATGCCTCGCGTCCCTTTGCTCGGGCGTACCAGCGTCGCGCCCGCGCCGTCCCCGAACAGCACCGCCGTGGTGCGGTCCGACCAGTCCATGATGCTCGTCAGCTTCTCGGCCGCCACGACCAGGACCCGCTCGGCCTGCTCCGCGGCCACGATGGCTTCGGCCACGCTCAGCGCGTACACGAACCCCGAGCACGCCGCGCCCACGTCCAATGCGGCCGCGTTCTTGGCGCCCAGGATCGCCTGCAGGTCGCAGGCCTGCGAGGGCAGCAGCCGGTCGGGGGAGGCGGTGGCGTAAACGATGGCGTCGAGGTCGAGCGGCGTGAGGCCGTTCTGCTCCAGCACCTGCAGCGCGGCGGCCTTCCCCATGCAGGCGTTGGTTTCTTCCTTGGTGGAGATGCGCCGCTCGCGGATGCCCGTGCGCTCGCGGATCCACTGGTCCGATGTGTCCAGGATCTTGCTGAACTCGTCGTTGGTCATCACGCGAGGGGGCGCGTAGCTCCCCGTGCCCGCCAGCTCGGCGAAGGGGCGCTTCATGCGACGGCGCCTCCTTCCGCGAACTCGGCCCCGATGTCCTGGCTGAGGTGGCTCTCCACCATCTGCACCGCCACCCGCACCGCGTTGCGGATCGCCTTGGCCGGCGAGGAGCCGTGACAGATGATGGCGACTCCCTGCACGCCGAGCAGCGGCGCGCCGCCGTAGGTCGAGTAGTCCAGGACCGTGAGGACCTTGCCCATCTCAGCCCGCTGCAAGATGTCGGGCGCCTCGCGGTTCACCAGCGACACGAACACGCGCGCCGCCGACTCGTAGAACTTGAGCACGACGTTACCCACGAAGCCATCGCACACCACGACGTCCAGCGCTTGCTCCCGCGTCTCACCCGCCGGGATGTCCCGCCCCTCGACGTTGCCGATGTAATGCAGGCCCGTGGCGGTCTTGAGGAGCTGGTGTGCCTCCTTGACCACGGCGTTCCCCTTCTCGTCTTCCTCGCCGATGTTGAGCAGCCCGACGGCGGGCCGGGGCCGGCCCAGCACGTCGCGCGCGTACACCGAGCCCAGATGGGCGAAGCCGACGAGCTCGCGCGCGTCGCAGTCTACATTGGCGCCGCCGTCGAGCACCAGCACCGGCTGGCGGGCGGTGGGAAACAGCGCGCCGATGGCGGCCCGCTGTACGCCGGGGTGCAGCCGCAGCAGCAGCGTGCTCGCGGCCATCACGGCGCCGGTGTTGCCGGCGGAGATGAACGCATCGGAGGCGCCTTTCTTCTGGAGCCCCAACCCGACGGCGATCGAGGAGTTGGGCTTGCCGCGCAGGGCGGCGAGCGGCTTTTCCCCCATCCCCACCACCTGGGGAGCCTCCACGATGTCGAGCCGGCTGCCGTCCATGCCGGCGACGCCGCGTAGCGCCGCTTCGATCTCCGCCGTGCGGCCCACCAGCTGGATGCGGAACGTCGGCGGCAGGTCCCGGAGCGCCTGCGTCGCGCCCTCGACCTCGACCTGCGGGGCATAGTCTCCGCCCATCGCGTCCAGCGCGATGCGGATCACGTCAGACGTCCTCGACCTCGACCCGCTGCTCGCCCTTGTAGTAGCCGCACGTGGGGCACACTCGGTGCGGGCGCTTGAGGTCGCCGCAGCGCGGGCAAGGCTGCAGCGTGGGCCGCTCCGCCCGATAGTGCGTCCGCCGGGCCCGCTTCTTCCGCTTCGATGTTCTACGCTTGGGTACCGCCATGCGTCATCCTCGTCAGTCGTGGAGCTTGTCCTTGAGGGCGGCCAACCCCTGCCACCGCGAGTCGGTGACCGGCTGGCACCCGCAGGGACCTGCGTTCAAGTCCTGGCCACAGCGCGGGCACAACCCGGGGCAGTCGTCGCGGCACAGCAGGAAGGTCGGAGCCGCGAGCACCAGCTCTTCTCGGACCGCCGGTGTGACGTCGACCAGCGTGGCGTCTCGGGGCAGCGGATAGGTGTCCGGATCATCCTCGGTCTCGGGGTCCTGGCTGAACAGAGCGCCGACGTCCACGGCCACCGGCAGCGTCACGGTTGTGAGGCAGCGCCGGCATTCCCCTCGCACGACGGTGCTGAGCGATCCGTGCCAATAGAATCGCCCTTCCCCGATCTCCTGCAACCGGCCCCCGACAACGACATGCCGGGCGAGCGACAAGCCCAGCCCGGCGAACAGGGGGTCGTCGGCCGGGAGCTCACCCACCGTTGCGACCGGTCCCCCGGCCAGCTCCCGCAGGTCGACTTGCAGCATGGACAGCGAAGCTAAACCCTTGTGGGACTTGCGTCAAGCGAACTCGACGCCGCTAGGCGCGACCCGGGGCTCCGAGCTCGGGGAAGAAAAACGCTACCTCCGCCACCGCGGTTGCCGCGCTGTCGGACGCGTGGATGGCGTTTCGCTCCTTCGACTGGGCGTACAGCTTGCGCACCGTGCCGGCCTGCGCCTCGGCGGGGTCGGTCGCGCCGATCACCTGTCGCAGCTGCACCACGGCGTCCTCGCGCTCGAGGGCCATCGCCAGCGCCGGCCCGGAAGTCATGAACGCGACGAGCGGCCGGAAAAACGGACGCTCGCGGTGGACGGCGTAGAACTTTTCGGCTTGGGCCGGACTCAACCGCACCAGTCGCGCGGCGCGCATCTTGAACCCCTGCCCTTCGAGGTGGGCGAGGATCTTCCCGGCGTGGCCGGCCGCGATGGCGTCGGGCTTGATGATGGCGAGGGTGAGCATAAAGGGCTAAGGGGCTAGGCGGCTAAGGGGCTAAGGGGCTAAGGGGCTAGGGAGCGGCGATCAAGCGGCGGATCAGGTCGGCACGGGTCAGGAACCCGACCACCATTCCCTCGCGCACGACCGGAAAGCGATCGACATCCTTGCTGTTCATCAGGCTCGCTACGTCGGAGAGCGTCTGCTCCTCCGACAGACACAGCACCGTGCGCGCCATGGCTTCCTTCACGAGCAGCTGGCGAGGATCCGCGCTGCCGCGCTGCAGCTGCGCGGCGCTGGGGGCCCGCAACTCCCCCGTCTTGGTGCGCTGCAGATAGCTGGGGATCAGGTGACGCAGCAACTCGCGGTGCGTGATGATGCCAACCAGTGAACCGGAGTCGTCCACCACCGGCAGCGCGCGCACGTCGTGCTCGAGCAGGAACTCGGCCACCTCGCCCAGCGTCTGGTCGGGTTTCGCGGTGTACACGTGCGGCGTCATCACGTCCCGGACCGTCAGGTGAGTGGGCAGCTCGATCGCCGCGAAAGCCGCCAGCTCGACCACCTGCGCCGGCGTCTTGGCGGCGAGCAGCGCCAGCACTGTTGCCGGGTTGCTGAGCGCGCGGGCGAAGGCGCCCACCACCTGCAGATACGTCGGCGTCTCGCGCGGCGGCGCCACGATCAGGATCACCACGCGCGCCGTGCGGTGGGGGTCCTTCTCCCAGCGGATCGGCGTCGGGGCGACGCCCACCGCCGCCACCAGCCCCGGTACCGCCTCGGTGCGGAAGTGGGGCAGGAAGGCGTGCGCGCCGACGCTGACCATGTCCTCGGGCCAGGCATGCCTGATGACGGCCGTCAGCCGCTGCGGCTCGGTCACCGCGCGCGCCGCGATCAGGCGCTCGGCCAGCTGCTCGGTCGCTTCCTTCACGGTGGCGGCGTGCAGCGGCACCACCACCTGCTCGGGCTTCAAGACCTCGCCGAGCTTCACAACCGTTCCTTGAGCAGGGGCACCACGTCGGCGGGGCGCTGCATCACGCTGATCCCGGCAGCCGCCAGGGCCTGCATCTTCTCGGCGGCGGTGCCGCTCGACCCCGAGATGATGGCGCCGGCGTGGCCCATGCGGCGGCCCGGCGGCGCCGTCTGCCCGGCGATGAAGCCGACCACGGGCTTGGTCATCCCACCCTTGACGAACTCGGCGGCGAGCTGCTCGTCGGTGCCGCCGATCTCGCCGATCAGCACCACCGCCTCGGTCTCCGCGTCGGCCTGGAACGCGGAGAGGCAGTGGATGAAGCTGGTGCCGATGATCGGGTCGCCGCCGATGCCGACGCAGGTGGATTGGCCGAAACCCCGGGTCGACAGTTGATGGATGATCTCGTAGGTGAGCGTGCCGCTGCGCGACACCACGCCGATTTTGCCGGGCTTGCAGATGTTGCCGGGGATGATGCCCACCTTGCTCTGGCTGGGGGAGATGAGGCCCGGACAGTTGGGTCCGATCAGCCGGGCGCCGCGCTCGCGCACGAACGGCATCACCTTCGTCATGTCGAGCACCGGGATGCCCTCGGTAATGCACACGACCAGGCTGAGTCCCGCGTCCGCGGCTTCGAAGATCGCCGAGGCGGCGACCGCGGCGGGCACGTAGATCGCGGCCGTGTTCGCCTTCGTCTCCGCAACCGCTTCCACGACGGTGTTGAAAACCGGCACCAGGCCCTCGAACAGCTGGCCGCCTTTGCCGGGCGTCACGCCGGCCACGACTTTTGTGCCGTAGCTCAGCATCTGCTTGGCGTGAAAGGAGCCGTCCCGGCCCGTGATGCCCTGGATGAGCAGGCGTGTCTCTTTATTGATGAAGATGCTCACGCCGCCCGCTCCACGGCTTGCCGGACCGCTTCGTCCATGTCGGTGAGGGCCGCGTAGCCCGCCTTGGTGAGGATCTCCACCGCCTCCCGCTCGTTGGTGCCGGTGAGCCGCACGACCATCGGCACTTTGAGGGGGAATTGGCTCGTCGCCTGCACGATCCCGTTGGCGACGTCGTCGCAGCGGGTGATGCCGCCGAAAATATTGAAGAGGATCGCCTTCACCTGCGGGTCGGTGGTGATGATCCTGAGGGCGTTCACCACCTTCTGCGGGTTGGAGCTGCCGCCGATGTCGAGGAAGTTGGCGGGGGCGCCGCCGTAATACTTCACCAGGTCCAGCGTGGCCATGGCGAGGCCGGCGCCGTTGACGCAGCAACCGACGCTCCCCTCCAGCTTGATGAACGTGAGCCCGGCCTCCCGGGCCGCCACCTCGGAGGGGGCCTCGGCGCTGGCGTCGCGCAGCGCCGCGATCTCCGGCAGGCGTTCGAGCTCGTTGTCGTCCACCACGATCTTCGCATCCAAGGCCAGCACGCGCCCGTCGGGGGTGGTGCCCAGCGGGTTGATCTCCGCGAGCGAGGCGCCGACCGCGTACACCGCGGCGGCGAGCTTCTGCATGATGTCCGCCGCCGCGCGCGCCTGGCCGAGGCCCGGATACAGCCGCAAGCCGAGGCCCAGCGCCTGGTGGGCCAGCAGCCCGAAGCGGGGATCGATCGCGAGCCGGTGGATCTTCTGGGGCGTTTCCGCGGCGACCTGCTCGATATCGATCCCGCCCGCCGGGCTGACCATCAGCACCGGGAGCTGCGAGGCGCGGTCCACGATGATGCCCACGTAGCTCTCCGAGGCGATCTCGACCGCCGGCGCGATCAGGACTTTGTGCACGGGCAGTCCCCTGATGGTCATGCCCAGGATCTGCGTGGCGTGCGCCGCCGCTTCGGCCGCGGTCTGCGCCAGCTTGACACCGCCCGCCTTGCCGCGGCCGCCCGCGTGCACCTGCGCTTTCACCACGACCTTCCCGCCCAGCCGCGTCGCGATCGCCCGGGCCTCCTCCGGCGTAGCGGCGACTGCGGCGTCGGGCATGGGAACGCCCTGTTGCCGCAGGATGTCGCGCGCCTGGTATTCGTGCAGGTTCACCCGCGCTCCCTCGTGATCGTGGTCCCGGTTGCGCCGTCCAGAGCGGCGAGGCCCTGCGACAGCGCGGCGATGATCGCGCGCTCCGCCCCGCCCTTCCCGGTGCGGACGAATGCGGCCGCCGCTTCGACCTTGGGGCGCATGCTGCCCGTGCCCAGCTCGCTCCCCGCCAGCAGCTGGTCCGCCTCGGCGAGGCTGAGGTGGCGCACTGCCGCCTGATGCGGCGTCCCGAAGCCGCGGTAGACCGCGTCCACGTTCGTCAGGATCAACAGCACCTGGGCGCCGATCTCGCGGCCCAGAATCGCCGCCACGCGGTCCTTGTCGGCCACGGCATCGATGCCCTCCAGCCCGAGCCGAGGATCGGTGTAAACCGGCGGCCCGCCGCCGCCGCAGGCGATCACGATGTGCCCGGCGGTCACGAGGTGGCGGATCATGTCCCGCTCGACGATGCCGATCGGGACCGGGCTCGGCGTCAGCCGCCGCCAGCGGCCGCCACCGGGCGGGTCTTCCCGCACCGGCACGCCGCGCGCCTGCAGCCGCGCCACCTGCGCCCGGTCGAGCGGATGGCCGATCGGCTTGGTCGGCGTCCGCACGTTCGGGTCGTTCGCGTCGCACAGCGTCTGCGTGATCAACGTGACGACGGTGCGCTCGACATGGGCCCGCGCCAGGGCGTTCTGGAGCGACTGCTGGATCATGTAGCCCATCCAGCCGGCCGTCGCGGCCACCAGCACGCCGAGCGGCAACGGCTCCACCTGGTCGGCGGCGAGCTCGTTGCGGGCCAGGTCATCGCCGACCTGCGGGCCGTTGCCGTGCACCAGCGTGATGTGCCAGCCGGCGCGCGCCAGCTCCACGATCGGGGCCAGGCTCTCGCGGGTGTGGCGGAACTGATTGGCGATCGTGGGCCGCTCCCCCGGAGGGGCGACGGCGTTGCCGCCGAGCGCGACGACGATCGATCCGGGGCTCACGCGCGCGCAACCTAGCCCGGTCAGGGGGCGTGAGCAAGCTTGAGCAGCTCGGAGAGCCGGCGATACAGCGCGGCGAACGCCTCCAGGTCCCCGGCCGCCAGCGCGGAATCCGCCTGGGCGGCGAGCCGCCGGGCATCCCGCCAGCGCCCCTGGAGCGTCGTATCGGCCGGGGCTCCGGGTGCCGCCTGCAGATTGCGGAGCGCGGCCAGCGGCGTCGCCCCCACGCCGCGCCGGGTGCCGAGCGACAGGTACACGCGCAGCAGACGGGGGACGCCGTCGGTATCGATCGCCTGGGCGAACTGGGCCTGAACGGCGAGCAGCCAGCCGCCGGCCGGCCAGAGACGCAGCACCCCGGGCTTCGTATCCGCGGCGCCGAGGACCTCCGGCGGCCGGGGCTCGCGCCGCAGTGGCGACGGCCGCCACAGGAACAGCCGGGGGCCGGCGGCGGTCACCGTGCCGGCCAGCAGCGCTTCGAATCGCGTCTGGGTCCCGGCGCTGGACTCGAACCCCTGCGCGGTCCACCGGGCCAGATCCGCTCCGCCGTCGGAATCCGGCCCCGCCAGCTCAAAGGGCTCGCTCGGCCGCGCGGTCCACCCGAGCGAGTCGGCTTCGAGACGAGCCAGCGCGGTCGCGGCGAGGCGGAACCCGCCGATCGGATACGGCAGCTGGGCGCGCAGCCCGGCCGGGAGGCTGTCGAGCGGCCGGACCAACGGGGCGAACAGTCGCGCCCATGCGGCGGTGAGCGAGTCCTTGCCCGGCGCGAACCAGAGGCGGGTCTCGCCGGTGGCGGCGTTCACGCCGCCCAACAGCCCGGCGCGCCGATAGCTCACCCGGCGTTCCTGCCAGGGGAGCGGCCGCGCCAGCGGGAACGCCTCGCTCGCCACGTAGCCATAGGCGAGCCACCACAACGCCCCCTGCGCGAGGACCGGCGTCGGCGGATCGAACTCCGCAAAGGGCGCGAGACGCGCGAGTCGCTCCAACACGTCGCGCCGCCATACCAGGAGCGAGCCGCGCGTCGCGGCGCGGGCGAGCTCGGGGCTCTGCAGCACCCACGCCAGCGCCAGCCGCCGCCAGCGACCTTGCAGTGGGATGGCGGCCGGGCGCAGGGCCGCCCCCTCACCCCCTTCCC
This sequence comes from uncultured Gemmatimonadaceae bacterium, assembly GCA_964641215.1. Classification (GTDB taxonomy): domain Bacteria; phylum Gemmatimonadota; class Gemmatimonadetes; order Gemmatimonadales; family GWC2-71-9; genus 13-1-40CM-70-15. Next base: position 8,509 of record CAZXKD010000122.1, read on the forward strand.
TGCTCGTCGTGTCCACAAGGGCGAACTGACCGAAGCCGGGACCAAACCAGGTCTGCGGCGGCGCTCCCGCCAGCGTCGCGAACGCTAGCCCCGTGTCCGTCTCCTGGACGGCGAGCGGTGGGCCCGCGGAGGCCAGGGCGCCGCGGTGCACGTCGTCCCAGGTGGGCTGGGGCCGAAGCAGCGGCAGGGACGAGTCATCGGGCGCCGGCGCCACGATCCAGCGGCGCGGCGACGCGGTGGGAGGAGCGGCGTCGGCCGCGACGGCGA
>CAZXKD010000123.1:0-8656 GCA_964641215.1 uncultured Gemmatimonadaceae bacterium
CTCGACCGCGGCGGGCGGATGCTGCTTCTGGACCAGACGGCGCCGCAGGTCCAGGCGCGCATGGGAGCGGCGCGCCTCCATGCGCGCGGCGGCGCGGTAGGCCGCCTCGACGTCCGCCAGCTCCTGCAGCCGGGCGAGCAGCAGGGGCGCGATCTCCCGGCCCACCCCCAGCGGCAGGCCGGCCAGCGCCGCCTCCGGCAGCGAAGCAAACCGCCCCCGATCCACTTCCAGCAGCTGGTAGCCCGGCTGGCGCGGATCGGGGGCGACCCCGGTGAGAGTCGGCACTACTCCTCCGCGGCGGGGGCCTCCTCGTCGGCGCCGACCGTAGTCTTCACGCCGAGGTGCTCCTTGACCCGCGCTTCGATCTCGGCCGACAGCTCGGCGTGATCCTTGAGGTAGAGCTTGGCGTTCTCCCGCCCCTGGCCGATGCGGTCCTTGCCGTAGGAATACCAGGCGCCCGACTTCTCGATGATCCCCGCTTCGGCGGCGATGTCTACGAGCAGCGATTCGTGGCTGATCCCCTCGTCGAACATGATGTCGAACTCGGCCTGCCGGAACGGCGGCGCGACCTTGTTCTTCACCACCTTCACGCGCACGTGATTGCCGATCACCATCTCCCGCTCCTTGACCGGCCCCAGGCGCCGCATGTCGAGCCGGACCGACGCGTAGAACTTGAGCGCCCGGCCCCCCGTGGTGGTCTCGGGGTTCCCGAACATGACGCCGATCTTCTCCCGCAGCTGATTGATGAAGATCACCGAGGTGCGCGAGCGGTTGATGGCGCCGGCCAGCTTGCGCAGCGCCTGGCTCATGAGGCGCGCCTGCAGGCCCATGTGGGCCTCACCCATCTCCCCCTCGATCTCGGCCTTGGGGACGAGCGCGGCGACCGAGTCCACCACCACCACGTCCACCGCCCCCGAGCGCACCAGGATCTCGCAGATCTCGAGCCCCTGCTCGCCCGTGTCGGGCTGGGAGACCAGCAAGTTGTCCACGTCGACACCCAGCTTCTTGGCGTACTCCACGTCCAGGGCGTGCTCGGCGTCGATGTAGGCCGCGGCGCCCCCGGCACGCTGGGCGTGCGCCGCCACGTGCAGGGCCAGCGTCGTCTTGCCGCTCGACTCCGGGCCGAAGATCTCGGTGACCCGGCCCCGGGGGATCCCCCCGATGCCGATCGCGGCGTCGAGGTTGATGGCCCCCGTCGAGATCGCCTCCACGCGCACCCGCGGGGAGTCGGCGCCCATCCGCATGATGGCGCCCTTGCCGCACGTCTTCTCGATCTGGGTGATGGCCAGGTTCAGGGCTTTGCGACGCTCGTCGCTCAGTTGCGGAGTCGTGTCCTGGGATTCAGCCGCCATGAGAGTCCTCGACATGGTTTGCGGGCCTCGCTATAGGAGGCCCGAATATATACCGAAACCCCGGTCAGCGCCACCCGGGGCGAAACGCGTCTTCCAGGTGCTCCAAGCGGCCCCCGGTCAGGGCGATGCAGTCGAAGCGGTAGACGTCGGTCGGCCGGCCGAACCGGTCGACCCAGGCCCGCGCCACCTTCACCAGCTCGCGCCGCTTGGCCCCCGTGACGGCCTCCAGCGGGCTGCCGAACGCCTCACTGCGTCGCGCCTTTACCTCGACGAACGTCACCAACCGCCCTCGACGTGCGATCACATCGATCTCCAGGCGGCCCACCCGGAACCGGTGCGCCAGCACGACCCACCCCCGGCTGGCCAAGTAGCGGATCGCCTGTCGCTCTCCGGCCAACCCCTGCCGGTGGCGCTCGTCGGTCCACTCCTGGGGGTCGCTGCGCAGCCCGGATCTCACGCTACAACCTAGCCTGCCAGGCTACGGAGCGATAACCAATCGAACGCCGCCTGGAACCAATGTGCGCCGTCCGTGGTGCACCGTGAGCGGGCTTGCGGTCCTGCGCACGGCGTACCGCGTACCGCTCACCGCTCACTCGTGACAGAGCTCGTCCAGCTCCTCGAGCCCCACCAGCACGTCTCGCGGCTTGCTGCCGTTGGCCGGGCCCAGAATGCCCGCGACCTCCAGCTGGTCGATGATGCGCGCCGCGCGGCCGTAGCCGATGCTCATGCGCCGCTGCAGCAGCGAGGTCGAGCCGAGCTGATTCTGGATGCAGACTTCGGCGGCCTGGCGGAACAGGGGATCGCGCTCGCCCGCGCCCTCTCCGCTGCCCGCACCCCCTCCCTCCTCGGCTTCCGCCTCCGCCGCCTCCAAGGCGGCGACCTGGTCGCCGATGCTCGAGCCCGCCGGGATAGCCGCGGCGGCGGCGTGCCCCTTGTACCACTCCATGAGGCGCTCCGTCTCCTCCGTCGCGATGAACCCCCCCTGGACGCGCAACAGCTCGCTCTTGCCCGGCGGCAGGAACAGCATGTCGCCGTTGCCGAGCAGCGTCTCGGCGCCATTCTGATCGAGAATCGTCCGGCTGTCCACCTTGGCCGAGACCCGGAAGGCGATCCGGCACGGGAAGTTCGCCTTGATGAGGCCGGTGATGACGTTCACCGACGGCCGCTGCGTCGCGAGCACGATGTGGATCCCGATGGCGCGCGCCTTCTGGGCGAGGGTCGCCAGCGGAGTCTCGATCTCCCCCTGCACCGTGAGGATCAGGTCCGCGAGCTCGTCCACGATCAGCACGATGTAAGGGAGGATACCGTCGGTGTACTCGCCGTCGAGGGGCAGCTCGCGCTGGATCCCCGCCTGGGTGGTGAGCGTCTCGCGCGGTCCTTTCAGCGGCCGCTTCTCGTCCACCTTCTTGTTGAAGTCCACGATGTTGCGGGCGTGGTTGGCATGGAGCAGCCGGTAGCGGCGCTCCATCTCCCAGACCGCCCATTTCAGCACGCTGGCCGCCTTGTGGTGGTTCGTCACCACCGGGAGCCCCAGGTGCGGCAGCGCGGCGTACATCGACAGCTCGACCATTTTGGGATCGACCATCAGCAGCTTGAGCCGCTCGGGGGGGTGCGTGTACAGGAGGCTGGTGATGACCGTGTTGATGCAGACCGACTTCCCCGAGCCCGTGACGCCCGCGATCAGGAGGTGCGGCATCTTCGCGAGGTCCGCCACCACCGGGTCGCCCTCGAGGTTCTTGCCGAGGGCGATGGGCAGCACGCGGGCGCCGCGGTGGTACTCCACCCCCTCGAGCAGCTCGCGGATGTGCACCATGCGCGGCATGGGGTTGGGCACTTCGATCCCGACCGCCGCCTTCCCCGGGATCGGCGCCACGATGCGCAGGGACGGGGCGCGCATGGCGAGCGCCAGGTCGTCAGCGAGGGCGGCGATCCGCCCGACTTTCACGCCCGGCCCGGGCGCGACCTCGTACTGGGTCACCACGGGCCCGACGGTGCGACCGGCGATCGAGCCTTCCACGCGAAAGGTCTGCAGGGTCTCGATCAGCTTGTCCCCCATCTGCTCGATCTGCGCCAGCCCGGCGGTGCCGTTCTCCGGGGGCGGGGGCGTTAACAGCTCGATCGGCGGGATCAGTACTCCCGCCGGCACCTGGGCTGGCCTGACGGACGGTGCGCCTTTCAACTTCCGCTCCTTCGGGAATCGGGAAACGGGAAACGTGGTCGTTGCTTCCTCGCGGCTCGGCTTGCCGAGCTTGTCCGTTTCTCGCTTCCCGTTTCTCGTTTCCCGCTCTTCGTCTTTCGTGCCCCGGCTCCGGAGCGCGACCAGCGGATGCCATCCCACTGTCAGGATCCCCAGGGCCGAGAGCGCGAAGAGGCCGACCAGCACGCCCCCGGCAGTGCCGACCGCGGCGTGGATGCCCTGCACCACCACTGCCGGCAGCAGGCCGACGAGCTTTTCCCGCGCGGTCCAGGCCGCGTAATCGGACGGCAGGACCGGTCCCGTCAGGACGCCGATGCCGTAGGGGAGCAGCAGGATCAATCCGGCGCCGAGCGCCGCGGTTCGCCCGCTCGAGAGGGTGCCCAGGCGCCCGAAGCCGGCCAGCGCCCACCCGATCCCGAGGGCAGGGAGCAGCACCGAGCCGACGCCGAAGACTTTCCACAGCAGGGAGCCCATCCCGTCCCCCCAGCTGCCCGTGATCGGCAGGCGCAGCAGGGTGAGGCCGAGGAACAACCCGACCGCGAGGGCGCCGATACCGATCAGCTCTTCGCGCGCTTTCGGGTTCATGTGATGCGCCGGTCCGCGTAGGTCGGCACGACGCTGAAGCGGTCCGGTTTGCTGCTGAAGGCGACGTCCTCGCCCAGATCGACCTCGGCGAGCTGCTGCGCCGCCGCGCAGCCGCCCAGCGCGTCGGCCCAGCCGCCGAAGTGGGTGGCCAGTTCCGCGGCGGCCGCGGCCGCGTCGTTGAGGCGCAGCTGTCGGGATCCGCGCTTCAAGGCCCGCACGATCCGGCCGGCGGTGTAGGCGTCCTCCAGCGCGAATTCGCGCTCGCGTCCCGCGCACACGATCACCAGGTCGCCGCGCTCGGCGAACACCGCCCGGGCCCGCGCGACCAGCGCCTTGAAATTGACCGCCGCGCCGACCAGCACCGGGTCGCCGCCCTGCGCCGCGATCACGGCCGGCGTGCCATTGGTGGTGGCGAGGAAGATGGTCTTGCCGCTCACCACGGCCGGGGTCATCTCGCGCGGCGAGTTGCCGAGCGCGAAGCCTTCGATCTTCAGGGATTTGCGCTCGCCGGCGAGGAGGAACCCATCCTTCGCGAGGTTGGCGGTGAGCCGCACGGCCTCTTCGGCGGTGGCGGCCGGCACGACGGCTTTGGCCCCGTTGGCCAGGGCCGTGATGATCGTCGTGGCGGCCCGCAACACGTCGATGACGACGACCCCGCGGCCGGCGAGCTCTGGAGCGCTCACGCCGAGCGGGGTGAAATGCACGGCGATCTTCATGCCGGGTCTTTGAGGAGGTGCGGCTCGCGCTCGAGGAACTTCGTGTCGACGGTCCCCGCCACGAAGTCGGGGTGGCGCATGACCCGGCTGAGGAACGGGATCGTCGTCGTCACACCTTCAATGATAAACGAGTCCAGCGCCTGCCGCATGCGCGCCAGCGCCTCCTCCCGGCTGTTGCCGTGCACGATGACCTTGGCCAGCAGCGAGTCATAGTAGGGCGGGACGGTGTAGCCCGCGTAGATATGCGTGTCCACGCGCACGCCGGGACCGCCCGGTGGATGGTACGCGGTGATCAGGCCGGGGGCCGGCTGGAAATTGCGCGCCGGATCCTCGGCATTGACGCGGCACTCGATGGCGTGGCCGCGCAGCCGGTTGCCGTTCATGATGATGGAGAGGGGCTCGCCCGCGGCGACGCGGATCTGCTCCTTCACCAGGTCGAAATTGGTGCACATCTCGGTGACGGGGTGCTCGACCTGGATCCGGGTGTTCATCTCCATGAAATAGAAGGCGCCGTCCTCGTCGAGCAGGAACTCCACCGTCCCCGCCCCGACGTAGCCGATGGCTTCGGCCGCCTTCACGGCCGCCTCGCCGATGTCCTCGCGCAAGGTCTGGTCCACCGCCGGGCTCGGCGCTTCCTCGATCAGCTTCTGATGGCGGCGCTGCACCGAGCAATCCCGCTCGCACAGGTGCATGACCTTGCCGTGCGTGTCCCCCATGACCTGGATCTCGATGTGCCGGGGCCGGGCCAGGTACTTCTCGAGGTAGACCTGGTCGGAGCCGAACGCCGCCAACGCCTCCTGGCGGGCCAGGGTGTAGGCCTGGGGGAACACCTCCGGGTCGACCGCGACGCGCATCCCTTTGCCGCCCCCGCCGCCGGCCGCCTTGATGATCACCGGGAAGCCGATCTGCTCGGCGATCGCCAGCCCCTCCTCGAGGCTCTCCACCGGCCCGGGCGAGCCCGGCACGGTCGCGATCTTCAATTTCTGGACGATGTTGCGGGCGGTCGCCTTGTCGCCCATCTGGCGGATCTGGTCGGGGGTGGGGCCGATGAAGGTGATGTTCGACGCCTGCACGATCTCGGCGAATTCGGCGTTCTCGGCGAGGAAGCCGTAGCCGGGGTGGATGGCGTCGGCCCCCGTGATCTCGGCGGCGGCGATGATGCGCGGGATGTTGAGATAGCTGTCGCGGCTGGGCGCGCGCCCGATGCAGACGTCGTCCTCCGCGAAGCGCACGTGCAGGCACTCGCGATCGGCCTCGGAGTAGACGGCGACCGTCTCCAGCCCCAGCTCCTTGCATGCGCGAATGACCCGCAGGGCGATCTCCCCGCGGTTGGCGATGAGGACTTTCTTGAACATCAGGGGGTGAGGTCGATCGCGCCGGCCGCGCGCGCGCCGGGGGTGCCGCCCAGCCGGTCGGCCGAGGAGTCGACCCCGGACACCTTCAGCGCGAATTCGCTCGGATTCGTGGCGAAGAACACGGCGCTCTCGTAGCTGATGACGCCCTGTTTGTACCAGTAGAAGAGCGACTGGTCGAAGCTCTGCATCCCGTACTGGACCGAGCCTTCGGCGATCAGGTCGGGAATGTTGAGCCCCTTGGCGAGGTCGCGGATGTTGTCCTGCACCGCCGCCGTGTTGATGAGCACCTCCGCGGCTGGGACGCGGCCCTTGCCGTCTTTGCGCGGCACCAGGCGCAGCGAGATCACCGCCTGCAGGGCGGTGGAGAGGAGGTGACGCACCTCGTCGTGCTGGTGCGGCGGGAAGAACGAGATCACCCGGTTGATGCTCTGCGTGGCGTCGGTCGTGTGCAGCGTCGAAAACACGAGGTGGCCGGTGTCCGCCGCCTTGAGGGCCGTATCCAGCGTCTCCATGTCGCGGATCTCGCCGATCAGAATGACGTCGGGGTCCTGGCGCAGCACGTGGCGCAGCGCCGAGTTGAACGACAGGGTGTCGTTGCCCACCTCTCGCTGCGAGATGTTCGCGAGGTTGTCGCGATGCAGGAACTCGATCGGATCCTCGATCGTGATGATGTTGACCCGGCGGTTGTGATTGATGTGGTTGACCATGGCGGCGAGCGCCGTCGACTTCCCCGATCCCGTCACGCCTGTCACCAGCGCCAGTCCCCGCGGCTTCAGCGCGATCTCCTCCAGCACGGGGGGCAGCGACAGCTCTTTGATCGTCTTGACCTCGTAGGGGATGGCCCGGAAGGCGAAGGCGACGGTGCCGCGCTGCTGGTAGACGTTGGTGCGGAACCGCCCCACGCCCGGCACGCCGATCGCGAAGTCGGCTTCCTTGTGCTCCGCGAACTCCTTGACCTGGCGCGGCGTCATGATCTGCTCGGCCAGCGATTTGAGCTCCTCGGGCTTGAGCGGCGCCGTTTCCAGTCCCACCAGCTCACCGTTCACGCGGATCGTGGCCGGCCGGCCGACCTTGAGCAGGAGGTCCGATCCGTTGCGCTGGACCATGTAGGTGATGGCCGCCTTGAAGTTGAATGGCGGCGAACCGGAATGCGCGTCAGGCATGGGGATCGACCCGGAAGAGGACCTGTCCGAACTCCACGGGCTGGGCGTTCTCCACGAGGATTTCCCGAACCACGCCCTGCACCTCGGACTCGATTTCATTCATGATCTTCATCGCCTCGATGATGCAGACCACCTGACCCACGGCGACCCGGCTGCCCACCTTCACGTACGCCTCCGCCCCCGGCTCGGGCGACTTGTAGAACGTGCCCACCATGGGAGACTTGATCTCGAGGCCCGCGGCCGGCGCGGCCACCGCGCCTTCCCGCCTCCCGCTTGCTGCCTCGGCCACCCCGGGAGCGGGAAGCGGGACGGGGGGGGGGGGCCGGTGGGGGAAGCCGCCAAAATCACGTGCTGGCCACCGGTATTGGCGGCATGGCCCGCCTTCGATACGCGCACCGACGACCAGAACCCGAACGGCCCCCGGCGCACCTCGATCGCGCCCAGCTCGGGGGCGTCCTTCAGGATCTTCACCAGCTGCGCGATGATATCCAGGTTCATGTCAGTGCCCAAATAGAGTACCGGGGCGCCCGCGGCGTCAATCACCGCCTCCTCCACTCGGGGCGCTCGTCAGGTCACGTCAGCTCGAGCAGGTCAGTCGCGCCGTCGGACAACAGCTTCGGACCGTCCTCGGCCAGATGCACGTCGTCCTCGATCCGCACTCCGCCCTGCCCCGCCAGATAGATGCCCGGCTCGATGGTCACGACGGCGTCCGACGGCAGCGGTTCGGCGTTGGTCTTGGCGAGCCGCGGCGCTTCGTGCACCTCGAGCCCCAGTCCGTGACCGAGTGAGTGCCCGAACGCGTCCCCGAAGCCGCGGGCTTCGATGAGCTCCCGCGCCAGCGCGTCGGCCTCGCGACCGGGCATCCCCGCCCGCACCCCCTCGCGCGCGCGCCGCTGCGCCGTGCGCACCAGCTCGTACAAGGCCCGCTGCGCGTCTGTCGCTCTCGCCCCAACGACCACCGTGCGGGTGATGTCGGCGCAGTACCCGTCCACCTGTGCTCCGAAATCGATCAGCAGCCAGTCCCCGGCCGTCACGGCGCGCGGGCTGGTGCGCGCGTGAGGCAGCGCGGTACGCGGTCCCGACGCCACGATGGTCGGGAAGGGATGCCCTTCGCTGCCGAGGCGTCGCAACGCGCCTTCGAGCCGGCCGGCGATCTCGCGCTCCGTCATCCCCACCCGGACGCTCGCGAGCGTCTCGCGCAGGGCCGCGGCGGCCAGCGCCGCCGCCGCGCCGATCGCGGCGACCTCCTCCGGATCCTTGCGCGCCCGCAGCCGCTCGACGAGCTCGC